>NZ_ATWF01000002.1:0-300000 GCF_000421105.1 Limisalsivibrio acetivorans
AACTCTTTCGAGTTGTTATCCCTCTCTCCGGGGCAGGTTCCTCACGCGTTACTCACCCGTGCGCCAGTGTAATCACACCCGAAGGTGCTTTCCCCTTGACTTGCATGTGTTAAGCACGCCGCCAGCGTTCGTTCTGAGCCAGGATCAAACTCTCCGTCCAAACTCAGTTATATCTTTTTCCCTTTTCTCGGACCGGCCTATTCTATTGTCAAACAACGTTTAACTTGCTCTGTTATCCCTCCCGCTCTCGTGAGCGGAAGGAAGTTATAACCAATCTCAGCCGCGAAGTCAATCACTTTTTTTAAAAAAGTTTTTAACCTCGTTCCAAGCCCGTTTCAACGCTCATACCTGGAAACGGTTTCACCGTCCTGATGTATTATCATTGAAATCGAACCGCCGGAACATCTCCGGCTGGAATGGATTATACCTATCGGTAAGTTCTTATATCCCTTAACGAGGCCTGCTCTCTTTCGGATGCGTCACCAATGGTGAACACCCTTAACAAGACTCCCGGCCAACTTATCGGCCAACGGAACCAAACTCACCCTGCTTTCAAACAAATCTACCTTCCATGAACACCAAATCAGGTGCTTCCCAAAAGGTTGCCGTCCTTGCGACGGAAGACAGTTATAACGAAAAACCCCCTGTAATGTCAACAGATATCTAAAGAAAATCTTTAAAAAAGTTTTCTTGCCGCTGTATCCCTCATCAGGAGGTCGATTAGAACCAGCCGTGACATCGCCTCAGCAACGGGAACAACACGGGGAGCAACGCACGCATCGTGTCTTCCCTCGGTTATAATCTCCTTCTCGTTTCCGTAGAGGTCAACGGTCTGCTTTGGAACTGTGATTGAGGAGGCCGGTTTAACGGGAAAACGGAAAACGATATTCTGTCCGGTGGTTATACCGCCGAGTGTTCCTCCAGCGTTATTGGAGAGGAACCCGTATTTTGACATTTCATCGTTGTTTTGGCTCCCCCGCATCGTAGCTGCGGAGAAACCGGTTCCGAACTCTATACCCTTAACTGCGGGGATACTGAGGATCCCCTTGGCCAGTTCTGCCTCGGCCCTGTCGAAGACCGGTTCGCCGAGACCGACGGGAACACCGCTGATGACTACCTCAACAACTGCACCAATGGAGTCGCCTTCACTGCTTACATTCAATATAAGCTCACGCATCTTCTGCGCAATATCTGAATCGGCGCAACGCACAGGATTTTTTTCGATATAATCAGCATCGAATTTTTCCGCCTTAATATCACCAACCTGCACAACATGGCCTATAACTTCAAGATCGATCTTATCGAGGAGAAGCTTTGCCACCGCCCCGCCGCATACACGCCCTATGGTTTCCCTTGCGGAGCTTCGTCCACCACCCCGGTAATCACGTATGCCGTACTTGGAGGTATAAGTGAAATCCGCATGGCCGGGACGGAAGAGGTCCTTAACCTTGGAATAGTCTTTGGACCTCTGATTCTCGTTATATACCAGCATCATTATAGGGTGTCCGGTGGTTTTTCCTTCAAATATACCTGAATGGAACTCCACCTTGTCCTTCTCATCCCGTGGTGTGCTGACATCGCTTTGACCGGGTCTTCTGCGGTTAAGCTCGTTCTGGATATCTGATTCTGCGATATCTATACCTGCGGGGCAGCCGTCTATGACGACGCCGACGCTCTTGCCGTGGCTTTCGCCGAAGGTGCTTATCCTGAATACTTCTCCAAAAATGCTTCCAGCCATATTAAAACTCGGTGACCTCCCCGCCGTTTATTTTCCTTCTCTGCCCTGTATTAACGTCCATGGTGAATCCCGGCTCAATAAGCCCCTCTTCAGGATAGCCTGCGGATTCCCAGTAGCCTCGGATGTGTTCATCAAGGAAGTGTATATGTTTTATCCATTTACAGCTTTTGTACCCCCACAGATTCGGTATGATGCTCCGGAAGGGTCCGCCGTACTCGAACTCTATCTCGTCTCCATCCACATGGGTTGCAAGGAGGATACGGGGATTGTCCATATGCTTGCGCTCCACAGCTGTTACGTAACTGCCGTAGCTCTCGAAGTATACGTAGCTGTAATCTCCGGGCTTTGCCCAGTCTATGAAGTCCTTCCACGGTATCCCTTGCCAGTCGCATCGTATGCTCCAGCCGGATACGGAGGTAAGTCTGCTTTCGATTGTCCGGTATTTGAAGTTTGAGAGGAGTTCCTTGAGGGGGTACTTACCCTTCATAGGGGTGTTTCCGCCGATCTCGACAGTGTATTCATCCTTTTCAGGAACGCTCTGGAGTCGTTCAGCATTGAAAACGGGGCAGTTTAGCCTTCTGAGACAGCTCATTATTCACCTCACTCATATTTGAGGACGTTGATCATCTCTATGGTTATCATTCCGCCGCTCATCATGGGGTCGATAAGTGGGAGTATAGCATCAATATTCTCTTCTGTATCGATTATTTCCACCACAAGGGGGAGGCTGGAGGACAGGGTGAGGGTTCTGGAGGAGTGTATCTCCCCCCTTGAGCCGTAGCCGTATATGCCCCGCAGAACGGTTGCGCCCGCTATACCCTGCTCACTGCACAGCTCGACAATGGCCTTATAGAGGGGCCTGCCGTCAATAGTGTCGTTTTCGCTGATGTAGATGCGAAGCATCTTCTGTTTACCGAGAAGCCCTGCCATGATGACCTCCTTGTTTTAAAGCCTTGCGATCCAGAATCCAAAAAGAGCGGCTGAAAGGCTGAGTATTACACTCCCTGCCGCATAGATGAATGCGTAGGCGTATGCTCCGTCCTCGACGAGGTGAAGGGTCTCCACGCTGAAGGTGGAGAAGGTTGTGAATGCGCCGAGGAAGCCCACGGCAGCGAAGAAGCGGAAGTTTTCACCGAGAGCGAGTTTATCCACCGAAACGGTGTAAAGGTATCCCAGCAGAAAGGAGCCGATGATGTTCACAGCCATGGTGCCGAAGGGGATTCTCGTTCCCACCAGCATCATGGTTCCCTTGGAAACGCCGTACCTAGATACCGCCCCGAGGAATCCGCCGAGGCCGATTAACAATATTTTCATTTACATAATACCTGTTTAGTCCTATATAATGAGGCATGATCGGAGCAACGGGCATCTTCATTATAGCATTAACAGCCTTTATCCTAAACCTCCCCTTCGGTTACCTGAGAAGGTTCACAAAGAAATTCGGCATAGCCTGGTTTCTGTGTATCCATATACCCATCGCCATCGTTGCCTTTGTTCGCATAACAACTGAGACACCATGGAGTTACATACCTCTATTTCTCGCAGTGGGGATAGCCGGCCAGATCGCAGGTCACAGACTACCCTTCGGAAAACAGGCTTAAAAGAATACCTACTCCTCTTCGTCAGCTCCGGTTTCTGATGGCTTTTCCTCAACTTCATTAACAGGTTCTGTGAATGAGCCGACCCTTTTTGCGGATATGATAAATGCGCTGTGGTTGAATGTCCACATCTCCGGACGCACTGAGCGACCCTCCACCTTCCACGGTCTCTTTATGAACTCGAAGGTTTCTATATCATCGTAAAGACCCGATTCCTCCATGGCATCCACACACGACTTAACCTGCAGGATCGTGGGGAGATAGACTATGAGCGTCCCCCCCACCTTGAGCCCTTCTTTGGAATGGGGGATAACGTGCCAAGGCTCGGGAAGGTCGAGCATGATACGATCATACTGCCCGTCGATGCCGTCGTATATGCTTCGTACCTCTACGGAGTGGTTGGGTGTCTCGCCCAGATAGTCCCTTATGAATCCCTGTGCCTGCTCTGCGAAATCATCACGCACCTCATAGCTTGTGAGCGTACCCTGTCCTCCGAGTGCACGTAGAAGCGCAATTGAGAGCGCACCCTGCCCTATGCCGGCCTCAAGTATATCAAGCCCCGGGTGGATATCACCCCACATGAGCATAACAGCTGTATCCTTGGGATATATGATCTGAGCCCTGCGCTTGATGCCCATAACGTAGTCTATGTATGAAGGGGAATATACCCTGTACTTCATCCCCTTGGATGCCTTTACAACACCGCCGTCACCCGCTTTGAGGATATCCTCATGTTCGATGAAACCATACTGGGTGGAGAAGCGTATCCCCTCCTTGAGTACTGTGTTGTGTCTGCTTTTCTTCTTCTCATCCACAAGGATTACCTTGTCGCCGTAGTTAAGACTGCTCATTCATTTTCTCCACCAGCCTGCAAAAGGAGCATTTATCTGTAAAAGTCTCCATACCGCAGCTTTCGCACAGGGTTGTATCACCCTCGCCCTTTCTGTCCGGCACGCTGAACCATTTTTTTGCTTTTTTGAAATATTGGAAATAGAAGTAGTGCGCAGTGCCGGGCATATCGTCCTCGATCCGGTTTAGCGCATCCTTATATACAAGGCTGGTAGCCCCCCTGCTCATGGGGCACTCCTCCATTATATAGTCGATTCCGTTAACGATACAGAAAGCCGCCGTCTCCTTCTCTGTAAGCCTTATGAGCGGCTTAACCTTCTTTTTCATCATCTTCCCCTCGGCGGGGAGAACGGGGCTCATCCCGGGGAGATATTCCTCGCTCCAGTGCAGGAGATTACCCAGCAGGCGTGAGGATTCATCATCAAGGTTGTGCCCGGTGGCCACAGCATCGAAGTTGTAGTCGTAGGCTATCTTGTTGAAATAATATCGTTTTATAGTTCCGCAGACGGAGCAGTCCTGACGCTTGGCGGACTTTGCCACATCGGGAACAGCATAGCCGAGTTCCTTAAGATCAACAGTTATGATCTTAAGCCCTCTTCTCACTGCGAACGTGTTCACCCTCTCCTTGGATCTATCCGAGTAGCCGGGGATTCCGAGATCGATATACATACCCGTGACATCGTAGCCGAGCTCGCTGAGTACATGCCAGAGGACAAGGCTGTCCTTCCCGCCGGAGACGCAGACCATGGTCCTGTCCTCTTTGGACAGCATCCTGAAATCCTCGATCCCCTTCTCGGTCTGCTTATAGAAGAATTCGTTGAAATGCTCGGGGCAGAAGGCGGCGTTGGCTCTTGGTATCTTGATTACAGCTTTTTGGGGACACTTTTTACACTTCATCAGCCGCCGCTTACCACATTAACTATCTTTATTGTTTCACCGCTTTTCACATGGATGTCATGGGTGATGAGCTCACCCTCACGCACAACGAGGGTTGAGTTGTCTCTTAGACCGAGCCCTGTAAGAATATTCTTAACAGTCCCCGGTTTCGTTTCGGATCTTTTTCCGTCGGAGTATTCGACAGTAACCAAGATCTTCCTCCCTGTTTTTTAATCATTAAGATGAGCCCGGAGCAAGGTTTACTCAAGGCCTGAATTCGGCAGTATAGATTTGTTTCAGAATTTGGCAAGACCTTTAAGCGAAGCCTTGAGTGCTGGCACATCAACAGTAAGCGTCACAGAGGATTTAGGGGCAGACAGACCGGCCTCATCGTTGATACGCTCTCCGGATATGAAGCCCCCTTTGGATACCTCCGCTATGCCGCTGACGGCACCCGATTCGCTGAGAATAACAAGGCCGTCCAGTAGCTTACCCTGCCGGAGCCCATATGAGAAGAAGGCATCATCGTAGCTTATGGTTACACGCTCACTGAGGCTGTGGGGGTTTTCCATATTTTCGTAAATCAGGAGGGAAACGGCATAGAGGAGCTTTGAGCGGCGAACACCGGAGAGCTCCTCGTTTATGCTGTTTATGCGTTGGGCAAAATTGCGCATTATCCTTTCGGCGAGCTCAGGAACATCACGCAGTGCCTTAAGAAAGGTGTGGTTCTGAAACACCAGAAGCTCCATAGGAGTAAGTGCCACGACATCCGCAGTACGTCTGTTGTCAAGGAAGGAGCCCATCTCGCCAAGAACAGCACCCCGTTCGAGGGTTGCTATACTGACGCTCCCGCCGGAGGAATCATGCCTAACCACCTCCGCCTCACCGCTCATGATGATACAGACGTAGTTCGAGTGCTCCCCCTGACGCAGGACAACATCACCGGGGCTGTAACTGAGCTTCCTGCCGTTCTTGACCAGAAAGCTCAGTATCTCGCCGCTAGCTTTTACATGACCCTCATCGGCCATGGGCAACTCCTTTAGCGGAGCTTCGCTCCGAACTCTTCCTTAACGGAACCGGCTATCTTCATAAGAACAGCGTTGGTTTCCTCATCCGTAAGGGTCTTTTCAGGATCGGAGAAGAATATTCGGAAGGTAAGGCTTACCTCACCTTCATCCACACCCTTCCCTTTATAAACATCGTACAGCACAACCTCATCAATGAGAGAGCTGATGCCTGATATATTAAGAGCAATATCGTTCGAGGCCGCCTTTGCAGGAACGGCGACTGATATATCCTTATACACTGAAGGATACTTGCTGAATTTTTTGTACCTCGGAACCACGTTTGCTGTGTCCAGAAGCTTCTCAAAGAGGATCTCGCATATGCATACGGGAACATCTATATCCAGTTTCTCCAGCACATCGGGATGAAGCTCGCCGAGGAACGCCACAGTCTCCCCATCGATCCTGACCTCGGCAGATTTACCGGGGTGGAGGAAGGGGAGTGAGCCCCTTACATATTCCGCATTACTAACATTCATGGCAGAGAAAATGTTGTCCAGAACACCCTTGGTTACAAAGAAAAGCTCCTCCTCGTTCTTCTTGTTCCACGAGAGGGGCCAGTAACCGCCGGAAACGCCGAAGGCGAAACGAAGCTCCTGAAATGGAAGCTCGCCACCCTCCTCTATGAACACGGAGGAAGCCTCGAAGATGTTCGTATTCTTAACACCGTGCTTTATGTTATGGGCTATGGTGGAAATAACACCGGGAAAGACATAGGTGCGCAGGGTGCTCATATCCTCAGATATCGGGTTCATGAGCTTGACGAACCTCTTCCTGTCATCGAAGAGTGAAAGAAAATCCTCCCCCATGAAGGAGTAGTTCACAGCCTCATTGAAGCCGAGGGATGCCAGTCTCTGCTGGAGTATCCTCTTCCAGCGGAGTATAGGAATAAGGGGCATGCTGTCCGAGGGGAGAAGGGGTACTGTGGCATTGATATTGTCGTAGCCGTACATCCTGGCCACCTCTTCGGCAACATCCTGCCATCTCTCTATATCCACACGCCATGAGGGCGAGCTAAGGCGATATATATCGCCGGACTTTTCCGCAGGCATACCTAGATTTTCAAGAATATCAAGCATCTCTTTCTCGGGGATATCCGTTCCGAGAAAGTCGTTTATCTTATCCGTGGAGAACTCCACGATGGGCTGTTTGGGTAGTTCGTAATTGTTGGAGACAACACCGCTGGAAACCGTACCCTCGCAAAGCTCAGCGAGGAGACTGGCCGCATAGTCCACCATCCGCACAGTGCTTTCGGGGTCTATCCCCCTCTCGAAGCGGTAGCTGGAGTCGGTCTGCATACCAAGCCTTCTGGCGGTCATCCTTATGCTTTCGGGCTTGAAGTATGCACACTCCAGAAGAACATCCGTAGTGTCGTCATTGATACCCGAATGCTCGCCCCCCATTACTCCGGCAACGGCCAGAGGCTTCTTCTCATCGGCGATGACGAGCATACTGCTCTCCAGCCTGCGCTCCTTCTCGTCAAGGGTGAGGATCTCCTCCCCCTCCTTAGCATCACGAACGATGATCCCTCTCTCTATCATTCGGAGGTCAAAGGTGTGCAGGGGCTGACCGTATTCGAAGAGTACGTAGTTTGTTATATCTACAACATTATTAATAGGCCTCACACCCGCAGCACGGAGCCTGTTCTGCATCCACATGGGAGAAGGCTTTATCTTTACCCCTTTGATTACCCTGGCGAGGTATGCAGGGCAGTTCACACTGTTCTTGACCTCTACGTAGCAGTGATCTGAAGCATTTCCACCCGATTCCTGCACGGATATCTCCTGCTGCTTCATCGGTCTTCCGTAAAGGGCCGAGATCTCCCTAGCCACGCCAATAATACTGAGTGCATCGGCACGGTTCGGGGTTATGGATATGTCGATAACGCTATCGCCAAGGCCAAGGTGCTCGTTTATGTCCGAGCCGATCTCAAGATGTTCTGGCAGGGGCATGATGCCGTCAGATTTATCTGCAAGACCTAGCTCGGATTCGGAGCAGATCATACCGAAGGACTCCGTCCCCCTTATCTTCGCCTTCTTTATCTTGAAACCGCCGGGGAGCTTTGCGCCAACCTTTGCAAAGGGTATCGTCTGCCCTGCGGCAACGTTCGGCGCACCGCATACAACCTGAAATTCCTCGGTTCCGTCTGTTACTTTACAAAGGGAGAGCTTGTCCGCATCGGGATGCTTCCCGCACTCCAGCACTTTGCCCACAACAACGTTGTCCATCCTTTCAAGGGTGTCAACACCTTCAACTTCAAGGCCGCTCATGGTGAGCTTTGAGCAGAGGTCATCAATATCTATTCCGCTTAGGTCAACAAATTCGTTTAACCACTCTACACTGACTTTCATAATATATATCCTTAAAACTGCTTGAGAAATTTAAGATTGTTCTCGAAGAAGAGACGAAGATCGTCAATGCCGTACTTGAGCATGGCGATACGCTCTATTCCCATACCAAAGGCGTAGCCCCTGCAACCCTCGGGGTCGTAGCCGACATGTTTGTAAACCTCGGGGTCCACCATTCCGCTACCGAGGATCTCGAGCCAGCCTGTGTGGCTGCACACACGGCAACCCTTGCCGCCGCAGATAACACACCCCATATCAACCTCTGCACTCGGTTCTGTGAAGGGGAAGAAGCTGGGGCGGAAACGGACGGGGACATCATCGCCGAACATACGTTTTATAAAGACGGTGAGCGTACCTTTGAGGTCGCCGAAGGTGGTTTTATCATCCACCAGAAGACCCTCCACCTGATGGAACATGGGGGTATGGGTAACATCACTGTCGCAGCGGTATACCTTACCGGGTGCGATGATCTTAACGGGGGGCTTCTCCTTGAGCATGGTCCTGACCTGCACAGGGGAGGTGTGGGTTCTCATTAGAACCTCTTCCCCGATGTAGAATGTATCCTGCATATCCCTTGCGGGGTGCTCCTTCGGAATGTTGAGTGCTTCGAAGTTGTAGAAATCGGACTCCACCTCGGGCCCGAGGGCAACCTCAAAACCCATGGATGTAAAGATATCAACGATTTCATCGTAAACACGGGTAACGGGATGGATGCCGCCACCTTTGAATGGAACACCCGGCATGGTTATGTCGATAAATTCGGATTCGAGTTTCCTGCTCTTCTCCTCCTGCTTGAGGGTGCTTTCCCTAGCATCATGGTGCTCTTCGAACTCTGCACGGAGTGCGCCGATTCGCTGACCCGCATCCTTTCTCTCTTCGGGAGGGAGCTTGCCGAGCTGTTTGTTCAGACCGCTGATTAATCCTTTTTTGCCCAGGTATTTAACCTTGACATTATAAAGTTCTTCGAGGCTTGAGGCCTCTGCGATCTCGGTTTTAAATGAGTCGAGACCGCTTGTATCAAGCTGAATAGACATCGCTGGATGTACCCCTGTATACCCGGCATATGAAAGTTCTGCCGGTTTTTCTTATTTTAATTGTGAGCTAATTATAGAGTATGGATAAAAAAAGGGGAAGCCTTTCGGCTCCCCTTCTGATTTGTCAGGATTGTACCTGCTTAACCAACTCCGCAAACTGCTCCGGGCTGTTGATAGCCATCTCTGAAAGCATTTTGCGGTCCACCTCAATGTTCTTCTCTTTGAGAAGTCCCATGAAGGTGTTGTAGCTGAGACCATGCTGCCTTACGGCTGCGTTGATCCTCACTATCCAGAGCCTTCTGAAATCTCTCTTGCGCTGCTTGCGTCCTTTGTAGGACTCGGCAAGGGATCTCTCGGCCTGCTCGCGGGCTTTTTTGTAAACATTGTTACGGGTTCCGCGATGACCCTTGGACAATTCAAGCCATTTGTTATGGCTCTTGCGGGTTTTCACCCCGCCTTTTGCTCTTGGCACTTTCGATCCTCCTTCCTTAGCTGTACGGCATTAATTTCTTAATGTTATCCGCATCTTTTCCTTCAAGGATGCCAGGGTGGCGCAGAGCGCGCTTTCGCTTTGTGGTCTTGGAGGTGAGGATGTGCCTCAGACCACTTCTCTTTACCTTTACTTTTCCGCCGCCAGTAACTTTGAACCTCTTGGCAGCGCCCTTGTGGGTTTTCATCTTTGGCATTTGGCCAATACCTCCGGTTTGTTGTTAGCAGACTGATTATTCAGACTTGCCCTGTTGCGGCTGACCGCCCTGGGGATCAGGTCCTATAATCATTATCTGCTGACGACCCTGCATCTCAGGCGTCTTCTCTACTACTCCCAAGCCTTTGACATCTTCCGTCACACGCTTGAGCAACTCTATGCCGTTGTTCTGGAACATCATCTCTCGCCCTCTGAAACGGATAACAAGCTTAACCTTGTTACCTTCATCAAGAAATCTCTTGATATGTTTCAGTTTGACATTGTAATCATGGTCCTCGATCTTCGGCCTAAACTTAATTTCTTTTGTCTCTATCTGGTTCTGGCGTTGTTTCTTTCTCGCTTCACGGTCTTTCTTGTTCTTTTCGAACTTGAATTTGCCGTAGTCCATAACACGGCAAACTGGCGGTTTAGCATTCGGGGCAACCTCAACAAGGTCAAGCCCGTGTTCATCCGCAATGTCCAACGCCTCCTGAATTGTAACAACCCCTTTCTGGGTTCCGTCATCCAGCACTAATCTGACCTCAGGAACTCTGATATCCTGATTAATCCGCTCCTTGTCAGCTTGTTTATTGCCCCGTATGTCTCACCTCCAAAGTTCTAGTGACTTAATTTCGTTAAGCCCCTTTAATACATCAATATAGGTTGAAAGATCAAGGTTATTTTTATTAGAACCGTCCCTGAGGCGCACAGAAATCTTGTTTTCCTCCACCTCTTTCTTGCCGAGAACGATCATATGAGGGACCTTCTCAAGCTGGGCTTCCCTGATCTTAAGGTTTATTTTTTCGTTTCTATAATCACCCTGAACCCTGAATCCTTCGGCTCTGAGGGAGTTTTCAATTTCCTTCGCATGCTCAAGGGCATCGTCCGTAATGCTCATCACCTTAACCTGCACGGGGGCAATCCATATGGGGAATGAACCTGCGAAGTGCTCGATAAGGATTCCGATAAATCTGTCCACCGAACCGAGGATAACCCTATGGAGCATAACGGGCCTGTGCTTATCGCCATCCTCGCCGATGTAGTTGATGTCGAACCGCTCGGGAAGGTTGAAGTCCGCCTGAATGGTTGCGCACTGCCAGAACCTGCCGATGGCGTCCTTGAGCTTGATATCGATCTTAGGGCCGTAGAATGCTCCGTCACCCTCGTTTATCTCGTAGGGAAGACCCTTCTTATCCAGAGCCTGCTTGAGGGCATCGGTGGCCTTGTCCCAGTTGTCGATGGAGCCGATAAACTTCTCCGGCCTGGTGGATATCTCAAGCTCAAACTCGAATCCGAAGATGTTCATTACCTCATCCACGAAATCTATGATCTTTATGATCTCATCCTCAAGCTGGTCCGGCCGGCAGAAGATGTGTGCATCGTCCTGGGTAAATGCCCTAACACGCATGAGGCCGTGGAGAACGCCGGACTTCTCATGCCTGTGCACGGTTCCAAGCTCAAAATATTTCTGAGGGAGATCCCTGTAGCTTCTAAGCTCGGACTTGAATGTCATCATATGGCTGAGGCAGTTCATCGGTTTGATGCCGAACTCTGTCTCATCTATCTCTGTGAAATACATGTTTTCACGGTAGTTGTCGTAGTGACCGGAACGCTTCCACATATCCTGCTTAAGGATATTGGGACCGTACACAATATCGTAACCACGTTTAAGGTGCTCCTTACGCTCGAAGTCCTCCAATGTTGAACGAAGAACGCCGCCGTTAGGGAGGTATATAGGGAAGCCAGCGCCGACCTCATCGTCCATCATAAAAAGCTTGAGCTGACGGCCGAGTTTTCTGTGGTCACGCTTTCTCGCTTCCTCAAGCATGGTGAGGTAGTTTTCAAGTTCGTCCTTCTTGAACCAGCTTGTTCCGTAAACCCTTTGGAGCATCTTGTTTTTCTCGTCACCACGCCAGTATGCACCCGCCACGGAAAGGAGTTTAAAGTGCTTTATCCTGCTGGTGTTATCCACATGGGGTCCACGGCAGAGATCGGTGAAATCCCCCTGCCCGTAAAGGGATACGGTGGGGTCCTCGATCTCCTCAATGAGCTCGACCTTGTAGTCCTCACCCATATCACGGAACTTTTCGACCGCATCATCCTTCTCAAGAACCTCACGCTGAACAGGTATCTTCTCCTGGGCGATCTTCTTCATCTCCTTCTCGATCTTCTCAAGATCCTCGGGAGTGAATTTCCTGTCACCAGTATCGAAGTCGTAGTAGAAGCCATCCTTAACTACGGGTCCGATGGTTACCTTAACATCATCGTAAAGCCTCTGTACGGCCTGTGCCATAACGTGGGCTGTGGAGTGGCGCAGGATCTCTATCGCCTCGGGGTCATCCTCTGTCACAAGGCGGAGTTTGTCACCTTCGTTCAGTTCCGTTCGAAGGTCTGTAAGTTTACCGTTTATTTCAGCGGCAACGGATTTCTTTGCCAGCTTGGGGCTTATATCAGCGGCAACATCGTATGCACTGCTGCCGTTCGCTATCTCTCTGTTACTTCCATCTGCCAGGATTATATTCATATCCAGCTCCATATAATTACTATTGGTACAAGTTTAAGGAATATAGACACCTACACCCTCTTTGTCAAGGCATAGAGCGGGGATATCTGTACCTCTAAGTCCTTTTAGATAAAGGGTTGAGGCCGGCAGCTATCATATTCTGACAATTTTTTATTGACAAAACCGCATAAATCAATAAGATTCTCTTTCTTGATGGGGGTATAGCTCAGCTGGGAGAGCGCAACACTGGCAGTGTTGAGGTCAGGAGTTCGAGCCTCCTTACCTCCATTTTACAAAGGCTGACTACTTGAAAAGTAGTCAGCCTTTGTAAAATGGTCTAAATTATATCTATGGAATTTTCCATCCATGGAAATTCCATAGGTTTAATAGCTGGCTCTAACGTTTACACTCAAGAGAAAACAACGTGAGACCTGAAGTGGTTTTTCGTTAAACAGGTGACTAGTAGCCAACATTCTGTTTAGCTAATAACACTCTTAGTCTTCCCCGAATGTTTTACAGCCGAATGAGCTCTTTTGGAACCGCCCGGAAGTTTTGGCCGCACGTGATAAACTGAATATCCTGTAAATATTGAATACTAAAATGTATGAAGTGCGGTTACACTCCTCAGCATCAGCAAAACTTCAGGTGGAAAAAGAGTGAAATGAGGGAACCGCCATCTCTTACGAATTTATGAATATAAATGAGTAACAATGGCGGCTGGAAAACCCTGAGGGAAAGCGTTTTGCTTACTTTTGCGAACCAAAAGTAAGTCGTGCTTCAGCACGAAATACATAAATTAGTGATTAATTTCGTATATAATTACGTAAAAAATAAGACTAAGGGGAAATTTTTAGGGAAAAGTTTCCCCTTAGAATCCCCTCAAAAACCCATTTCAAAGATAATTATAAAGCTTAGTACGTAATAAGATTTTATATTTCTCTGCATATAGTAACACTTATATATTTATTTTTATACATGTCAATATTTATACTCAATAGAAAATAACTTGCAATTGATAAATATTCTTTGTAAGGTGTCATTAAGATTTAATTAAGGAGGATGCAATGGCACTAAGTAAGAAACTGTTCATTTCCATGGTAATCGCTGTTATGACAGCGGGAACAGCTATGGCAGCTGACAAACTAATGAAGCAGGCTCAGGACCTCTTCGAACCTATCCCTTACGGACCCCCGGCAATCAAGGACAACCCCATCACCAACGACAAGATCGAACTCGGTAAAATGCTTTACTTCGAACCACGGCTTTCTAAAAGCGGCTTCATAAGCTGTAACTCATGTCACAACGTGGGCATGGGCGGGGACGACTTTCAGGAGACCTCCGTGGGCCATGGCTGGCAGAGAGGCCCGAGAAACGCACCCACGGTTCTTAACTCGGTATATAACGTTGCGCAGTTCTGGGACGGCAGAGCCAGCGACCTCAAAGAGCAGGCCAAAGGACCTATTCAGGCCGGCGTTGAGATGAACAACACCCCCGAGCAGGTTGTGGAAACACTCAACAGTATGCCTGAATATGTCGCACTATTTGAGAAAGCCTTCCCCGGACAGGATGATCCCGTAACATTCGACAACATGGCAAGAGCCATCGAAGCCTTCGAGGCAACCCTCGTAACTCCCGATTCCAGATTCGACCATTTCCTTAAAGGTGATGCCACTGCACTTAGCACTGAAGAGAAGAAAGGTCTTGATGCCTTCGTAAATAAGGGCTGTGTGGACTGCCACAGCGGCGTTAACATGGGGGGCGA
This sequence comes from Limisalsivibrio acetivorans, assembly GCF_000421105.1. NCBI lineage: Bacteria > Pseudomonadati > Deferribacterota > Deferribacteres > Deferribacterales > Geovibrionaceae > Limisalsivibrio > Limisalsivibrio acetivorans. The sequence continues at coordinate 14,458 of NZ_ATWF01000002.1, forward strand.
CAACTACTACCCCTTCGGTGTAATGGAGAAGCCCGCCTCTGAGATACTTGCAGGTGACAAAGGGCGATATAAGGTTACCCAGACCGAGGGTGACGAGTATCTCTTCAAATCCCCCTCGCTCAGAAACATCGAGCTAACAGCACCCTACTTCCATTCCGGTAAAGTATGGACACTCAGGGAATCCGTCAGGGTTATGAGCTCTGCCCAGCTTGGTATATCACTGAGCGATGAAGAGGTTGACCAGATTACAGCGTTCCTCAGAACAACCACAGGTATTCAGCCCGAGGTTGTTTACCCCATACTCCCTGCAACAAGGAACGACACACCCAGACCTGCGAAATAATAATACAACAAGAGTCCCGGTACTATCCGGGGCTCTTTTATTTCATCGTTGTAATCCAAACCCCCGCCAACGTAACGCCGCCTGCGATGATCTGCATAGTATTGAGTGACTCACCGAGGATACTCCAACCGAAAACAACCGCCGCCACAGGTACGAGGTTTATAAACGATGAGGCCTCGGCAGCATCTATCCGGCTGAGAGCCCAATTATAGAGCCCGAAGGCTCCCAAAGTAACAAACGCACCCATATATATGACAGCCAGATACGATAAAATACCCGCATCAAAGCCACCCTCTGCAAGGGATATAGCACCCGGGATGAAGAAAACGCACCCGGCGATAACCTGAAACATCGTAAGATCGAAGGAGCTGAAACGTCTGCTCAGCTGTTTCAGCATCACCATGCTCGCCGCCGCACAGGCCATTGCGCCGAACTCCATTATATTGCCCAGCACAGGGTTTGATGCATCACCATCCTCCGAAGCGCCCATTGTGAGCCATATCACTCCCCCTACGGAGACTGCGAGACCGAAGGCTGTTCTGGCAGATAGCTTTTCTCCCAGCATCGACCAGCCGAAGAACGCCACAAGCAAAGGAACGATGGAGGAGATAACCCCCGCCTGGGAGGATGTTGTGAATCTGAGAGCATTGGCCTCAAGTATGTAGTATGCGCAGGGGAGGAACGTAACCATAACCCCGATACGCAGGATATCCAGCTTTCTATATTTAAGGCGGGTAAGCCTCGGCAGGAACGGGAGGATCAGAATAAGAGCCACGAACATCCTGAGCCAGATAACCTGCATGGGGGTTATCTCCCTCAGCGCAAAACGCATCCCCACAAAGGAACTCCCCCAGAAGATAACAGCACCCATGAGTGCGGCAATGGAGATAAGCTTGGCGGGAGCTGGTCTGGTAACGATAGCATCGGTCTTAACTGTCATAAATATCCACCTCTGGTGAGTTATTTACCGGAAAGGCGGGAAAAAGGTATTGTATGAAATTGCTGTTCATTTTAATGCGGCGGCGTAATCACCGGGGGTTACGCCTGTTATGTCCTTAAACTTGCGGGTGAAGTGGCTCTGATCGTAAAAACCTGCTGAAAGAGCAGCATCCGCAGGTGAAGAACCTGCCCTGAGCATCCCCCTCCCCTTCTCGATCCTCTTCATTGTGCGGTAGGTATGGGGCGCCATGCCGGTGCTCTGCTTGAATATGCGGACGAAGTGATAACGGCTAGTACCAATCTCTGAGGCAATATCGCTAATAGAGAGCTTCTTCTCAAGGTTCCCTGAGAGCATCTCTTTTGCTTCGGCGATGCGCCTGTGTTCCGAATATCCGTCGTGAAGGCTTCGGATATTCAGACTCGTTGCGCCTTCAAGCATCTCTCCTACGGATGTGTACAGAACTGTCTCCACCTCTATGAGATCCTCCGCTGAAGAGTAAAGCTCCGTGAGAGCATTGAGCCTGCGGAATATGAACCGGTTCCTGCAGATAAGCTGTTCGAACTCCGGCAACACACCATCCTTTTCGAGGATATCTGAAACGATATCCTTCATTTTGTCGATGGTTATAAACAGCATACGATAATTCAGCTCTGTACCGGGAAAGGGATTGCCAGTATGCACCATTCCCGGATTGATAAGGGCAGTCTCACCTGAGTAGAGATACCCCCTCTCATCATAATCCTCAAGGCAGTAGGACAATCCATCCACCATTACACCAAAGGCGTAGATATCATCATGGGCGTGCTTGGGGAACATGTGCTCACTGCGAAGTGCGGTGCACACCTCAACACCCTTGATTTCAGGTTTTCTCATGAAAACAATGTCACGCTTCATGACATCCAATATACACCTCTTCCATGATTTTTATTGTAAAATTTTGCTCTAATCGTTCTAAAGTATCTTATTGACGCAAAGACCGGATAACGGATATTTTGAAAGATGAACATAATCCTTATTCAAAAAGAGGAACTGACAGGTAACAGAGCTGTTATACGAGGGGAAAGGCATGCGCACATGCGCAGTGTGCTGAAATGCACCCCCGGAAAAACAATCAAAGCCGGAATTCTGAACGGATTAATGGGAACAGCGGATGTCGTCTCCATAAACGATGATGAGGCAGTTCTGGATATCGCCGCTGCAGAAAAGCCACCCGCCCCCAGAGAGATAAGTGTTATCCTCGCACTCCCCCGCCCGAAGGTTTTCCGCAGGATATTCTTCTTCCTCGTCTGCGCCGGAATAAAGGATATACATATAATAAACACCTGGCGTGTGGAGAAGAGCTACTGGAAAAGCCCATACCTTGAGAATACGGGCGAATACGCCTTCGAAGCGCTCCAACAGGCCAAGGACACTATTATGCCGAAGGTAAGCTTCCATAGATTTTTCATGGACTTCGTCAAGAATGAGCTGCCGGAAATCTCGAAGGATAAAAGCAGATGGCTTGCAGAGCCCACCGCAGAAAAGGGTGAAGAGCTTAAGGAGCCGGCTGTTATTGCCATCGGCCCCGAAGGGGGATTCATCCAGCGGGAGATCGATACTTTCATAAGATGCGGGTTTAAAGGTTTCTCCTTCGGAGAAAGGATACTGACAACGGAGCACGCTGTGCCGTATATTATCGGAAGGTTTGGTTAAAAAAACCCCCGCCTTCGGCGTGGCGGGGGAATGTTCAGTCAGGAGGTATGTCTACCTCGCAGTCCTCGCCATGAAGACATCATCTATCTCTTTCTTAAAGTGGTACATATTCCCCACATAAGTTACATCAGCAGTATCTGCCAGATACTCTATCTCACCCATATCTAGGGTGGTTTTGCCAAACATATCCTTCGTACTGACAGTACGCTCGTTCCAGGGCTCGAAGGAGTGCATGCTCAGCAGATAGAAATGCTTCTGGGTAATGGCTATCCGAGCCAGAACGACATTACGGTAGGAATCGAGTTCCCGATCATAAATGCGGAATACATCCCCCACCACGTGTTGTCCGATACTGTTCATAACAACTCCTCATTAAAAAGTTAACTATAGAATACACTTTTAATGCAAAAATTCAACTAATAATTATATTAACATTTAGGTATATTTAATAATCTGTAGAAAGATAAAAACGATATAATATTATCCTGTGCCTGACTTTTCCATTAAATATAAAGATTGTAACATTTTCATTAAGAGCAATAGATTAGAAACTGTATATTGTATACATTATACAGTCTGACCATTGTTAAAACCTGTCGGTTCCCAAGCATCGACATTATTATAAACATGTTTTATAGAGATCTGTCTCCTTGTAAGAAATAATTGTGAATGGTGCACCGCAGTATATATATGGTATAATTTTATTTATTTCCCAATATTTAGGAGAATCATATGCTAAGGTATCTCAGAATTGACCGCAGGATGTTCGGTAAAGCACCAGGTGCAAGAACAGAAAAGGCTGACAGAGATGCAGAGGCCACGACCATAAAAATCCACAACATAAGCCCAGAGGATTATTCGGTTAGTGAGCACAAACCCGGAGAGGAACTTCCAGCCATGCGGGGTTTCATGTATAGATGGGTCGAGGTAACTGGCTTCGGAGATCCAGAATCGATCAATAAGCTTTGCGAGGAGATCGGCCTGCACCCCTTGGCCGCAGAGGATATATTCAGCCCCAGCCAGTCTGTAAAGTATGAAGCCTACAGCGAATATATCTTCTCTGTCCTGAAGTTCTCCCGCACCCCCTCCGGTGAAGAGCCCGAGGTGTTAAACGTTAGCGCAGTTCTTATGAAAGATACGGTGGTAACCTTTGCATCCTACCTAACCCCTACCCTTGAGCCTATCAAAAGGCGGCTTGAAAAGCCCTCCACCAGACTTCGGAGCATAGGGGAGGATTATTTCTTCTACGCCCTTGCGGATCTTGCCGTGGACAGTTTCCTGATAACTATGGACACACTGGTTCAGCGTATTGAGAAGATCGAAGAGGCCCTTGTTATGGGTGAGGATCTGACCATGGAGCGTGTGTACTCACTCAAGAAACAGGTGATGCTCCTCCGCCGGATGTCCCTCCCCTTCGCCGACATCGCTGATAGAATAATCAACGATGAAACGGGGATTATCACAAGGCAGACAGGGATCTTCGCAAGGGATCTGGACGATCACTCCAAGCACCTCAACAGTATATCGGACTCCGTACTAAGCCTCGCCGGAGACATGTTCAACCTGCATATAGCAACATCCGGGAACAAGATGAATGAGATCATGAAGGTGCTGACCATATTCGCATCGATCTTTATACCACTGACATTCGTGGCTGGCATATACGGAATGAACTTTAAGTACATGCCCGAGCTGGAAACGAGGTGGGGCTATCCGGTTCTGCTGTCGCTCATGGCTGCCATGCTGGTGGGGATGCTTTATTATTTCCGCCGAAAGAAATGGATATAGACCTTACTGCACATTCCCGTGGTAGAAGAAATAACCCATGCCGAGGGTGAATATCCAGCATCCATAAAGGGAGTGCTCAAGGAAAACCGCAGGGAGTGACCGGGTTCTCTTGTACGTATAGGAAAATATGTAGCCCCCGAGCCATGAAAGAATGAAGGCGGTTATGTTGTATAGACCAGTATGTGCAAGGGCAAAGGCGAAGGCACTTGCGTGCATGGCGGTATTTCCGTTCATACCAAGCTCATCGAACCTGCGGAAAATAAGAGTCCGGTAAAGAATCTCCTGGGGATAGACGGAGAGCAGAGGATATAGGAGCATAACCATTATCCATATATAAGGCCTCTGCATAGGGAAGGAGAACAGCTCCCCCGGAATAACGGCGAGCATAAAGAGTACAGCCAATACGGCCATGAGCACAAAGAGTCGGAGCATACGGTGAAACTCCCCCCGGGAGGGGATCCGGCGCAGCTCTTTCCTGTCAAAACCCTTATTAAACATAAGCACAACAGCACCATAGACCATAGCCCCAAGCAGAAAGGGGATGGGTGAGACACCCTTGAAGAAAACAACATATACAAGGGGCATAGCCACATAAAGGATCAAAAGTTCCAGAATAATCAGAATTTTTCTCAAAAAAACCCCCGGCTAATAATATCAGACCCATATTACCAGATTCAGAGGCTAACATTACATGGAAATAATACCGGACACTACAAATATTTGTAAACCGATGCTCACATTTCTTGACACTCCGGCGGTAATTCAATAAAGTTTGAAAAATGGCAGATAAAAACTGCGTGGTGCGTCTGCGCAATATAACAAAATCATTCGATAAAAGTACAGTCCTCAGGGATTTCAGCCTTGATGTATACGAGGGTGAATTCCTTACCCTCATCGGCCCTTCCGGATGCGGAAAAACTACGATCCTGCGCATGATAGCGGGGTTCGAACCTGTAGATGAAGGGGATATATTCCTTAAGGATAAGAGGATAAACGATTTACCCCCTAATTCCCGGGAGGTAAATACCGTTTTCCAAAGCTACGCCCTCTTCCCTCACATGAGCGTATTCGATAACGTTGCCTTCGGCCTGCGTATGGACAAGGTTGATGAAGGGGAGATAGCCGAACGTGTGCGGGATGTCCTGGGTATGGTAAAGATGGCGGACTATGCAGAGAGGAAGCCGCACCAGCTCTCCGGCGGACAACAGCAGAGGGTTGCCATAGCAAGGGCGGCGGTGAACAACCCGAAGATACTTCTGCTGGATGAACCACTCAGCGCACTCGACTACAAACTCCGAAAGCAGATGCAATGGGAGCTGAAACAGCTCCAACGCAAGCTCGGGATAACCTTCATCTTCGTTACCCACGATCAGGAGGAGGCACTATCTATGTCCGATCGGATGGTGGTGATGAACGAGGGGATAATCGAGCAGATCGGTACGCCGAAGAAGGTATACGAACAGCCCACCAACCTTTTCACCGCAAGGTTTGTGGGGGAGATAAACGTCCTTGATACTGTCATCGGAGCAAAGCATGAGGACGGTTACCTCTGCACCATTGAGGGCTTCGACTCCTTCGTAAAGACATCGAAGGAGCTAGAGATGGGGGCGCAGATGAAGCTTCTTCTCCGCCCCGAGGATATGCGCATCGATGAGGAACCCCTCGATAAGGAATTCATACTGAAGGGCAAAATAGAAGCCACAACATATAAAGGAGCCACCCTCGATTCGGTTATAGCCCTCCCCAACGGCACAAAGCTTCTCGCCAGCGAGTTCTTTGATGAGGAATACGAAGAGTTTGAATACAGCCGTGGCGAGGAGGTCTCCATAACATGGGTTAGCGGATGGGAGGTTCTTCTCCCCGATGAAGGAAAAAACTGAGGATGAACGAGAGCAGTTTCTTCCGCAACACAGTTATAGCCGTTATCTCCATATGGCTTGTGGTGTTTGTTTTCCTCCCCAATGTAATGGTCATTGCCACCAGTTTCCTCACCAGAAGTGAGACGGATTTTGTACAGTTCACATTCAGCCTTGAGAGCTACTCGAGGATATTCACAAGCCTGTACTTTAAGATCTTCTCAAACTCCTTCAAGCTGGCGGCTGTATCAACGGCTGTATGCCTCATTGCCGGCTACCCCTTTGCATACTTTATGGCGAGATCCCCGAAGGAGTATCGCTCCACACTCCTCTTTCTTATTATCATCCCCTTCTGGACGAGCTCGCTCATACGTACATATGCGATAATGATAATCCTCAAAACGAACGGAATCATAAACACCCTCCTCGAAAAGATCGGTCTCATCGATGAACCGGTACAGTTCCTTTATACCCAGGGGGCTGTGGTCCTCGGTATGGCGTATTCCCTGCTACCTTTTATGATACTTCCTCTGTACGCCACCATTGAGAAGCTGGACAAGAGATATATAGAAGCGGCGGAGGACCTCGGCGCAAGCCGAATACAGACCTTTACAAAGATTATCCTCCCCCTCACAATGCCCGGCATTATCGCAGGGTGTATGCTGGTTTTCCTCCCAGCTATGGGGCTTTTCTACATACCTGATCTGCTTGGGGGAGCAAAGAATATACTGCTCGGCAACCTTATTAAGAATCAGTTTCTAACGGCAAGGGACTGGCCCTTCGGTTCTGCGGCAAGCGTTGTTATGACAGGGGTAATGGCCGTGCTCCTCCTTGCATACTATAAGAGCATGAAGAAGCTGAACAGGAGCCTGATGTGAGCCGGATACTGAAAAACGCCTACATGTTCAGTGTGTACGCCTTTTTATATATCCCCATCGTGATCCTCATCGTCTACTCCTTCAATCAGTCGAAGTATTCCCTTGAATGGAAAGGCTTTACACTCAAATGGTACGAGAGCCTTGCCGGCAACTCGATGCTTATTGATGCGGCTCTGAACTCTGTGCTCATAGGCGTTCTCTCCGCCACATCTGCCACAATCCTCGGTACACTCGGCGCAGTGGTTTTATACAGATACCGTTTCAGGGGTAAGAAGTCTCTTTACTCAATGATCTATATCGTAATCATGTCCCCAGACATCGTCATGGGCATATCCCTGCTGGTGCTTTTTGTTGTTGTGCATATTGAGCTCGGTTTCACATCCCTGCTTATGTCGCATATAACCTTCAACCTCCCCTTTGTTATCGTCACCGTATTCTCAAGGCTCAGCGGATTTGACAACGCTGTGATAGAGGCGGCGAAGGATCTCGGTGCAGGGGAGTTCACCGTATTCAGAAAGATCATACTGCCTATGACCCTGCCAGCCGTTGTTTCGGGTTGGCTTCTCAGCTTTACGCTGAGCATGGATGATGTGATAATCAGCTTTTTTGTAACCGGACCAAGCTTTGAGATACTCCCCCTTCGGATCTACTCTATGGTCCGGCTGGGAGTTAAACCGGAAGTAAACGCACTTTGTGCTATAATATTCATGGTGTCGCTGTTGATGGTAATAGCGTCACAAATTCTGATTAAGGAGAGGAGACGTTGAAAAGATTTCTTGTGCTGATGACGGTATTAATAACCGCACTCCCTGTATTTGCGGCTGATAAGGAGCTTTATCTGTATAACTGGACGGAGTACATGCCCGGCGAGGTGATCGAGCGTTTCCAGGATGAGACCGGAATCAAGGTTGTATACACCACCTACGACAGCAACGAAGCGATGTACGCAAAGCTCAAGCTCCTTTCCGGAAAGGGTTACGACCTTGCCGTTCCCTCAACATACTACGTGAACAAGATGCGCTCAGAGGGGCTTCTGCACAGGATCGATAAATCTAAGCTCAGCAACTTCGAAAACCTTGAAATAAGTCTCACAAACAAGGAGTACGACCCGGGCAATGAGTACAGCATTCCCTACCTTTGGGGGAGTACGGGTATATCCGTAAATACTGACAGGGTCAAGAATACAAACATAAACAGCTGGCTCGAGCTCTGGAAACCTGAGTATAAGGGGAAGGTTCTGCTCACCGATGATGTCCGGGAGGTTTTCCATATGGGGCTCACAGTCCTCGGTTATTCCGGAAACTCCACCAAAGAGAGCGAGATAAAGGCAGCCTATGAGAAGCTCAGGGAGCTTATGCCCAATGTTCTCCTCTTCAACTCCGAAGCTCCTAAGATCCCCTACATAACCGGTGAGGTTAATATCGGGATGAACTGGAACGGCGAATCATACACAGCCCACGAGGAAAACCCCGCCATCGAATATATCTACCCCAAGGAGGGTGTAATACTTTGGATGGACAACTTCGTCATCCCCAAAAACGCAGAGAATGTTGAGAATGCCCACAAATTTATAGATTTCGTCCTCCGCCCCGAGATCGCAAAGATCATCACGGAGGAGATAGGCTACGCCATCCCCAATGCGGAGGCGAAGAAACTTCTGGACGAAGAAATCAGAAATAATGAAACGATCTACCCCTCCGCAGAGACCATAGAAAAGGGGGAGTTCCAGATGGACGTCGGAGAGGCTATCACTATCTACGAGGAATACTGGGAAAAGCTTAAGACGGGGAACTAAGGTTCTGGTGCGCATGACCACGTAGGTCTACCACAAAAAAGCTATTCAGGTTGCGCCAGTAAGGGGCACTCAATGTGCCCCTCTACTAAGACATTACTCAAAATCACCGGAAGTTTGCTTGGTCTTCAACATATAAAACACAAAGGGGCACATAATGTGCCCCTTTTTATATAGTTTATTAACTTGACTAAACCAGTGTGCCGCCAGATGCGTACATCCTGTATCTGATATGAACATCCAGATACCGTTTATCAACTAGCGGATTAAAATCTTAATCCGCAACTTCTCTTATAAACCGCCCCGTTTACTTAAACTTCTTGGGACTGCAGAGCTGCTTTTCCTTCCTGGCGACACTCCCGCATTTACACTTGAACCTGGGTTTTCTATCCCCAAGCTTTTCTTCAGCTTCCCCTTCGGAAAGCTTGCACATCTTTGTCATCGGAGCACCTCCTTAAAGAAGACTTATATACTCCAATATAGTCGCAGGGGGTGTTTGTGCAATAGAAAAAATGAGGTAATGATCTATTCAATCCCGTTATCTATCATATCCTGCTGACAACCAAAGGGTTTTTCCTTAGAAGATGGCTGCACCTTTTCGTAGACATCCCCCCGCAGCTCCCAGGCTTTGGTATTATCCTCAAGGTTGCATTCGAGTATCTTTATGAGGAAGCGGCTCGCCTCCTTGTCCTTAACCTCAAATAGCTGTTCCACACGCCTGTCCATGTTTCTTTCCATCCAGTCCGCTGTGGAGATGAACACGCGGGGCTTGCCTCCGTTGTGGAAATATACGATCCGGGGGTGTTCAAGAAACCTTCCCACAATGCTGCGAACCTGAATATTCTCGCTAAGCCCCTTCTCGCCGGCGGTTATCCCGCAGATGCCTCTTATTATCATCTTTATCTTAACCCCCGCACGGGAGGCGTCGTATATCTTTTCCATCAGGGGCTTATCAATGAGTGAGTTCACCTTGACGATAACCTCCGCCTTCTTCCCCTTTCGGGCGTACTCCATCTCGTTATCGATAAACTCAAGGATCTTCGGCTTGATGTGGGTCGGGGCGGGATAGAGATGCTTCCATTGAACGTAGTCGGTATACCCCATCAGCATATTGAAGAGGTTCGCACACTCCTCACCCACCTCATCATCGGCGGTGAGATAGTCTATATCAGTATAAAGATTGGCTGTGGATTCGTTGTAATTTCCGGTGGAGAGATGATTATACCGAACGATCCTCCCCTGCTCCTTTCGAACGATCATAAGGTTTTTGGAATGTATCTTAAGCCCTGCGATACCATAGGTTACGATACACCCAGCCTCCTCAAGCTTTGTGGCCCACTCAACGTTTCTCTCTTCGTCAAAGCGTGCCTTAAGCTCGATTACCACGCAGACCTGCTTACCCGCCCTTGCGGCCTCGGCGAGGGATTCCATTATACTGGAGCCCTTGTTTGCACGGTAAAGCGTCATCTTAATGGAGAGAACATCACGATCCCTTGCGGCCACCCGAATCAAACCGGAGATGAGGGCAAAATCGTGGTAAGGGCGGTAGAATATGTAGTCCCTCTCCTTGATACGGTCGAAGATTGTTTCATCCGCTTTGAGTCCGTAAGGGATATAGGGTGTGTAGACCGGATAGGCCAGCTCCTTATTTTCGCCGCTCACAGCAAAAAGAAAGGTGAGATCCAGAGGCTTGTCCACCACATAAACATCCTCATCCTCGAAGTGGATATGCTCTTTAAGTATGCTGAAAACCTCATCAGGGGCACGTTTGTCTATCTCCACCCGAACAACGTTCCCCTTCTTTCTGGCAGGGAGCTTTTTCTGGATAAGCTTAAGCAGGTCCTCCGCCTCTTCCTCTTCAACGGAGAGGTCGGCGTTCCTGGTGAGTCGGAGCATATAGCTGTCCTTCACGTCGTAACCGGGGAAGACCCGCTGAAGATACTTTGCAATAATCTCCTCGGATGTCAGGAAATATGTTCTATGAAGCTTAACCTTGAAAACCCTCTGGAGGTTCTCCGGTATTATTATAATGCTGTAATGCTTTTTGCCATCCTTCTCAAGCTCCACAAAGATGCAGTGGCGCAGGTTATAGATAAAGGGGAAGGGGTTTGCCGAGCTCAGGGTAACGGGGGAAACGAGGGGCATTATCTCTTCGGTGAAGATAGATTCAACAATCTCTTCGAGATCCCCTTCAATATTCGGCTCTATAACGATATGGTGCTTTGCGCACTCCTTCTTTACACTGTTGAATATCGTCTGCTGATCCTTCACAAGCTTATGGCATATATCGGATATCTGGTGCAGAAGCTCTTCGGGGGTATGGCCGGATATGTCTGTTTTGGTATAGCCGGCATTAACCTGGTCCATAAGACCGGCGACACGGATCATAAAAAATTCGTCCAGATTGGACGAAAATATGGCAAGAAACTTCAGTTTTTCAAGGAGGGGCACACGCTCGTCCTCGGCCTCCCTGAGGACACGCTCATTAAAGCCAAGCCAGCTTATCTCCCTGTTGATAAAACGGTAATTACTCATAAAGAATCCTCGTCTCCAGTTCTATAGGTATACCGAAGGTCTCTATAAAAAGCTCCTTCTTCTGCTCGAACGTAATCTTCTCAAGGTATGGAACCTTCTTTGTCCTTGCGGATATAAGAATCCGGTTGTTCGCCACCTGAACATCGAAATCGATAATAAGCTGCATGTGGCTGGTATCAAGGGCATCCGCAATACGCAGCATGCTCTCAAGCTTACGTATAATCAGCTGGGTATCTATATCAAGATAGCTGAATCGCTTGCCGAGTGACTGCTCAGGCTCGTTTCGGTGCATAAGCACAAGGAATGCGACTATCGTAACCTGATCCTTGCTGAAACCGGGCATATCGAGTGCGTTTGCAATATAGTAGGAGTGTTCATGGTGCATCTTTGCATCGATAAAGTAGCCTATATCGTGGAGGATGGCCCCCGCTTCCAGAAGTATGCGCTCCTTGTTCCCCATGTTGTGCAGTTCGCTGAGGGAATCAAATAGCTTGGTGGCAAAACCGGCCACTGTTTTTGCATGGAGCTTATCGAAGTTGAACCGCTCCCCCATGAAATAGAGTGTTTTGCGAAGTCTGGTGTTAAAACCCGTATCATTAACCGACTTCGAGTAGTAGCGTGTCATGATATGGGGAAAGGTAAGACGGGAGAAACGGAGCCTGTCGGACTTAACGTAGCTGAGAAGCCGCAGATACATCTCAAGCATGGGAACAAGGACCTTCGCCTCGTTCATCCTGATGCCGAGATCCATCATATTCTCCTGGGAAGGTTTGTCCTTAACCTGTTCGTAGAGCTCTTCAAGCTGTTTGCGCATGAAGAAGTTATCCTCAGGCTTGAATATGCTGAGAAGGGTGTTAACCGAGCTTCCCGAGCAAACTATATACTTAATGCTCATATCCCCGCCGAGGGAAGAGCTTATGGTGGTAAACATCGTTTTCACATACTGCCTGTAGGCCTTGTGGCGGCTGTGGATGGGGATATGCTTGAATATCTCCCGCAGGCGCAGGCTCCCGTAGGGAAGGGTTCCGGAGAATATACTTACTCCGTCCTTGATTATATTCAATGAGACGTTACCGCTTGATATATTTGCGAAGATAACGCCCTTTCTCTCGTATTTATCGAAATCCGGTATATCGTTCTTAACGCCTATGTATTTAACATAGACCTCTTCGGAGGGGTCCACAACATCCAGCTTAATGCCGGTTTTCTGGAATATATGGTCTATGAGGAAATAACGGTTTCTCGCCTCACGCACACCGCTGGTGCAGACGCACTTGTAGTTCTTCTTAATTCCGAACTCGTCCAGCTTGTTGCGGAAGTTCTGCATTATCCGGGTGGCTTTGTACACATTATCAAGGGTGATGTAGCCCTTTGTGAACGTGTCCTTCCCAAGCCCGAGGGGCTTTACGAGGGTTTCAAGCACCCTCTCCTCCCCGTCACGATACTCGCAGATGATCATCCGGAAGGCACTGGCACCGATGTTGATTGAGGCAAAAAGTCCGTTTTTCATTTAAACACAATCTCTTTGTTAATTGTTTCCTCCAAGATGTCCTTCTTGATATCCACCTTCCTAAGTTCCATGGAAACATCCGCACCGGAGACGACCTTAATATTCATCTCCTTTTTGGATGACTTGATTTCCAGTTCCTTAACATGGGACCTGTGGGAACGGTCCAGGGCATCTGCTATGCGGAGTATTCCCGCAAGAACGGCAACCTTCTTCTTCTGAGAGGAGCTGAGACCCCTGTAGTATCTATGCTTTTCCTGCGGCCCCTTCTTTCTATGGTATCTGGCGATATTGCCTATAAGCACAATCTCGTCATGGTCATACCCGATGAGGTCGGAGTTCATAATAAGGTACTGCGAGTGTCTGTGGTGCTTGGAGTATGATATATAGTTGCCGATATCGTGGAGGAGTGCCGCAGCTTCAAGGAGCTGCCAGTCATCGGAAGTGAGCTTCTCCTCCTCTGCCACTGAATCAAAGAGCTTCTGGCAGAGCCTGCACACCTGCCTTGCATGACGCTCCTCAAAGAGGAACTTGTTCCCTATCTCTATGAGCCTTGAGTGTCGAATATCATCAAGGTTCTGCTGGAAGGGGAGCTCGATCCCCATGGAGTTGACAGTGTCGATGGTAAGCCCTGTACGCAGGCCGCCACTGAGGGTGTAAAAGCCCTCCCGCTCGGCATGCTCAAGGACGATATCCACCTGCATGGCGGCGGCAAGTATTATATCCGCCCTCTTCTCCTCCATACCTTCAACCTCGATACGCTCCTTGACACTCATGTTGCGGAAATCGCTGATGAAACGCTTGAGGTACTTTCGCTCAACGTACTTAACCGCCCTGTCGAGCCTCGCCTTCTTCTCAATATAGTTTATGGTGGCCAGGTTTCCCATGGAGCCGCCAGTGCATATTATTATATCGATCTTATCATCAATATTAAGCTTTTTAATCTCCTCACGGTAAAGATCCTTAAGCTCCTGCACTTCCGAGGACTTTGGAGGATCACCCTTGAGGTACTGCCTCGTGAGACGGTTGCACCCAAGCTCAAGGGAGACAGCCCGCTCCAGTACACCTTTGCGTACAAAGGAATATTCCGCACTTCCGCCCCCGATATCAAGAACGAGTGCATTGTACTTGGTGAGCTGAAAGTTTGCCGTTGCGGCTATACACGTGAACCTCGCCTCGTCTTCACCGCTGATAACCTCAACGTTGAAACCGCAGGTTTCACGAATCTTATCGATAACCTCTTCGAAGTTATCCGCACCCCTGAAGGAAGCGGTGGCTACAGCACGGATGGTGTCCACCTTCCAGTGCTCCACGATACTGCGAACCTCACGCAGGCTCGCCAGAAGACGCTCAAGGGCGGGCTCTGTTATCCTGCCGTAGTTAAAAACCTCATCGCCAAGACGTACTGATTCCTTATATTCCTCAACTACTTTATAGCTTTTATCCTTTAATTCTGAGACCTGAAGTCGCACAGTATTACTGCCAATATCAACAACAGCGACACTCGTTAAATCAAGCTGAAGCATTCTCACTCCTAATAGCAATACGTGTCCCCATGAAAGGGACTGATCAGCATACAGATTCGTATACACCGGTTATAAAGATGCAATAACGATGTTAAATGTTTGTCAGGTGATATCAGAGAATAGCCTCAAGCTCTTCCCAGAGTGTTTTATACGCTCTGGAAGCCCTGCACCACGGGCTGAAAGCCCCCACCGGTTCACGGTTTGTCCCCATACGCTCAACATCTGCAGAATAGGGGATGAAGCTTTCAAGAAGCTTAATCCGCTTTATACCCGGATCCTCCATAACCTCCCTGTGGATCTTCTTCCTTCTATCCACCATAGAGAAGAACAGAGCGGGGCGAACCTTCTTCATATCATTCTCTTTGAGGTATGAAGTGAGCATCTCGCTTGTTCTCTGGGAGAGAACAGTGGGTATTATCGGAACGGCAAGAATGTCTGCCGCCTGGATAAGAGCCTCTGAGAGAAGTGTTATCCCGGGGGGTGCATCAAGTATAACAACATCGTACTCATCCTGTAAAGGCTTCAGAATATCCCCAATGCGCTTCTTCGACTTATCCTCCGCATCGAGAAATATATCCAGCTTCCGGTAAGAGAAGTCGGAGGGGATAATGTCGAGGTTCTCATAGTCCGTCGCCTTGATATCATCATCGATATCACGCTTACCCTGAACGGTCTTTTTTATACCCTTCTTTATCTTCGGCTTAACACGGAAATAAAAGGTAGCCGCCGCCTGGGGGTCGAGATCCCATATAAGAACCTTCTTACCCGCCTTAGCGGCATAATATGCCAGATTAACCGAGGCGGCTGTCTTTCCGACACCCCCCTTAATACTGTAAACTGCGATTGTTTTCATTTTTTCAACATCTCTTCCACTTTATTCTGCATCTTTTCACGGATAAACCTCTTCACTAGTCCGAGGCCTTTCATCCTCTCCTCCATCTGTTTTTCGGAGAGTATCTTTATAAGATAGCCAGCCGCCATGGATACCGGCGCCGGATCATCTACCTTCTGCTTCACTTCCTCCACAAAGGTATAGAGCTCCTCCTGCTGAACCTCATAGTCCTGGTGCGAACCGAGGGAGTCCTGCAGTTTTTTCAGCTCTGATATAAATTTTGAGGAATCCTTCCCCGGGTAAAGCACACCAAAAAACTCAAGGAGATAACGAAGTTTTTTGCAGTCTATGCGTATCTTGTGATAGTCATCCGCAGGAGAATCCTCTGAGAGTTTACCACCCTTTTTAATGACTTTTCCATAAGCTTTAGCTATACCCTCAGCAGCCAGCTCCCGAACAGGCATAGCGCCCTTTTCGGTTCTTTCGGCATCCATTCCGCCTGTGAGGAAGCTGCGCCAATCCTCTTTTATCTTATGATATTCAGAGGATTCCAGATATTCGGCAAGGCTCTTCTGTTCCCTTTTTCTGGTCTGCTCAAGCATCTTCTCCAGAGGCTCAAGGCCGTTTTCCATGGATAGGGGGAGAAGCTCCCTGTACTCCTGCATCATATGGGCGTAAACATCCAGATCCCTGGGCTGGTTCGTAACCTTCTGCACGTCCTTAAAATCCGCCCGGAATCTGTTTGTAATCCCCTCAGGGAAAACACCCTTAAGCATGGCAAGGGCGGAGCGTGTCCTGCGGACGGATACTCGGAAATCGTGTAGGAACTCTATATCGAGCCCGAGCTTTGTTCCCTCCTCATTCATCTCAATTATTTCGAGAAGATCCAGAAGGAAAGATTTAACAGCATCCTCGGCGGGCATCTCAGGTTCATCCGGTGCAGAGACCTTCGTGCTGTAAGCTCTGGGGTCAAGACCGGAAAGGGTTATGA
This sequence comes from Limisalsivibrio acetivorans, assembly GCF_000421105.1. NCBI lineage: Bacteria > Pseudomonadati > Deferribacterota > Deferribacteres > Deferribacterales > Geovibrionaceae > Limisalsivibrio > Limisalsivibrio acetivorans. The sequence continues at coordinate 31,138 of NZ_ATWF01000002.1, forward strand.
AGGTGCTGAACTCATCCTCGATAATATCGCCGAACCCGAGTCTTTTAAGAGCTTTATCCGCCTTTTTAAACTCAGCAGAATAGCCCCTGAGCTCCTGCAGTGAAACCGTATCGAGCTGGGCATCGGTGCTTTTCATTGTTTTGAAAAGGTACCTGGCAACGGTCTTCCCCTCATCATCGAGAACACTCGCACAATACTGCTTCTCTGTGTAGCTTAGCTTTTCAAGGAGAACTCTGGGGTCGATAACCGGACAAACAATATCCGCCAGCGGGCTGTCCGGGAGGTCGGAGCAGGATAAAGGTATCTTTGAGACACGGTTCTCCTCAAAGATCCCATCGCCGTGAAGTTCCAGCAACCTGGGTGAGTAAATGAGCGTTAACCCGGCACGTGCAAGGAGCCAGTCAAAGGCGTCAATGAGTATGCACTCCCTCTCTTCCGTCTCGGAAACACTCAGTTCATAGGGGGTAAGAGCCTCTTTAAGGCTCTCAAAGTCGATTCTTTCGATACGCTTAGTGATATTTCTCAAGGCATTTCCTTCAGCACAGTAACACCTTCTGCTGAACGAGGTTGACCAGAAATCTGTTTTCAACATGACAGATAGAGCCTTTCTTAAGGACAACATTCATCGCACTGCCGGAAATATAGTAGGATATAAATTCGGACATATCCGGCTCATGCCCGACAAAGGCAACTGTTTCGTACGATGAGTATTTCTGCACCATTTCCATGTAGTCGGAAACGGAGGCTCCGGGGTTTAGCTTGGGCTCCCTGTGTATTTGAAGCCCTGTCAGTTCGGTGATAATCTCTGCGGTCTGTACGGATCTTACAGCCTCGGAAGAAATCAGGATATCCGGCTCGGGATAAAGCTCAAAGAAGTTCTTGAAAGCCTTCTCCCCTCTTGTTACACCCTTTTCAACCAGCGGCCTTTCGAGATCAGAACCTTTCCAGTCGTAACGTTCGGCAGCATGTCCGTGCCTTATGAAGTATTGTCGCATCCGTTCACCTTATATTAGAATATCATTATAATTGCTGTTTTAACAGCATTTTTAAAACTATTTTCGAGCTTTTAGGCCGAATTTTCCAGATATTTTGATATTTTGACATTTTCTTAACGTTTTATACCTATAAAATATATTCAATAATTATCCCACCTTGTAGAATTTCAGTATGATTACATAAAAAGTAGCCTTATAGTTGAAGTAGTTGTGTGTATAATGTGAAATAATCTTAAAATGTACAGGGAGGTTTTCTTCTTGAGGATCAATACTATAGAAAGAACTCAGCTCATCGGCACCGATATAGAATCCGCCTGGGATTTTTTCTCTGATCCATCAAAACTTGCAGAGATAACGCCGGACTGGTTGAATTTCCGTGTGGTCTCACCACTCGCGCCGAGGATGTATGAGGGTATGATTGTAGAATACCGCATTAAACCCTTTGCAGGGGTATCTGTCCAATGGGTCACAGAGATAACCCATGTGGATGAACCTGGGTTCTTCGTTGACGAACAGCGTTTCGGGCCATATAAGTTCTGGCACCATAAGCATTTCTTTGAAGAAACTGAGAATGGCGTGCTGATGAGCGACAGCGTCCACTACAGCCTCGGCTTCGGCCCCGCAGGCAGCCTAATACACCACTTTTATGTTCGAAAGAAGCTGGAAGAGATCTTCGATTACAGATACGAAAAACTCGAAAGGATTTTCGGATAAGCCTGGTATTCTTAAGCCACAAACTATTGAAATAAGCAACCATTACGTTCTATAGTGTGTCATAATTTATACGGAGGAACTGATGGATATCCATGATATAGTGAACAAAGCTAGAACGAGAGAGGGCTTCACAAGGGAGGAGATTATCACCATGCTCTCCTTCCCCGAGAACAGCCTTGAAACATATATAATGATGGCCGAGGCAAAGCGTTTCTCCATGGAGCTTTGCGAAAACCAGGCGGAGGCACAGGGTCAGTTTGCCCTTAATCTTGCTCCCTGCCCAGAGAACTGCATGTTCTGCTCCTTTGCCATCCCCAACGGCATCTTTACCGAATCCACCATGCTTACCCCCGAAGAGGCTGTCTTCAGCGCAAAGAAACTTGAGGCGGACAACTCCACCTGCATATACATGATGGCCACCGCAAACATCGACATGGGCGAGTTCCTCGAAACCGCCGCCGAGGTTCGCAGAAACCTCAAACCCGAGACCATAATGATAGGGAACATCGGCGATCAGGATTATGATACGGCAAATAAGATAAAGGAAACCGGCTTCACCGGCCTCTACCACGCCCTGCGCATGGGGGAGGGAACGGATACGGATATCGATCCCGAACAAAGAAAAAGAAGCATAAAAACCTTCCAGGAGGCTGGTCTTGTGGTAGGAACATGCGTTGAGCCCATCGGACCGGAGCATTCAAACGAAGAGATTGCCGACAAGATCTTATTCGCTGCATCGGTGGACCCCGCATTCAGCGGAGCCGCAAGGAGGATCTCAATACCCGGAACAGACCTTGCGAAAAAGGGTATGATCAGCGAGATGCGCATGGCCCAGTGCGTTGCTGTAACTAGATTAGCCACACCATCCAGTGTAATGGGAACATGCACCCACGAGCCCTGCACATTGGGCGCAGCGGCAGGTGCTAACCTCTTCTGGGCGGAGGTCGGCGCAAACCCCAGAGATATCAAAGAGAAAACCGAGGAAGGGAGAGGGCACGATGTCGAATGGTGCCGCACAACCTTCGAAGAGGCAGGCTGGAGCCTCCGGAACGGTCTCTCACAGTTTTTCAACAAATAGATTCAGGCGGGAGAGCAATGTCAGAAATACTTGTTATTGGGCATAAAAATCCGGATACAGACTCCATAGCCTCCGCATACTGCTATGCGGAACTTAAGAAAGAGCTGGATAAATCAAACCGCTATCTGCCGGCAAGATGCGGAAACATTAATAAGCAGACACGATACATCTTCGACCGGTTCGGCGTAACACCACCCCCCTTTATCAAGGATGTTTACCCGAAGGTTAGCGATGTTATGACCCATAAGGTTGTGGCCATCGATGTAAACGAGCCGGTATACGGGGTTATCCGCAATATCGACGAACTCAAGATACGCATAACCCCTGTTGTATCCGGCGGGAACAGGCTGGAAGGGGTCGTGAGCATATATGAGCTCTCCGAATTCCTCGCCACACGTGACGTACAGACAAAGCCTGTCCTGCATTTCCGGGCGGAAAATTTCGCCAAGGTTATCAAGGGGCACTTCCACTACCGGGGAAAGGACGAGGAGTTCAGCGCAACGGTTATGATCGGTGCAATGCCCTACGACCGCTTCCGTGAGAGGATGGAGGCACAGGAGACCTCGGACATCGTTCTAGTTGTGGGCAAAAGGCGTGACATTATCGAATACGCAGTACGCAGACAGCTCCCTGCAATCATCCTTACGGGGATCAAAGATGAGCAGGATCTGGATATAGATTTCTCCGGCTACGAGGGGTGGGTCTACATCTCCGAGCTGGATACGGCGGAGACTATGCGGAGGCTTCAGCTTTCCTTACCCACCAAGGCGGTTATGGCAAAGAACGTCCCCACCTGTGTGGAGGAGGATTACCTCGAAACGGTTCGTGAGACCCTCCTGAGCATCGACCATAAGGGTATGCCCGTGGTGAAGGAGGACAGGCTCTCCGGAATAATCACCCGCTCGGACCTTATAAAGAAGGCCCAGCGTCAGCTTATTCTCATGGACCACAACGAGATGGGCCAGGCTGTGGATGGTGCGGATAGTGCGAAGATCCTCGAGATCGTTGATCATCACCGACTCGGAACCATTAAAACCATGACCCCCATACACTTCTTCGCAAAACCTGTAGGGAGCACATGCACCCTTGTTTTCCAGCAGTACAGGATAAACGGCGTCGAGGTCGATAAGAGTATCGCAGGCCTGCTCCTCTCAGGCATTCTTTCGGACACTGTCATCCTCAAATCACCCACAACCACCGATGAGGACATCCGTGCTGTGGAGGAGCTGAGCGAGATAGCCGGACTTGATTACAGCGAGTTCGGCGTTGATATGTTCTCTGCCACGGACAGCCTGAAAACCAGAAAACCCGAAAGCGTTATCACCACCGACTTCAAGATGTACGAAGAATTCGGCGTAACCGTCGGCATAAGTCAGGTTGAGGTTGTGACCCTTGAAGAGGTGGAAGAGGTAAAGGACAGCCTTTTTGAGGCACTTGAAACTGTAATGAATGAGAAGCAGGCGGACTGGGGCATGCTCCTCATAACAGATATAATAAGAGAGGAAAGCATCCTCCTTACCACAGGCTTTGAGGCGGCTGAAAAGATACTGGCATACAACAAAGAGGGTTCCCAGCAGTTCCGTCTGCCGGGGGTTCTTTCAAGGAAGAAACAGCTTCTACCCGAGGTTCTCAGGGTTCTGGAGGAGCTGAACGGATAGGTAGTCAAAGGGGGCGTTTCAACTGCATAATACGCCGGTACGCCTCCTCGATCCTGCCTCTGCTAAGCTCACCCGACTCTACCCCTTTCAGGATATAACCAACAGCCTTTTCAGGGAAATCGGGTACATATTCGAAATAGTTTGAATATATGAGCACATCAGCACCCGCTGAAACAGACCTTACGACGGCAGTTTCAAGGCCGTAGTTATCGCTCACAGCACCCATCTGCAGGTCATCGGTAAAAAGAACTCCATCGTAGCCAATTCCCTTTCTCAGCATACCTATCTGCTTATTCGACATTGTGGCGGGATATTCAGTATCAATCTTCTTATTGAACACATGAGCACTCATGATACTATCTACCATCCCAGCGTCTAGAAGAGCCTTATAAGGTTGAAGCTCATCTTTGCTCCATGTATCTGTAACATCGGTGAAGCCTTTGTGGCTGTCGGTCATGGCACTTCCGTGGCCGGGGAAGTGCTTTATGCTGGTGATAACACCCATCTCTCTATGCGCCTTTATGAAGCTTTCGGCATATTCTGTAACGGTGTCCGAATCCCTGCCGAAGCTTCTGCCGATTCTCCCGATGGCGGGTGAGTCGGGGTTTACATTCAAATCCACAACGGGGGCGAAATTCACATTAAAGCCCGCATCCTTAACCATTCGGGCAAGCTTTGAGTAAAGCTTTTCCGCTTGAACGGCGTTCATACCCTCAGATACGGACTGATGTGATGGAAAGTCCTCAAAACCCTTCTTATCCCTGAGCCTCTGTACCTTCCCCCCTTCTTCGTCCACCGCTGTGAAAAGCGGGTGCATATCCGGAGCGGATGACTTGAGATTATCGTTAAGCCGTCTGGTCTGTTCCGGGTTGTCGATGTTGTATGCGTAGAATACCACGCCCCCCACCAGTCCCTCTCTGATCTGGGCTTTCAACAGGGATACACTTTCATTATCCGCATGAGTCCCGCGGAAGCCCACCATGATCATCTGCCCCGCCATCTGTTTAAGATCGGGTTCTTCGGCCTTAGTCGGGATTACGGAAACAACCATTACGGCAAGGATTAAGAGAATCTTTTTCATGGAGCCAGAATACACCGCAGGATGTTTGTTTTCAAGCCTGTGTGTATGGGGATATAATTGTTTTTCAGCAGAGGGGGCGGATATTGTTCAGGGAGATCGAGGGCGAGCTAAAGGATTACATCGGCAGATGCATAATAGCCATAACCACAAACGGAACCGTTAAAAAGGACGGCAGTGCAAATATGGGGCGGGGAAACGCCAGAGAATTTGCCGCCCTCTTCCCCGACATTCCGAAGATATTGGGTCGAAAGATCAGCGAATCGGGCAACCGTGTACACATATTATCCGATAATATAGTGAGCTTCCCTGTGGAGCACTGCTTCTATGACAATCCTGATCCGAAACTTATTGAAGCATCAGCAAAACAGCTCCGTGAGCTTGCGGACGAAAAGGGGTGGAGCGAAATAGTAGTCCCCAGACCCGGCTGCGGAGGGGGCGGCCTGCGCTGGGAGGATGTAAGGCCTATACTGGTCGGGTTCTTCGATGAAAGGTTCCTTATTATCTCAAAAGTATAGAACTTTCATGTAAACAGCGGAAAGTAAAATAGTTTTACCCGTTGCAGGCTCTATTGGCGCAATGTATCATTAACTGAACGGCATTTTCATTATATAGAGGAGTGATAACGGCGTGGCTGGCAGATTACACAGTGATTTCAAAGGTAAAAAAGATAAAAAGGGCTTCACCCTGGTGGAGATGGCCATAGTCCTTGTCATCGTAGGGCTTCTGCTCGGGCTGGGCTCCGCTGCGGTGGTGGCGCTCACAAAAACCGCCAAGGTGCGAAAGACCAAAGAGATTCTGGACAGTACACAGGACGGTCTCTCCTCATACATCGAAGAGAACAGCGAACTACCTTCAACCTCCGAGATTCAGAGTATACTCAGCGGATTCCAGGACGGCTTCGGTAAGGATGTGGGATACCACCCTGCCCCAAACCTTCTTAATGCCGACGATGTCTGCAACGCCAACTCCACAGGGCTCAGCGTGAGCATCGGCGGAAACACCGTGAACGATGTGGCATATATAATCATAAGTGCCGGTGAAAACAAAAACCCCCAGACCGGTATCTCCGGCGGAACGTATACAATACAGCCCGAAGGAACCATGGTTGACGACAACACCGACGGAATCAACAGGGTGGAATCCTATGACGACATCATCCGCTTTGCAACACTGGGCGAGCTTAAGCTGAATGCGGACTGTGGTGAGAAAAGGCTCAGGATACTTAATGAGGAGCTCCCCTTCGGCGTCACAGGGGAGGAATACAACGTTGAGTTCCTTGCAGACGGTGGTGTAACAGGTGGAGTGGGGGGAACTAGCTACGAGTGGTGTGTTGACGCCTACGGTGATGACAACATAAGCGGGATGACCTTCGGCGGGGGTGTCATAGACGACACAAACAACTGCGACAGGGATCTTGCCGTATACTACGAAGCCCCAAGCCTCGAATTAGATAATGCGGATAATACCCCAGCCTCGCCAGGTGCTTTCAGGTTCACCGTTCATGTGCGGGATTTCCTCGACACATCCGGAACCGATGACAACTACGCAAGCAGGGACTACGTCCTCACCGTCCATCCGACCCTCAACACAGGGCAGGATGTATACAGCAAGGAGCGTGCAAAGATAGATCAGGTGAAGGAGATCGTTCAGACATACATAAACGCCGAGGGGAGCCTCCCCGGTGATAACGACGGCGACTACGGCAATAGTGACGGCGTTATCTCAACCGATGAGGCAAACACGGCTTATAACGAGCTCATTAATCAGGGGTATGCGGAGTATGACGATTTCGTATCCCCCATAATGCCGGACCGGTATTACGTCTTCACCCAGTGCACACCCGAGCCCTACGGTTTCGTTGCCACCAGCGATACATACGAGGGACAGCCGCACACCAACACATGCGTATATATATCCGATACCCACATGGCGGATATACCCCCCGGAACGGAGCCAAACGTTAAAGCTATATCATACAGAGACTTCTGCGAGTATGAGAAGGGGCTGGACGACAGCGATATAAACATCGGAGAGGTACGCAGGGTATACAACCCCAATAACGACAACGGTTGCCAGACGGACTTCCACGACTGCGACGTGGACAACAACGTGGAGCCCACAGGGCTAAACAACTGCACCGGCGGGGATTACGATTTCAATCCTGTCATTTCCGCATACGCAGATGCCGATGAATGCCGCAAAGAGGAATCGGACAGGCCGACCCAGAAGTGGTGCAACACAGTAATAATACAGATTTACTAAGATGATAAACGACCGCAGAGGCTTCCTCTCCATATACTTCTTTCTGTTCTTCACCTTCATCGCCGCCGCCGCAACGGTGGGGATAGGATACTATGCAAATCTGAACCGTGTGGAAAAGGCCAAGGATATCAGAAGGTTCCTGAGCACAGCCGGAGACAGGGTTTCTGCATTCTATGCCGCAAACGGACGCCTCCCCGACGGAACCGAGTTCCGTACGGAGATAACAGGGGGACAGACAGACCCCTACGGAACGGAGGCTTACTACATTTACGATCAGAATATCACCACCAAAGAGGATGTTTGCACCACGAATAATACCTCCCTAACCTTACGCAAATGCGGGGATGCCCCCTGTACCGACATCAGGAGCGAAACGGATGACATCCTTTTCATCATTGGCTCCAGAGGCTACAACAAGAATAAACAGATCGGCGGTGTTAACGGAGTTGACCACGGGATAGACACCTACTCACGCATCGATGTGGACAACGACACCACAATCAACCGTGTGGAGGAGTTCGACGATATTATCATATACAAAACCCTCGCCGAGATTCAGGGGAGAACGGAATGCGACGGAAGCTCCGGGCTCACCTTCATGAACACCATCCTCCCCTTCCCCGAACCGGAAAAGGACTACAGCGCAAGGATCTACGCCAAAGGGGCGAACTACATCGAATGGTGCGTGGAGGATGCGAGCGGGCTGAACCCCTCCTTCATAGAGGATGACGGCAATATCATGAACGAATCTGTCAACTGCATAAATGATTACTCCTACGGGACAAACTGGTACGAATCGGACTATGTGGAGGTTTCCGTAACCTATGTTACGGATAATACGGACTACACCAGCGACAACAACGACTTCACGGTCTTTATAACCCATGACGGCACAAGCTTTAATAAACAGATATTCACGGTGGGATATGAGCAGTAGACGGGGATTCACCATCGTTGAGATGGCAGTGGTTCTTATAATCATAGGCGTGGTCATATCACTTGGCATATACTCCCTAAGCTCACTCCAGCGGGGAACGAAATCCCTTGAAAATGAACAGGAGATTGACCGCATCTTCTACGGCATCATGGAGGAGAGCATCATGGACAGGGAGCTCCCCTCCACGGTTGCAGAAACGGATAAGTTCGGCAGGGATATCCTCTATATACCCGCTCCAGCCATCGCTGGCAGCGAATCTGTCTGTAATATACACAGTACTGGACTGAACATCATAAGCGGTGGCAGAACGGTGAACAACGTTGCCTATCTCCTCATCAGCGGCGGAGAGAACAGAAACATCCAGACGGGAACAATATCCCCCATAACGGTATACAACCATATGAGCGTCAGCGTTGACGACTACCCGGCGGATGTGGACAGTGCAGAGACCTACGACGATAACGTCCGCTGGGCAACCCTCCCCGAACTGCGCAAAAGGGCGGGATGTTCCGCAGAAAGGCTGAGGATTGTCACAGACAGCATCCCTAAAGGTGCTGTGGATAAGGCATACTCAGCCACATTCAAGGCCGCCGGAGGAAGACCATACTCAAACGGGGAATACAACTGGTGCGCCATTGTAAACAACCCTCTGGTGAAAGGGGATCTGGGGCTGAATGACTGCACAGACAACAGCGATTTCACAAAAACGAGGAACTATACTGTCTCCGGTACATTGAACCTCTCTAAGCCCGGCTCATACTCCATAAGGGTCTACGTTCAGGATAACGGTACTGACAACACCGATGCGCTCTTTCCGCTCGTTATAAATCCGGAGTACATAGCCTCTGTATCAAGCCCCCAGCAAGAAGAGGACGAAGGGGGTGACGGCGGCGGGGATTCGGATATCGCCTTCACCGACTTCAACCAGCTAAGCCGATTCGAAGAACCGGGATACACAAGACTTGATGTTCATAAAGAAGAAGGAGCCTCACCGGAGGAAAACACGCTCAGGATACTGTCCGACGGCAATAATAACGCCTTCTCCTGCACATGGTATCCTGACAGCTTCCAGCTCTATTCACTGGACGGAAGCATAAACAACACCATGATCTCCTACTTTGAGGCGGCCTTTACCGATGACCCTGATTTAGGAGGTGGCTTCACCTATGCTGTCATTGCGGGGGACTACCCCGAAACAACACCCTGTGGTAACAAACAGGGGGGAGATCTCGGCTATGACAACAACCATGACGGTCCGGAGAGCTTCGCCATAGAGTTTGATCTTGAATCGGAATCCTCCAACAACGATCCCCTCAATGCGGAGAACCACGCAGCCGTTGTGCACTCCGAAAGAAGGCTGAAGATGCACCCCTCCCAAAACTACATACGAAACATCGACTACTATTGGACAAACCTGCACACCTTTCTCAGAGAACCCCTTGGCGGAACGTTTCTGAGCTATATACCCAATGATGACTGCTCCCTAGTAAACGTAGAACCGGACGCCTGCTTCTACGAAGATGGGGAGGACAGCTGGCTGGTGGACAACTCCCCCTTCAGGGTGCGTGTGGAGGTATATCCGGATATTCAGCCCGGGCTAGCCTGCACAAAATGCCTGAGCCCGAATATCGACTACCCGATGGGTCCTCCGGAAAACCCGAATGATGATGTATACGAAGAGCCGGTCTGCACTGAGGTTTTCGTCTGGATAGACAAGGCGATGGACAGCGTATTTGACGGCTTCGACAACATGACAGCGGAGAAGGCGCAGGAGGCGGGCATCGAGGAGCCGACAATGTATGACTGCTTCCCGATGTGGGAGAACATGCAGAACATACGCATAGGCTTCACAGCGGGTGCCGATAAAAACGATCTGGAAATAAAAATATCCAATTATAAGATGAAGATGGTGGACTAAGGTTCATATTACCTTTGCTACCCCCTCCCCCGGTGCTAAAATCAGATATAACACCTTTTTAAACAGGGGGAAACCATGAAAAGAATCACTATTTCTGTCCTGATGCTCCTCTCGCTCTTTATCTGGGCGTGTGGGGGGGCCAACTCCTTTGAGAGCTTTGCGGATGATGATTCCGGCGAAGCGAGGGACTACGAGATCCAACAGGCCCTTGATGACGGCGATTACGACAAGGTAATCGATATGCTGGAGGATGAGACCGACCTCAGCGACCAGGAGCAGATCTATCTTGCCTCCGCCTACCTCGGCCAGGTGGGCATCGACTTCATCAACATCCTCGATGTTGTGGACAGCGACAACATAAACACCTTCAACGTTATGGCATCCATGTTCGGCTACGACAACGTGACAGCGGGCGTGAACCGTGTGGGAGAAAAGACCGTAGAGCAGTATTACGACGCCCTCACAAAATCACTCACAGCCCTTGAAGAGGCTAATGAGGATGCGGATGTTAAAACCTTGCGCGGCATAGCCGGTGCCATGGATCTAATCATGATAGTGGCAGAAGCGGCCATCGATATCACAGGGGTAAACGTACTCCCCCTGACAGCGGAAGGTGTGGAAAATGCACTCGATAACGCCGGTGTTGAGGATGTGAGCGCCCAGCAGATAATCGACAGCGTAGAGAATGCCGATGTCCGCATAGACAGGGATATGAAGGCCGTTGCCGGAACCATCGAGGTCTTCCTCGATCTGAACAACGATGTTCAGGGCGCCAGCGACCTTCAGGAGAAGTTCGAGGATTTCATGGACGAACTCGATTACGACGGGGACGATGTTTATGACGCTGATGACATCGCCCACTATATAAACAACGAAGTTTACTAAGGGGGGATTCGATGAAAAAGCTAATAACAGCCCTTGCGGCGCTCTGTTTCTGCCTCCCCGCCTTCGCCTCATCCCTTGAGTACCCCTCCATCATGCGCTCCGGGAAGGCTCTGGGTATGGGAGATGCGTATTATACCATGGGTGAGGATCAGTATACCCTATTCTACAACCCCGCAGGTCTCGCCAGGATAGAGAATAAGCGGTGGAGCCTGCTCAGCCTTCAGCTTGAGTGGAACAATAACTCCGAGGATACCTACAGCGATATCGAGGATACGGACTTCAACAACGAGGATGAGGTTGCCGACTTCCTGCGTGATATAATTGGCGACTATCAGCACGTGGGAGCCTCCATATTCCCCGCCTACTATAAGAAGAACTTCTCAGTGGGCGTCTTTGCAGGTGTTCAGGCCACAACACTTGCCAGCAACCGTGTTTATCCCGCAACGGATCTGGACGCAGTTGTGGATATGGGTGTAACAGCCGGTGTATCACGCTCGTTTATGAAGGACAGGCTCGATGCGGGTCTCAGCGTTATGCTCCTTAACCGAAAGAGTATAAACAAGACCTACACGGCAGCAGACATAGCACGTGCCGATTTCGATGAGATTATCGAGGATGACATAAAGAGCGGTACGGGGATCCTCGCAAACGCCGGCGTTATCTTCAACATAACCCCCAAGGATAAGAGCGATATGCGTGTCGGCGCCGCTGTGAACAATATCGGCACCACTGATATGGGCGATGCTGAGGATGTGGACACCACAGCCACCGTATCCTTCGCCGTATCACCCTCCTTCGGCGAACTCAAAACAGATTTCGTTGCGGATCTGCGTGATATAAGCAAGTCATACGATGAGGATGATGATTACGCCAAAAGGCTTAACCTCGGCGCAAGGGCACAGTGGAAGATGCTCAGCGCAAGGGCGGGCCTCCATCAGGGATATGCCAGCTTCGGTATAGGAGCGGATCTGAAATACATAGGCATAGACTACTCCTTCTATCAGGAGGAGATGGGAGCCTACGCAGGACAGCAGGAGGACGAGCGCCACATCGTTACCATATCAGCAGGGTTCTAGGGCTCAATTCCCCCCTGCAACAAACAGCCAGAAAGCATTCTGGAAGTTTATAAGAAACAGTTCAATAAAAAAGCCCCCTCGTTTTGAGGGGGCTTTATGTATTAAATATCTATTATATTAAAAGCATTTTTTGCGCACGAAGGTTAGTGCGTCGTCGGTTAGGCTGTCGATAACAAAGTCCCTGGAACCGGATTTCATATCCTTCATGATATAGGTTTCCCTAAGAAATTTTCCGTCACCGGAGAAAACACGGATACTGTACTCGATATTACCCGTACCGGAAAGACCAAGCTTCTGCTCTGCGCCATCACTCTTGGGACCTGCGTAGCTCACAATAACACTGCGGATAATAAGGTCTGCATCCTCACTCTCATAACCGAAGCTGAAATCATACTCGCCGAACTGGTTCTCCAGCTTTGTTCTGAAGGTTTCGTGGAGGTCGCTGCCGAACTCCTCAACTCCCCCCGCCTCAACGCTGTAGTCCGGTGGCATAACCAGAACATTCTTCGCTATCCTGCATTCTTTGGGGGTGGTACAGGCGGCGGCGATCATCATCACTGCCCCGATTAAAGCAAGCCTAAGTGCCATTATAGTACGCTCCTGTGAAATTGATCTGCTTATATGGCATAAACAGCGGGATAAATCAACTTACCCTGCTTAAATAGACAGGTTTATTATATAAATGTTCAGTATTATCAGCAGTTCCGGCAGGGGTCCAGTATGATCTCAAAGCAAGCTCCCCCTTCTATGTTGAAGGCGTTAAGCTCTCCGTTCATCTTACCCTCGACGATCATCTTCGCCATGTAAAGCCCGATGCCGGTTCCTTCCTCACCCTTGGTGGTGAAGTACGCCTCGAAAAGGTTACCCAGGACTTCGTCCGGTATGCCGCCGCCGTCATCCTCTATGCGTACGGAGATACGTCCATCCCTGTCGGAAAACAGTATACGGACAATACCCATCTCACCCGCCTTTCTGCCCTCACGCTTCCACTTCTCCTGGACGGCATCCTTTGCATTGACGATAAGATTGAGCACAACCTGCTTGAACTCATTGGGGAGCCCGCAAACCATCCTTTCCATGAGCGTTTGATCCTCAAGCTCCACAGAATGCTTTACGTTGAACTTGGTCAGCTGAGGCTCAATAAGACCCAGAACATCCTGCACACTCTTATAAAGGCAGAAGGGAACTGTCTGTACAGAGGGCTTGAAGAACTCACGGAAGTTGTCCACTGTCTGGGACATGAAATCCACCTGGTTCTGGATGTTCTCCATGGAGTCCTTCAGATCCTCAGTTGTAAGGCTCCCCTCGGTGAACTCTGTCTCTATCATCTGGCTCAGAAGCCCCACGGCATTAAGGGGCTGCTTCCATTGATGAGCAATAACACCTATCATCTCACCCATGGCCGCCATCTTAGACTGCTGTATAAGCATCTGCTGCTGTTGTTCCTTCTCCTTTTCAAGGGATTTCAGCTGGGAGATATCGGAAATGGTCGTAACCTTATAAGCGCTTCCATCGGGCTGTTCTATCCTTCCAGCGCTGACGATAAGGGGAACAAGACTGCCGTCCTTTCGCCTGTTCTGCCACTCATAGGGGAGTTCAACATGCTTCCCCTCAAGGAATGATGTGTAAAGATCAAGCATATAACCCTTATGTTCCTCAGGAACCATCATAGTGAAATGATTTCCGAGAAGCTCACCAGCTTCGTATCCGTTTATCTCGCAATATGCATTGTTTACCCGGATAAAATTCCCATTCTCATCGGTGAGGCATATCCCAACTTTGGAAACATCGAAGAGGGACTGCAGAAGGTTCTCGTTCTTCTTAATCTCCTGCTCGGCGGTTATACGGTCGGTTATGTCGTGGAAAACGCCGTACATCCTTACAGGGATATCATCCCTGTCCATCTCCACACGGCTTATGGCATCAATACTCCTCGTTTCTCCATCGACTCTTATAATTCGATACTGAAACTCCATTGTTCCGCCTGAAACCAGCTGTTTCTCGATAACCTCATCTATAAAGTCGATGTCATCCGTGTGGACAAAGCTTTTAAAGCTGTCGAAGGTAAGTTCACTGCTCTGGGGCTCAAGCCCCATCATGCGGTAGGCCTCTTCGGACCATATAACCCTGTTATTTGGTATATCCCATTCGAAACTGCCGTAGTGGGCTATCTGCTGGGCATCGGCGAGGATCCTGTTGCTCTCCTCAATGCGGCGTTTTGCATCCTCCAGTTCTACCGTCCTCTCGGAAACACGCTTCTCAAGGTTCTGATTCATATCCTGCAAGAGGGTCTGGTATTTAATAACCTCGGTAATATCCGTGAAGGATACTATATACTCATCCTGATTCTGCTCGTCCAGCTTAAGCGGTGATACTCGGTAGTCCACGAGGAAGGTGCGGATCTCGTCTGTGCGGACATCCTTCATGAGAACCTTGGAATCCTTCTCCTCGGCGGTATTTATAATCAGCTGACGAAGCCATTCGCCGCTGTCATGACCTGAGATGTAGCCATCTTCATCCAGAAAGAGGTCGCAGACACACTGATGATCCCTTTTGAAGTCCTCAAGGCTTGAATACCCTGAGAACTCAAGGAGGTTTTTATTGCAGCTTTTCAGTATGTACCCGTTGGTGGTTGCTATCATGCTGGACTGGGAATCGAGGATATTCTGCAGGTAATCTCTGCGCCTCTCGATCTCCTCCCTCTGCTCTACGATGGAGGATATATCTTTGACGATTGCAAGGCGGTTTACGGGCTCATTATCCGTACCCTTGATGAGGCTTACACCTATTGACGTCCAAACCTCATTCCCATCCGGTCTGCGGAAACGCTTCTCTGTACTGTAGCTCTCTATCTCTCCATTCAGGAGCTGTCTGTTATATTCAGTTCCCTTATCATGATCCTCGTCAACACTCAACTCAGATACTCTGTTGCCTAAAATGCTCTCTTCGGTAACCCCTACCATATTGCAAAATGCGGGGTTTGCCATGAGCACCCGCCCTTCGAGATCCGAAAGCACGATACCGCTTACGCTCCTGTCGAAAACTGCCTGCAGAAGGTTTCTGTTCTCCTCGAGGTTGTTCTGAGTTTTCTTAATATCTGTAATAACATTGCAGATTATCATCCCCTGCTCTATCTCCCCCTTGTAGCCCTTTATCGGGAGGGTGATGATCTGCAACCATTCCTCTCCAAGGCGGTGCTCAAAGCGGGAGACCTTACCTTCAAGCGCCTCATTCATATGGGGAACCACTTCGGCACAGAAGTGTTCACCCATAGAATCCCAAACCTTCTTCCCCTCAAGGGCGCTTTTCTCGATTCCGTAGCCTTCTAGCCCTTTACCTTCTGCTATGCTGAAACGAAGGTCTGTGTCGTAAAGCATAATCGCGCCATTGAGGTAATTCTTTGCAATGTTGATATATATTTCCCGGCTTCTTGCAAGCTCGATGGTCTTCACCTGGAGCTCTTCATTCACCGTAATCATCTCTTCGTTTGTGGACTGGAGCTCCTCGTTGGATGTCTCGAGCTCTTCATTGGTGGACTGCAGTTCTTCATTGGAGGAGTGCAGTTCCTCGTTGAGAGCCTGAAGTTCTTCGTTCGTAGTTTCGTATTCCTCGATAACAGTCTGCAGATGCTCTCTGGTTGCGATAAGATCCTGTTCTAGCTCACTGATTTTATCATCACTCTCCCTGTTCGTAGGGATAGAATCACTCTGCTTTGACCCGATACTAGTCTCCTCGAAGGATATAAGATAGTAGGGGTCGTCATCATCGCTGGAAGATAGATGAACAGGGGAGACACAAAGGCGTATGCTGGTTTTATTATTATGTTTATCTTCTACAACCACAGCGTTGCCCTTACAGTTATCCCCATCCTTGGCACACTTAAGGAGCAAACCCTTAAGCTCCAGGGCAAGACGATCATCAATCATCTTAGTTACGGACAGGCTCGCCTCACCGTGGGCTAACTTAAGGAAACGATCCACCTTTCCGCTAACCTGAATAACGTTATGGTTAACATCCACAAGAACCGAAGGAGGGGCGTACTGCTCTGCAAGCGTTTGGCTCATGGCGACACCAGGACTCAATAAAGTCTTTCCGCTCTTCTTTTCTCGACTCCTCTTATCGCTTGTCTGGCTGGGCATAGGGGGCATCTTACCGGAGCTTTCGGCGGAACTGGTGTGCCAATGGCGCTTCTTGCGGTATATCCTGTTTCTGTCGTCCACAGTTTCGAAAAGGTCGCTCTCGTTCCAGGGTGATTCACTCCTGCCGAGTACAAGGAAACCACCGTTATTAAGGGAGTAGTGAAAAAGCTGGAGAACCTTCTTCTGCAGTTCGGGTTTAAAGTATATCAAAAGATTGCGGCAGCTTATGATATCCATATTGGAGAAGGGTGGATCCGCAGTAACATCCTGCTTGGCGAAGATAATAAGCTCTCTCAGTGACTTGGACACACGCCAGCGAGAATCCTCCATGGAGAAATACCTGTTGAGGATCCTCTTATCAAGGCCGGAAACTGCAGCATCGGTATAGAGCCCCTTTCTGGCAACCTCAAGGGCCTCCATATCTATGTCTGTGCCGAATATCTTGATGTTGCAGCTGTGGAGATCCCTGCCCAGAGCCTCGGATAGAGTTATGGCGATGGAGTATACCTCCTCGCCTGTGGAACACGCCGGAATCCAGATCCTCGGGCTCCTGGCCCCTTTCTCACACTTGATAAAGCTCTTTACAACCTCGGAAAGGTTCTTGAACACATCGATATCACGGAAAAATGATGTCACTGATATAAGGATGTTTTTACAAAGGGCATCCGCCTCGTTGGGATTTCTTTTTATATAGTCGGAGTAATCCTGTACAGTCGAGACCTTTATGGCGCTCATGCGCTGGGACATACGGCGGAGGATGGTATTCGGTTTATACTCGAAGAAGCTATAGCCTGTGCGTTTCTTAACAGATCTCAGTATTTCACCGATGTAATCCTGTTCTGTGGAGCTCACCTCATCCTGCTTTATGGGGGGAGCTGCCCTCAGAAGCTGGGCTATCTCCTGCCCCATATCCTCCGGCTCCATTATGTGATCCACGCACCCGGTGGCTATGGCTGCGGTGGGCATTCCGTTGTATTTTGCGGATTCCTTCCCCTGGCACAGGACAAACCCTTCAGCAGCCTTAATAGCCCGGACACCGTGGGATCCGTCCGAACCGGTACCGGAGAGGATAATACCGATGGGCTTATCGAGGTCGTCCTCTGCCATGGAAACAAAAAGATTGTCCACAGAAGGCTTCGGGCCTATAGCATGCCCGGGCTCACGGAGCATAATACGGCCGTCTTTTATGAAAACATCTCTGTTAGGGGGTGTTACGTATATGGTATTGGGGCTAGGATCTATTCCGTCCTCAGCATTCTTAACATCCATTACAGTACTGTTTTTGAGGAGTGATGAAAGCATACTGTGATGCTTGGGTGAGAGGTGCTGTGCAATAATGTAAGCTATATCCATATCCACCGGAAGCTTTGGAATAAGGAGCTTAAGTGCCTCCAGACCTCCAGCGGATGAACCTATCCCGACTATCTTCTTCGCCATAAAACTATCCGTATCTCCTTAACGGCTGCTTGCCATCCCTAAGAGATTTTAGCATAAGCTCGTAATTAAACAAATAAACATAAAACGAGCACGGTCAGTACAAAACACAGCTAGTCCTTGTTTTTCTTGCTACCTGAGTATATCTCATATCCAAGCAGACGGCACTCTATTTTGGAGTTCCAGAAGACGGTTTTTGATGATGTTTTAAGACCGACCTTCTTGGCAAGATCCATATTGCCCGTGAATATATACGCACTGCACCCGGTACAGCTCTGCTTGAAGAAATCGCCTATTTCGCCGTATACCTTTTCAAGTTTTGATACTTCCCCCATCCGCATTCCGTATTCAGGGTTGAGCATAACAACGGTTTCACCCCCGGGGATCTCTGTCTCTTCAAAGGGGACCTTGCCGAACTCTATAAACCTCTCAACACCCGCTTCGGCGGCATTGCTTTTCGCCGCTTCAACGGCTTCGCTGTTGATGTCTGTGGCTATTATCCTGCCGTCAAAACCTTTGCGTACAGCGGAGAGTGCATCACCACGCATCCGCTTCCACTCCCGTTCGTCATAATCGAGAATATGCATAAAACCGAAGTTCCGCCTGATCAGCCCCGGTGCCATATTAAGACCACGCATCGCCGCCTCTATGGCAAGGGTTCCACTGCCGCACATGGGGTTTACAAAGTTTTTAGTACCGTCCCACCCGGAAACCTCAACACAGGCTGCCGCAAGGGTTTCCTGCATCGGCGCTTTCATAGGATTAAGCCTGTAGCCCCTTTTGGAAAGAGCCTCTCCGGAGCTGTCTATATAGAGTGCACAGCCACCGTTGCGCCAGTGAAGGAAGATGACCGTTTTATTGAGAATGGGCCCTGAATCGGGTCTTCTCCCTCTTTTAGAGGAGATCCTGTCCACAACGGCGTCCTTGAGCCTCAGGTTTGCAAACCGGGTGTCCCGGATATTATCGTTAAGCACCGAGGAGGTTATACTCACATAGCCACGGCTGTCGATGATATCCTCCCAGCCGACCTTTGAGACCTCCTTATACAGCTCATCGGGCCCAGCCGCTCTAAAGGTTTTAAGGAGATACAGCACCCTGTGACCTATGCGCAAATGGAGGTTAAGGCGCATGCAGTCCCGCATGGTTCCTTCGGTCTCCACGCTGGCTATACTTTTCTTGGTTATTTCGAATCCGAGAGCCTCCATCTCCTCTGCAAGGAAATCGGGCATTGCTTTAGGGCAGGTTACAAGGATCCTGCTCTTCTTTTTGAATAGTGACATTTATACCGCTTTATATAGTTATTTTCGAGCATATTACACAGAAGACAGAATAACTTCAAGAATGATAAAACAGTGTAGCCTGTTTTAATCCGAGTATTCTGAACCGAGCTGTACGATCCTGTCGAAGTTTTTCTCAAATTTGTCTGTTATCTCTGGCTCAAAATGGGTTCCCCTCCCCTTAAGGATCTGCGCCAGAGCCTCTTCCGGGCTCCATGCCCTTTTGTAGGGGCGCTCGGAGGTGAGTGCATCGTAAACATCGCATATGGCAACTATTCTACACTCCAAGGGGATCTCTTCCCCCTTAAGCCCCTGGGGGTAGCCGCCCCCCTCCCATTTTTCATGGTGGAGCAGAGCAACCTTTCTTGCCAACTTAAGCAACTCAGAATCATCATCGGGGAGCAGGTTATGCCCTATCACAGTGTGCTGTTTCATAATCTCAAACTCTTCGAAGGTGAGCTTCCCCGGCTTCAGAAGGATCTTGTCCGGAATACCGATCTTACCCACATCGTGCATAGTGCTGGCCGTTGCGAGCAGTTCCGCCTGATTGTCATCCATACCGAGCTCCTTCGCCATAAGCTCGCAGAAATAGCTCATCCTGTGGATATGCATTCCCGTTTCATTATCACGGAACTCCGCCGCATGACCAAGGCATTTAACGATATTAAGCTGGGTTTGACGAAGCTTGGCTGTTCTGTCACGGACGATATCCTCAAGACGGTCACGGTGCCCCTTGAGCTCCAGATGTGTTCTGACTCTGGCAAGTACAACGGTCTCGCTAAGGGGTTTGGTAATGAAATCCACCGCACCCGCTTTAAAACCTGCGGCCTGATCACTGTCGCTGGAAAGTGCTGTGATAAAGATAACCGGGATGTCCCTGAGTATGGGGTCGTTTCTGAGCCTGCGGCACACTTCGTAGCCGTCCGGCTCGTCCATCATAACATCAAGAAGGATAAGATCGGGCTGCTTTACAGTAGCCATTTCAAGGGCTTCGCTACCCGAAGAGGCCGTAATTACGGAGTAATGATCCGAGAGCATCTCCTCCATAATATCGAGATTTATTACTTCATCATCCACAACTAAGATTAACTGATTATTCATTATTTACCACCAAGTGAATAAATTAAACCTGCGTATTCTTGCATTATAAGAAAATAGTGTGTGCAATAGATACACTCAAGATGTTTTTTCCATATTGAGTAATTATTTTTTTGACACATTATTAAACAATGATATTTATGATTAGTTTCAAAAGGCAATTAGCCTTAATTTAACTTTCCCCTTATGTTAACATGTAAAAAAATTATCAGGTGCCTTGATGGATAATGAAAACAAAATCCTAATCGTTGATGATGATCCTCTTAACATAGACATACTCGAGGAGATTTTCTCCGATATATACCGTGTGAAGAGTGCCTCTTCCGGCGAGGAAGCCCTTGAGCTTCTTGATTCATACCGACCCGATCTTATCCTTATGGATATTATGATGCCCGGCATAGGAGGGTATGAAACGTGCAGAAGGATACGCAGAAGCGTGAAACACAGGCTGGTTAAGATCATTCTCGTTTCGGGCAAGGGGATGACCGAAGAGCGCCTTGAGGGCTATGAGGCTGGCGCCGATGACTATGTAACCAAACCTTTCAGCGATGACGAGCTTCTGGCCAAGGCAAACGTGTTTCTGAGACTGAAAAGGACCGAAGAGGTGGACAGGATCAAAATGGACATCCTGAACCTCTTCTCCCATGAAACCAGAACACCGCTCAGCTCCATCGTAAGCCCAGCTGAACTCCTGCTTGAGGATACAAACCTTACCGAGGATCAGCGCTATCTGCTCAAAATGATCGTATCAAGCTCCGAGAGGCTGGTGGATTTCATAAACAAGACCACCCTTCTCTGCAACCTGAAAGGCGGCCAACGGCTTAACACATACATAGCGAGACCCTCCGATGTTGTTCTTGCGGCTAAGGAAAGACTTGCCGAGCAGTTCAGGACCAAGAACGTGCGCCTCTCTGTCTCCGGCGACGAACTCGAGCCCGCAACGGCAGACTGGGAGATGATAACCCACGCAATAACTTATATCATGGACAACGCCGTAAAGTACTCCCCCCACGGAGCTGAGGTTAAGGCCGATATCCAAAAGGAATCGCCAGATATGGTTCTATACAGAGTAACGGACAACGGCCCCGGCATAGATGAGGAAAACTATCGTGATCTCTTCGAGGAGTTCCACGTAGATGAGATTATGCACCACCATAAGGGGCTTGGGATAAGTCTCTCCATAGCTCGCTATGTGGCCAGAGCCCACGGCGGTGATATATCCCTCTATAACTCCGAAACGGGTGGAGCTGTCTGTGAATTTAGAATAAAAGAGCAACAAGGGTAAGGAATGGATAGAGAAGGCGAAGACAGAAAGATTGCCGCACTTAGCTTCCTGAGCCTGATCTCTGTGGTCGCTATCTTCGCAGTAACAATCAGCTTTATATTCATTTCATCAAATATCCGTGAGATAAAACGTAAGTCCCAACAGCTGCAAAACCAAATCTATGATGTCCGGCGAGATGTATTGAGCGGCAGGCTTGCCTCGGAAACCAGAAGGATAACTTACGCCTCCGAAGAGATGAAGAGCAGAACCGAATCCGAGCTCCTTGAAAGGGTCCACAACGCTTACTCTGTAATCTATAGAACATACAGAGACATGGCGGGTGAATATCCCGATGCGAAGATTATCGAAACAGCCGCATCGCTACTTGATAAGATGCGCTTCAATAACGGCAACGGATATTACTTCTTGATAGACATGAAGGGTTTATCCCACCTATTCCCCACAAACCGGGAAATGGAGGGAACCAACATCATAGGACTGCAGGACAGCAACGGAGTCTTCATAGTCCAAAAGATGCTTGAGATAGCAAAAAACCGTCGTGAGGATTTCCTGGAGTGGTCTTGGTACAAGCCGGACAACTATCTACTGATGTATGAGAAAAAAGGCTATATAAAATATGTTGAAGCTCTGGATCTCTTTGTAGGAACCGGTTTGTACAAGGAAGATATTATAAATGAGTCCAAGAACGTAATCCTTAATGAAATGCAGAGACTTAGCAGACTGAATCCGAAGGAAGAGCGGCTGAGCATTTATGAAATAACAGAGACCGCTGATGGGGACAGGTTCATCGAAACACTTCTGGAAAAAGGTGATCGTTACACGGAAAAACCCACACCCGGCTACACCGCTAATATACTGGAAAGGATAAAAGAGGAGAATCAGGTCTGCATATCAAACAGCCTATACCGTGAACAGGAGGGCTACGCTGTGCCCGCACTCTCCTGCTTTCGTCTTATTGAAGACTGGAACTGGATTATTTCAAGAACCATGTCCACCCGTGATATAAGCGATCTGGTAATGAGAGAGGAGCATCTTCTAAGGGAGGGGCTGAAACGAAACATATACATACTCGCAGGGGCAGTTCTCAGCGCTTTGCTCATAGGCGTTGTAATATCTTTTGTTATCGCAAGTAATATAAGCAGTATCTTTCGTCGCTATGGCAAGATAAACAAAAACCAGACCGACAAGCTGGCTGCCGCCAATCAAAGGCTTCATGAAAAGATTAAGGAGCGTAAAGAGGTGGAGGAGCAGCTCGTGCGTGCAAGGGCGGAGCTTGAGAGAAAGGTGCAGGACAGAACTCTGGAGCTTAAGCGGAAAAACGAGTTCCTTATTGCTGAGAATATTGAGAGGAAACAGGCTGAAAAGGCACTGATTAAAGCAAAAGAGGAGGCGGAAACAGCCAACTTTGCAAAAAGCGAATTCCTCACAAACATGAGCCAGGAGCTTCGCTCCCCGATGCACGAGATACTAAGCTTCTCCCGTTTCGGTATAGACAAGCACAGCAAGGTCCCCCCAGAAAAGGTGCAGAGATATTTCAGCCAGATTAAGGACAGTGGAGAAAAGCTGCTTGGGTTCCTGAATTCACTGCTCGAGCTCTCAAAGCTTGAGGCGGGAAAGATGGAGTACCGGATTAACGTTACCGATGCAAGAAGCGCCGCCGAACAGTCTGTTAAAGAGCTTGAGCTTAACCTTAGCGAGAAAGGTCTCGTTGTGACCATAACCCCCGAGGGTATTCAACAGCCGGTTTATGCGGATGTAGGAGCAATACTGCAGGTTTTCCGCCACCTCCTTTCCTCACTCATAAGGGTAGCAGAGAATAATTCGGAGATATCCATAGCCTTCGCACCCTCCAGGCTCCAGAGAAAGGGGGAGGATGTTAAGGCCCTCGCCGCAGAGATAAGGCTGACGGAAAACATCTTAACCGATAAAGAGGTTTCCGAGCTTTTCAGCGGATATGCAGACAAGCCCAAGCCGGACGGCTCAAACACCTTCGGGCTCGGTCTCTCCATATGCCGCGAGATCATCCTTGTCCACGACGGCGATGTATTTGCCGCTAGAGAGGGCGCAGAGACTGTAATCCGCTTCATATTGAAATCACCCGAAGAGGTTAAAGGTGACAGCCTCAATGAATGAAAAGAAGATTTCAAAGATATCCCTTTATACCTCCCTCGGCCTCACAGCCGCCCTCACCCTTATAGTTGCGGCCGTTTTCTTCATAGGCTACTACACAGACTACAAAAGGGACCGGGAAGCACTGCAGGATGACTACGAAAGAACGCTTAAGGATGTCCTGAGAACCAGCGTAACCGAAGAGATCGAGCGTATAAGCTTCTACCGGAACATTATTTCCGAAAACCTCCGAATCGAGATCAAAACAAGAACCGATGAAGCATGGAACATAATGAACAGCATCTATAACGATTATAAAGACGAGCTGAGCGAAAGGGAGATAAAACAGAAGATCTACGACACCATAAAGCCTATCCAGTTCAACTCCGGCAGGGGTTACTATTTTATAATAAACAGCAACCTGGATATCGTCCTCCATGGCACCAATACCCCCCTTGAAGGGCTTAACGTTAACGATACCCCTCTGGAGCTTGCAAAAAGCTTCATCACACAGATGAAATCCCTGGCGGACTCCCACCAAAATGGATACATAGAGTACCGCTGGACTAAGCCCTACGACAGGGAAAATCTATACATGAAATACAGCTATATCAGGAATTTCGAGCCATTCGGCTGGATTATCGGCACTGGGGACTATCTCGATGAGGCGGAAAAAAGCGTAAAGAAAGATATCCTGAACAGCTATAAATATACCAGTAACTTATCACTCCATAAGGAGTTCGTTTCCGTAAACGAGATATTCAACATGCACGGCGGAAGAGACTTCGCGAGGGTTCTCGTATTCACAGGAAATGAGGAGCTTCAGAACATGCTCATTTCCGATAACTACACCGATGAGGAAGGAAACTTATACCTGCGTGATATAATGGACGATCTTCGTGAAAATGGAGAGGCCTTCGTAAAGCATCTTGTGAGAATCCCCGGAGAGGATGAACCAAGAGTACGTATGGTCTATTTCCTCCTGTACCCGGAATGGGACTGGATGATAGGCAAAGGCTACTATCTTGAGGATATCAAGGATGAGATAGCCGGTAAAAAGGCGGAGCTCCTTAACAGGGTCATAATGGACAGCATATACACCCTCGCCGCCCTTCTCGCCGTTGCGGGGCTTGCAGTATTCATATCATTCAAAGTATCGGGGAGAATAGCATCGGGGGCAGAAAAATACCGCAGGGAAAACAAGCAGAAGAAGGATAAGCTCCATGAAAGCAACCGCCTGCTCTGGGAAGAGATACGCCAGAGAAAGCTCACAGAAAACACCTTAAGGAAAGCCGGCGAAGAGCTTGAAAAAGCCGTAAGGGAACGAACCGCAGATCTGGACGATGTAAACCGTCACCTGCAGGAGGAAAACCGGAAGAGGAAGGATATTCACACAGAGCTTATACGTGCTAAGGAGGATGCGGAGAATGCCAACAAGGCTAAATCCGAGTTTCTGGCAAATATGTCCCACGAGATACGCACACCTCTGCACGGTATCCTGAGCTTCTCCAATTTCGGATTGAAGAAACTGGGCACAGCCTCAGAAGAAAAGATCGAGCACTACTTCATACAGGTGCACGAAAGCGCAAACAGGCTCATGACCTTCATAAACGACCTGCTGGATCTATCCCGGCTGGAGGCAGGGAGTATGGACTACCGAATACAGGAAGAGGATATCCTGCCTGTTCTGCAGTCCATCGCCTCGGAGTTTCAGGAATCACTAAACGAAAAAGGGATTATTCTTGAGATGCCTAAAGAAGGCGCCACAGCCTCCATTGACCGTTTACGCATAGGTCAGGTCTTCAGCAATGTTTTATCGAATGCCATAAAATTCTCACCGGATAACAGAAGCATAAAGGTAGAACTGATTAAACACAGAGGGTTTGCAGAGGTTAGAGTAAGAGACGAAGGGCACGGGGTTCCCGATGAGGATAAAGAGAGGATCTTCCATAAGTTCATCCAGAGCGCCAAAACCAAAACAGGGGCAGGCGGAACCGGACTAGGCCTTGCTATATCCAGGGAGATAATATCCTATCACGGCGGCAAAATATGGACCGAAGACCCGCCATCGGGGGATGGTAGCGTCTTTATTTTCACCGTCCCCGCAGACTCCTGACAGGCACGCTCCTTGCTTATTAATCCGCATGATGAACAATGCGGAACTTATTTCCTGTTTAAGCAAACTTTACGGCACAAGGGTAAGCTCTCCTTCTCCGGAACTGCTGAACAGCGATTCTGTTAAAAAGCAGTTCAGAAGGATGGCGATGAAGCTGCACCCTGATATGAACAGAGGGGCGGACGAGGAAACCTCACGCAGGCTCGGTGATTCCTTTATCAGCGTGAACGAGGCCTATAAAAACCTTCTAGGCTACTTGGAATCATCTGGTGCATTCACAGCACCGTCCTCAGTATTTCGGCAGAGAAGTACTGAGAAACCTCAGTACTCATCCCCCGGAAACAGCAGCGGTTCACAGCAGAGAGCCCACACCAGCCGCAGAAAGCGGGACTTCATCCCCTCCAGAAAGTTGAGCTTTGAGGAGTATCTCTACTACACCGGAATAATCACCTGGCACGACTTTATCGCCGCTAAAATATGGATAAGAGCGGGGAGGAGCAGGCTGGGAGAGATAGCTATAAAATGGGGATGGATAACACGCAGAGACCTTGAAGCTGTTCTACCAGAGAAACGATTCGGCGAGCAGGTCGGGGAGCTCATGGTGCGCAGCGGGCTGATAACAAGGTTCAGGCTCAATGTTCTTCTTCGACTTCAGAAGCAGATGGAACCGGATGTGGAAGAATACTTCCTCAGCAGAGGCATACTCAGCGAAAGCAGGATGATGCAGCATCTGACCAATATGAAATACTACAACTCCTGCTTTGAGGAAAAGGCTAGCTGCGGTTGATAAGTATAAGCCCGATAATGCAGAGTATGATGCCGAGCCCCGTGGTCATGCTTATGGTCTCCTTAAAGAAGGCATACCCCACCGGTATCAGAAAAAGCCCCACAAGAACACTGCATACAACTCCGCCGATGTTGATGTTCCAACCGGCTCTGTAGGCAAGAAGAAAGCCCAGCTCAAGGCCAACAATGGACATGCCAAGGCCTATGCTGGCAAGGTTCAGCCGGCGGAACGTTTCTGTGAATCCTTCCGCCGCAGGGAAGAAGGGGATAAGAAGAAGTGATGTTGCGGCGGCTGTGAGATATGTCATCACAAGGGAAAAAACGGGGTTAACGTTCACAGGTATCGACTTCTGGAACACATGGTATAAAACATTCGAGAAAACGGCCATCATCATCGGAGCCCAGTAAAGCATAATTGCACCTCAAACAAACTGGAAGAAAGATATAGATATCCACCTAAAACCCTTTAAATGTCAAGCTCTTTAAATATCTTACATAATAGCAGAGAAAAACTAGCCCCTGTGTATATGTGCAGTTGAATATATCCATGATTTAATGTAATCTAAAATATTACTGCATATGAGTAATAATACCTGTCAGGTATTATTTTTACTTTTTTATTTATGGTGATTTTATGAAACGAAACGCACCCAGCATAGTCAAGAAAAGCCGGGTTTATATGCTCCTGATGGGCGTGATTGTGGGCATTATATTCCCATTCTTCACCGTGATAGTGCTCAACTTGAACCCAAAGGACGTTCTGAACACAAAGTTCTTCGTCTCCTGTATTATTGCAGGCATTCTGGTGGGACTGCTATCTTCGGTAATAACCAGCATAACGATCCTCAACAAGCTCACAACCTTCCACGAGGCGCTCGTAGATGTGGTCAAAAACATCAAAGCACACAAGCAGGGGATGCGGAAGGTGGAGGAGTGCGACTGTTTTGTTCTGCGGGACACCTCAGACATCATCGGCGACATTCAGGAGAAGTACAACGAGCTGGTGGAAACCATACGCAACTCCTTCCTCCAGCACCAGCACATGGACCAGTTTTTCACCGTGCTCAACCATTCCATAGAGTTCAGAAACCTTAATAAAAACGTGGTGAAATTCATAACAGAGACAGTACAGCCCGTTCTCGCAGCAGAGATATACTGCTTTAATGAGCATAACAAATTCCTCAAATGCGGCGCAGTATTCGCCCATAACGCTCCCACGGAGCAGTTTAAGGATTTCCTCCAGGATGTTCTGGAAAGCAGGGAGGTTATGGAGCTTGAGGAGAAGAATCTCTTCTTTATTGAGGGACTTTTCTCCGTCCGCCCCAACTCCGTTGCCCTCTTCCCCATAGCAAACGATACAAACAAGGTGGGCGTGCTTGCGGTTTATCTCTCCAGAAAGCTCATGGACGATGAGCGGGGGATGATCGGCAAGCTTCTTAATCAGTATACCCTCGCCTACCAGAGTTCGCTCAGCTTCAACAGGGTTCAGGATATGGCCTCCATCGACGAGCTGACAAGAATAAACAACCGACGCAACGGCATAGCGCTGACAGAAGACGTGCTCGAAAAAGCCTACGAAGATCGTGAACCCGTCAGCCTGCTAATTATGGATATTGATCACTTTAAGCAAGTAAACGACACCTACGGGCACCAGGCGGGTGATATGATACTCCGCGTTCTCTCGGAAAAAATCAAAAATATGATAAGGGGCACCGATATCTTTCTCAGATACGGCGGTGAAGAGTTTCTTATCGTTATGCCTGGTACACATATTGATGATTCCTATAAGAGGAGTGAAATAATACGAAAAGCTGTTGAGGAATCAGAATTCCTGTGGAATAATAATTCTATCCAAGTTACCATCTCTTTGGGTCTTTCGTGTACAGAGATCGGAACCCAGAATAACTATGATCTTGATACACTTCTGACACAGGCCGATGAAGCATTGTATCTCGCTAAAGAACAAGGAAGAAATCGTTCTGTGCTGTATATGAAGTGCGAATAAACTCTTTTACCACGGAAAAGATGAGAGAATGCCGAACTCAAAGAAGCTTATCTACATTATTGATGATTCCAGTAGCTACCGCACACTGCTGAAGGCCATTCTCAACAGCTACGGTTTTGAGAATGTAACCACCTTCGATTCCGCATTGGAAGCGATGGAGGCTATGATCGATTCTGCCAGGAACAACAAACCCCTCCCCTCCCTTATCATGATGGATGTTGTAATGCCCGGCATAGATGGTATCGAGGCCACCAGAAAGATAAAGTCCGACCAGAAGTTTTCGGACATACCCATAATAATTATCACCGTTAAGGACGACGAAGCATCCCTTGAAAAAGCCTTTGAAGCGGGTGCGGCGGATTACGTTATCAAGCCGGTAACCAAGCTTGCTCTGCGTGCCAGGGTTCAATCCCTGCTTAAGCTGAAAAACGAGATAGACAACAGAAAGCAGAGAGAGAAAGAGCTGGAGAGCCTTACAAAAAGGCTGGAGGAGCTGAACGAAACCAAGAACCGCTTCCTCGGCACAGCCGCCCACGATCTCCGGAGCCCCCTTTCCAGTATCAGAGGCTTTTCCGAATTCCTGCTGGAAGAACTCGAAGGAAAGCTTGATGAGGACCAAACTGGAATGCTGGACATGATCCACGACACCAGCTCCAGTATGCTGAATCTTGTGAATAACCTACTCGATGTAGCAGTTATTGAGAGCGGTAAGTTCGATCTTTTCCTTGAAAAACACTCTATGGTAAAGCTCACAGAGAGCAGGCTTCAACTTTTGAGCAACCTGGCCGTACAAAAGCAGATAGCCCTGCTCACCGACCTCAAACCTGTTCCAGAGACAATGCTTGATGTTCAGCGCATGGGTCAGGTGATAGATAATCTAATAAGTAATGCAATTAAGTTTTCACCTGAGAAAAGCTCTGTTATGATAAAGATGCACGAAGAGGGCGGCTATATACATGTCAGCATCTCTGACCAGGGTGTGGGAATAAGCGATGAGGATATGCCTAAATTGTTCGGAGCGTTCCAGAAACTAGGCAGCAAACCCACCGGAGGGGAGAAAAGTACCGGCCTCGGACTCTCCATTGTCAAAAAGATTGTAACCGCCCACGGCGGCGATATAAAAGCAGACAGTAAAGAGGGCGAGGGAACAACAATGACCTTTACCCTCCCCGTAAAGGAGCAATAATGAACGCACTTCCCAGAGTATTTCTAGTGGATGACGAGCCGCATATCCGCATGCTGATGAAAAAGGTCATCCAGAGCATTAAGTGTCAGCTGGTGGGAGAAGCGACAAACGGCAAGGAAGCCATTGAGTTCATAAGCAAGTATAAGGTTGATATAGTTTTGATGGATATAAATATGCCCAAGATGCCCGGCAACGAAGCTCTCCCGTATATCATAGAGCTTCAACCCGATGCAGTAATAATTATGATCACATCCGTGGCGGATATCGAAACCGTTGGGGAATGCCTTAAGAAGGGCGCTGTTAACTACGTCCGCAAGGATACCCCCATCAAGGAAATACGTAAAATTATCGTTGAGTCTTGGAACGAATACGTGCAACTCAGGAGAAAGAAGGATGAAGGAGAAATACAGCCTGAGGGATCTTCTTCAGGAGATTAAGGAAGACGAAGAGTTCGAGAAAATGACCCAAAAGAAGCTTACCCAGGACGGTATACAAAGGCTGATTAAGAACAAGGAAAAAATCAAGCTTAAGAAAGAAGAGTAGCCATGCTGAAAAAGTACAACGACAAATTCCTCGATCTTCTCGTAGAAGAGCGGGTACTTACGGAAGACGACAAGGGTAACCTCGTCAAGAAGTTCGACAATAACGCATCCGAGATCTTCGAGTTCCTTATCGAAGGGGGTGCGGCGTCCAGAGAGCTCATGGCAAAGCTCTGGGGGGACTCCCTAGACAAAGCCTATATCGAACTTGGACGCACAATGATGCAGGAGGAACTTCTGGACTATCTTCCGTCTGACTTCGCACGGAAGAACTATCTTCTGCCGTTGTACAAGTTTGGAGATGTAATAACCGTAGCCACCTCCGATCCTGAAAACCAGATGGCTATGCAGAAGCTTGAAGAGATATACGGGTGCAAGATAAGCACCGTCTTCGCCCTACCCGAGGATCTGGAAGATACACTTGAGATCACCTTTCAGGACACCTCCAAGGTTGATGAGTTTGTCAACAAGATCACGGTGGACTCCCTCTTCAAGGGAACCAGCAAAATCACAGCCGGACAGCTCCAGAGGATGGCGGGGGATCAGGCTATTATCGAGCTTGTTCGGGCCGTTATGCTCATCGGAATCAAAGAAGGGGCGAGTGATATACACATTGAGCCCCAGGAGAAGTTCACCCAGATAAGATACCGAATCGACGGAGTTCTGCAAACACTGCTTAAGCTGGATCTTGCTGTTCTACCAGGTATTTTGTCCAGACTAAAGGTTATGTCAAACCTGGATATAACCGAAAGAAGGCTCCCTCTGGACGGAAGAGCTGTACTAAAGCTTAAAAACCGCTCCATCGACTTCCGTATATCCACAACACCAAGCATATACGGAGAGAAGGCGGTTCTACGTATCCTTGGTCAAAAGGATTCGCGCTCCGTTCCGTCCCTCACAGACCTCAACTTCTCAAAGTTTATTTACGAAAGACTCAGCAAGATAATGGAAAACCCGAACGGGGTGTTCTTTGTAACCGGACCCACAGGCTCGGGTAAGACCACAACGCTCTACTCCCTTTTGAAATATCTGAACAGCCCGAATGTCAATATCATGACCATTGAAGACCCTGTGGAGTACCGCCTCCCCGGGCTTACACAGGTGCAGGTGAATCAGGATGTGGGGCTCGGCTTCACAAACGCTCTTCGTTCATTCCTCCGTCAGGATCCTGATATCATCCTAATCGGTGAGATACGGGATATCGAAACAGCCCGAATCTCCGCCCAGGCAGCACTTACTGGTCACCTCGTTCTTGCCACAATGCACACAAACGACTCCATGCAGGCGATAACAAGGCTCCTTGAGATCGGTGTGCAGCCCTTCCTTGTAGCTCCCTCTATGATAGGAGTAATGTCACAGCGTCTTGTTAGACAGATCTGCGACCACTGCAAGGAGCCCTACGAGCTAACACCCGAGGAGATTAACGAGCATTTCAACGACTGGGACGGAGTAACCACCGTAACATTCTATAGAGGAGCCGGATGCCCGAGATGCCATGGCTCCGGCTACAGGGGACGACTTGCAATCCACGAACTTTTGATAATTAACACAGAGCTGAGAAAGGTTATCGGCGAAGGTGCATCAATCCTTGAGATCAAGGACTTCACCAAGAAGATGAACTTTAGAAATCTGCGCTACGATGGCTTCAAGAAGATTCTCCGAGGGCTTACAACCCTTGAGGAGCTCAATAGGGTAACCATAGCCGAAGACGCACTGGAGTAAACCTCTTACCTATGAAGATACTTATAGTTGACGATTCTGATACCTCCCGCATGCTCCTTGAGACGATGCTCAGAAATGCGGGCTACGATGATCTGATAATGGCATGCTGCGCCAGAGAGGCGCTCACTATTCTTGGCATTGAAGGGGATGATGAAACCTCAGAACCCGATCTTATCCTTATGGATATAGTTATGCCCGACCTCTCCGGCATCGAAACAACAATGCTAATAAAATCCGAGGAGCGCTTCAAGGATATCCCGGTTATTATGGTCACCGTAAAGGAGTCCGAAAACAGCCTGGAGGAAGCCTTCGAAGCGGGAGCCATCGATTTTATAAACAAGCCTGTTACTAAAACCGAGCTGGGCGCCCGTGTGCGGTCTGTTTTGAAGCTGAAGAAGGAAACCGACCGGAGAAAGGCCAGAGAAAGGGAGCTTGAGGAGCTTACCCGAAAGCTTGAAAAGCTCTCCAACCTGGATGGGCTTACAGGCGTCGCCAACAGAAGAAGCTTCGACGACTTCTTTGAGGAGGAGTGGCTCAGGGGCCTTCGTTCCCAGACCCCCATATCCCTGCTAATGATAGATATCGACCATTTCAAGCTTTTTAACGACACCTACGGCCATATGCAGGGTGATGTATGCCTTAAAAGGGTTGCCGGAGCCATAAACAAGGCTATCAAAAGACCGGGCGACTTTGTGGCCAGATACGGCGGCGAAGAGTTTGTTGCTATCCTTCCTGATACATCCCTTGAAGGCGCCTGCCACATCGCAGATCTGATCATGGACTACGTGGAGGAGCTGAAGATAGAACATGAAAAATCCACAACAAACGATTTTATCACCGTAAGCATCGGCGTTTCCAGCATAACGCCACATCGAAGCATAAGCAGGGATACGCTTATTAATACTGCAGATTCAGCTTTATACAGGGCTAAGGAAGCTGGAAGGGGCAGGATTCTCTGCGAGAATGTAGCCTCAGATACGAATAATACCCCCTCTTAGTGTTGCAACGCCCTATCTACAGGGATAAAATATATAGCTGGAGTTAATAAGCAAAGATAATGGGAGTACCTTCCTAAACAATCGGCATGGTATCCCATTGCTTAGACAAGCTAAATACGAATTCCGGCACTAAATCCATTGGGGGAAATAATGAACAAAATCTCAAGACTTACCGTACTCGTAACAGTACTGCTGTTTTGTGCCGCAGCAGCCTACGCTTCGGGGGCACACGTTGTTAACAAATCCTCACTCCTTCTCAAGGCGGCCAGTAAGGGGAAGGTCCTTATCATCGCCGACTTTGAAGCGGAAAACTACTCAAAACTCGCTAAGACATCCGCATCTTTCGGAACAGCTACTCCATCGGGCAAGCTTCCAGCAGAAGCTCTTAAGGCTGACGCTGCACTGAAAGCATCTGTTTCAAAAGGAGCGGATGCTGTACTCTCCTCTATATCCGGAACAGACTATAATCTGGTTCGCAGATACAGCTTTATCCCTGCCCTGGCCCTTGAGGCATCTGTGGAAACCATCAATGCGCTCGCCAATAATCCCCGGGTAACCTACATAAAAGAGGATATCCCCCGCCCTCTTCCGCCGGTAACAAAAGTGGATGCACCCACCCTTGCCGATTCTGTCCCGCAGATAAACGCAGATGATGTATGGAACATGGGATATACGGGCAAGGACTGGTATGTGGCTATCCTTGACACAGGGATAAGAAGCTCCCACGAATTCTTCACCGGAAAGGATATCGTTGAAGTCTGTTTCTCATATGAAGGAAACTGCCCCAACGGACAGACATCAATGACAGGTACAGGAGCGGCAGCTCATTACCCCTCAAGCTATGCTGGATACTCCCATGGAACACACGTTGCTGGTATCGCAGCGGGTAAAAAGTCCGATGGTACCATGAGCGGGGTTGCCAAGGATGCAGACATCATCGCCATGCAGGTCTTCTCAATGTTTGAACAAGATCAACTCTGTGGTGAGGATCAGGATGGCAACTACAAGGACTGCGTTCTTTCATACAACTCGGATCAAATGCAAGCGCTTAACTGGCTCTACGAGAATAGAGCAAACTACAGTATCGCCTCAGCAAACCTCAGCCTTGGAGGGGGTCAGTATTCTGAGTTCTGTGATACAAGCAATCCCACCTATAAAAGTATCATCGATAACCTTATCTCTGCTGATATTGCTACACTTATCGCCTCAGGAAACGACGGATACTGCGCTTACGTTAACTCACCAGCATGTATCTCCACAGCTATCGCTGTGGGCGCTGTTACAAAGCAGGATGTCGAGACCGAGTTCACCAACTCCCACCCCACCATGGTGGATATCTTTGCACCCGGCGCCTCAATACTCTCCGCAGTACCCACATCGGATACCGACTATGAGGCATGGAACGGAACCTCCATGGCAACACCCCATATAGCCGGTGCATGGGCTCTTTTCAGGGACAGAAACTCCGGCGCATCCGTAAGCACCATAGAGACCCTGCTTAAGCAGTACGACCAGCCTGTAAACATGCTCTGTGATGAACCTTCGGATGCGGGAAGGGTTGATGTTCTTGCTGTTGTGAACAACCTCCAACCGGACGTAGACATCTCTGCTCCGTACAACATAGACATAACGATCAATGAAAGCTCCGCATATACAAACACAAGGGATGTCACATACTCCATAAGCGCACAGGACAACACAGGCGTAACCGGGTACTACATCTCTGAATCGAACACAGAGCCAACGCTTGGAAGCTTCAACTCCGTTACATCCACTACAAACTATTCCGGCACAGTAAGCGGAACACTCAGTGAAGGTGACGGTCTCAAAACGGTATACGTTTTCTTCCGGGATGCCGAGGGGAACATAGGTTTTTCCTCCGACACAATAACCCTGGACACCACAGCACCTGTTGTATCCAGCATTGACCCCGCAGATGGTGCAGTTAATGTATCCAGAGATGTCAGAATCGAGGTAACATTCAGCGAAACCATAAACGGTGTAACCATTGGAGACAACTCGTTCTTCCTGCAATCGATAACTCCCGTTGCTCACAAAGTATCGCTCAGCGCAACTTCGCTGAACAGGGCGGATGATTCGGACACATACTACTTCATACCTAATGAAGAGCTCTATTCTGGAACATCTTACAGACTCAGCATAACTACCGATATTGAGGATCTGGCAGGCAACAGTATGGCAGAGCTTTTCACCTCATCCTTCACCACCATCGCAAACGTTGAGTCGGAAAACGTCTCCACGGACAACGGAACCCTCACGGTTGGCATAGGCGCAGGTGATTTCGCAGGTGCGCCCTACTTTAACGGTGAATCCTACACCATAGAGAACTATGAGGTTATGTACGACGGCGGTCTTGAGTTTTCCGTTTATGTATCACCGGGCTCAGCCACCACAGTGACACTCAGCTTCCCCGAGATTCCCGATAATCCCGCACTCTTCAAATGCGATGGAGGAAGTTGTAGCAAGATAAACTCAGTGTTCTCAGGCAAAACAGCAACCTATACCCTTGTGGACGGAGGTAGCCTCGACGAGGACGGCGCAGAGAACGGAATCATAGTTGACCCCGTTGTACTCGCCGGCGGCGATGGAAGTGACGACGACGATGATACCGGCTCCGGCGGAGGGGGCGGTGGAGGATGCTCCGCTGCCGATAACAGCTCAAACGGATTTGCCTGGCTTCTGCTCGCACTTTCCGCTGTTCTTTTCAGAAGAAAGCGTGCATAGTTAGCAGACAGGTATAGACAATGCTTTTTGAAGGGCGCCGCTTATTATGGCGGCGCCTTTTTTATGAGGTATATAAATGCTTCTTAAGAAGAAAAATATTCAGTTCAGAAAAACCGAATACGATGGCGTTGAAAGGTGCGTCATATGGACAGCAAACCCAGCAGGGGGTTCCGCATACCTTAAGATGAAGACGGGAGCAAGATTTCCTGAACACACCCACCCGGGCAGGGAACAGATACTGCTTCTTGAAGGAAAACTCAGAGTGGGTATGAGCACACTCCGTCCGGGGGATTTCATCCTCACCGAGGCGGGTGAACAGCACGATCTTGAGGCGATGGAGGATTCCCTCCTCTTCGTATGCACAGAGAAGGGAATCAATATTATGAAAAAAGAGCCCCTTGTTCAGCAGAGGCCCTGAGCTCTAGCTCAACAGCCTTCTTCTAAAGATGTATAAAAGACCAAAAAGCCCAAGCGATAAGGGTAAGCCACCACCCCCTGCGGAACAACCTCCGCCGCCGCCACCGCTGTCATTCTCCGGTTCTCCCTCATAAGAGAGGGTAAAATCCATGGTTCTTACACTTGCGGGGTCTCCGCTCTTTGAGACGGTGAGGATAACATCCTCTCCATCCTCTACACCGCCGGAGTAACGCAGAAGAAAACCGCAGGATTCCCCTGCAGCAAGGGCAAAGGGGAGTTCGCCGCATGTATCATCCGTAGCAAAGGATAAGGATGCATTATCGGCCCCTTCTCCGGTGAGAGTTATATTGTCCACATAGGCAAAACCGTAGTTCTCTGACGTGACGGTTATCTCGGCAGGGTGAAGATTGCCTCTATCCGTGTTGTCGGATGCCACGGTGAAACCGCCCTCCACATGGCTGTGTATCCACTCTATATTGTCCGCCACACTGGCGTATACGCCGTAATACCCCTCAAGAGCACAGCTGTTCCCCCAGCTCACAACCCCGGCCTGAGCATACTCACCGTTATGATCCCTAACAAACATAGGACCACCGCTGTCACCCTGGCAGGCATCCTTCCCCCCTTCGGGGAACCCTGCACAAATCTCGTAACTATATATAATATCTTGATCATAGTCTTCACTGAATACTTCGTTGCAGACGGTATTGCTTACAATAGGGAGCTCCACCTGCTTCAGTATATCGGGATAGGTTGTTTCAGGGGGTATTGATGTGTTGCCCCATCCGATAACGGTGCTCTCCGCTCCCGGCTCTGCAAGTGGTTCTCTGCTGGCAAGGAGCCTTGCCGGTTTCTTTGCTGATTCACCAGATATCTTTATAAGAGCAATGTCCACATAGTCATCTTCGGTGTTGTACCCGGGGTGGCAGATAAACTCCTCGACGGCCTGATACTCACCTGTGGGTTCTGCAAGGTTGTATTCCCCAACATAAAGTTCGACATCTTCCGGCTGATCCCCCTCGCATACACAGTGCCCCGCTGTCAATACCCACCCCGGGGCTATAAGCGTGCCGCCGCAGTACTGATAGCCCCCCGCATAGTTAATGGACGTTATACTCTCCCATGTTTTCGGTGCGTCATACCCCCCGATTATGCGGGGTTTATCCGCAGAATAAACCGATAGGGGCAGAAGCAGTATAAATACAAGAATAAGTCTCTTCATCTAATCCTCCTTAACGACTAGCAAATTATAGCACCAGTTGTCTATTGTTTCACACCTTTACACAGCCCGAGGGCGGCATCGGCAATATCCCTTCGCAGCTCATTGATATTTGGATAAAAACCATTCTCATCAAGCCCTGCACTCTGTCTGTTGGTTAGTATAACAACGCTGAGCAGGCATTCAGGAACAGCAAAAACACTGACCCCCGTGAAGCCCGTATGACCAAATACGCCTGCTGGAGCAGTGCGAAGTTTCAGCGATGATCCCGTCATCATCCAGCCGTGCCCGTGTCCGTTATTGTCCGGCGTAAGAAACTCCCCCACCGTTCCCTTGTATATGATAACCCTGCCACGATGTACGCCGTTGGTCATCAGGAGACGAAGCATCGTATCTATATCTTGAGCACACCCGAAAAGCCCCGCATGTCCGGCAACACCTCCGTGGGCGGAGCCTGCATTTGCGTCATTAACAATCCCCGTAAACTCACCTATTCTCCATTTACGGAAGCTGTAAGGATCCTCACTACATTTGTAGCCGAATTCATCATCGCTGACCATTCGGTACTCGAAGTCGTTGCCAAAGGATGTGGATACTATGGGCCCAAGCCCTCTCTCAAGGGGGAGATACCCTGTACATTCAAGCCCGAGGGGCTTATAAAGCTCCCTTTCGATATAGTTATCGATACGCTCACCCGTCACAGCCTCAACGATGTAGCCGAGGAGCATAAACCCGAGGTCGCTGTAGTGCCTTTCCGCTCCGGGCTCCCATTTGAGCGGGTATGATGAAACATAGCTCTTCGCACCCAGAGGCTCCTCTGCATGATAGTATACTGGTATCCACTGGGCGAGTCCCGCCGTGTGGGTGAGGAGCATCCGGATTGTAACATTCCGCTTAACCCCTTCCTCAAACTCCGGAATATACCACCATACAGGATCATCAAGCCCAATGAGCCCATCATCCTTAAGAAGCATTATGGCGAATGTTGTGGAGAAGACCTTGGTGAGGGATGCCAGATCGAAGATGTGCCGGTGGACTATATAATGCGGTCGGTTAACCCTCCCCGATCTGCCGTATCCTTCGAGGTGGGCAATTTTACCATCCTTTGAGACCAGAACCACCGCACCACTGAACTTATTATCCTCTATCCCCCTCTTAACTATCGAATCTACACCGGAAATAGCGGAAAAAGCGGTCTGGAATATAAAAATGCTTAGGAATAAAACAAAAATTATGTTCTTATGCAACTTTGACCCCGAAAAACAGTTGATCTCAAACGTAACTATTGTATATTTTTTTCCGGTTATAGCAATGATTAGAGGAGGCATATATGGCAGAAACAGTACAATTCAAGGCTGAAGTAAAACAGCTTCTGGATCTTGTGGTCAATTCCCTTTATTCCCACAAGGAGATCTTTCTCAGAGAGCTTGTGTCCAACGCTTCGGACGCAATAGACAAGCTCCGCTATCTTTCAATCACAGACGAAAGCCTCGCCGAGGGTGATTCCGACTGGAAGATCAAGATCATCCCCGATGCGGAGAACAAGAGGCTCACCATCAGCGACAACGGTGTCGGCATGAACAAGGATGACGCCGTGGAGGCGCTTGGAACCATAGCACACTCCGGAACCAAGGAGTTCATCAAGGCTATGCAGTCCAAAGAGGTGCAGGAAAACCCCGAACTCATCGGACAGTTCGGTGTGGGCTTCTATTCCGCTTTCATGGCAGCGGACAAGGTCACCGTCGTAAGCCGTAAGGCTGGCGAAGACAAAGGGATCCGCTGGGAGTCCAACGCCGATGGAACATACACCATCGAAGAGGCGGAAAAACCCTCAAGGGGTACGGACGTTATCCTCGAGATGAAGGAAGATGCCGCCGAATACCTTGAGGAACACAGGATCCGCTCCATCATAAAGAAATACTCCGACTACATCGAATACCCCGTAACCATGGACGTGGAACGTGAGGTTCCCGTCGAAGGTGAGGACGAGAAGAAGGAGACGAAGATCGAGGAGGAAACCCTCAACTCGATGAAAGCGGTCTGGCTAAGAAGCAAGGACGAGATCACCGAGGAGGAGTACAACGAGTTCTATAAGCATATCTCCCACGATTTCACCGACCCCGCAGAGCATATTCACTTTAAGCTTGAAGGAACAACGGAGTTCACCGCCCTGCTCTACATCCCCCAGAAGGCCCCCTTCGACATACTCTATAAAGACTACAAGGCGGGCCCCGCGCTCTATGTTAAGAAGGTTCAGATCATGGACCACTGCGAGGATCTTCTCCCCCTCTACCTTCGTTTCGTGAAGGGTGTTGTGGACTCTAGCGACCTTCCGCTGAACATCTCCCGTGAGCTTCTGCAGAACAACCGCATGGTGGAGATAATCAAAAAGAACCTTACCAAGAAGGTGCTTGAGAAACTCAAGGATATGAAAGAGAACGATACCGAGAAGTACGAAAGCTTCTACGCCGAGTTCGGTCCTATCCTCAAGGAGGGGCTCCACTACGACTTCTCCCGCAAAGAGGAGATCGCTGGTCTTCTGCGTTTCAGCACCACAGATGAGAGCGGTGTGACCGATCTCGATTCATACATCCAGAGGATGAAGCCCGATCAGAAGGAGATATACTACATCTCCGGCGGAAGGCATGCAGACCTCCAGAAATCCCCCTATCTCGAAACCTTTAAGGACAAGGGGTACGAGGTTCTCTTCATGACCGATGAGATCGACGATATAGTCATCCCCGGCCTTGGCCAGTACAAGGAGAAAGAGGTTAAGTCCATCGTAAAGGGTGATATCGATCTCGGAGAGGACAGCGAGAAGAAGGAAGAGAAGAAGAAGGAGCTCGAAGGGCTTCTCGGTGCGGTTAAGACCCAGCTTGACGACAAGGTGAAGGATGTCCGCCTTTCCGGCAGACTCAAGGAGAGCGTATGCTGCCTTGTGGGGGACGACAACGACATGGACCCCAACATGATCCGCATCATGGAGGCGATGGGACAATCCGTTCCCAAGCCCAAGAAGATCCTTGAGATAAATCCCGACCACGAGCTTTTCGGCGAGATGAAGAAGCTGTATGAGACCGATTCGGACAGCTCCGTAATATCCGATTACTCAAAGCTCCTCTACAACCTCGCACTAATCCTTGAGGGGAGCCAGCCCGAGGATCCGTCAGTTTTCGCCGGCAGGATGAGCGATCTGATGGTAAAGGAGCTCAAAGGCTGAACATAAAACACAACTGATATATTCAACAGAGGGAGCCTGCGGGCTCCCTTTTTTTCCGCCTTCTTGTGCACGTTTCTTGCTATTTACCTCCTGCGGGTTCTTCTCATAAGTGAAAGGAGGAAAAAATGAACATAAACTCTGTAACCGCAGGGGAGGCTACCAAGCTGTTCGGCAGCCGAAACAAGGGTGTGAACGATGAATTCTCACGTGCTCTGGACAAAAGACTGGACGAGATAAGGAGCACTCAGGAAAGGATCAAATCGAAGCACGGCTCCTTCCATAAACCGATCACAATGCCCAATTCAGGCGGGAAAGCCATAACTCTCGAAAGTATCGCAGACAGAACAAAGCTTCTGGAGAGTGTTTTCAAGGAAACACTTGGCGATATCCTCAAGGATAGAGGTATCGACACCTCCACACCCTTTGAGCTTCGCACTGGAAGAAACGGAGGGGTAACCGTCACAGGTGAACACCCCCAGAAGGATCAGATAAACAAGATCTTCGAGGACTACCCCGATCTTGAAAACCTCTTCAGAGGCATCTCCTCAAACCACCACCTGATGGCCGCCGCCGAGGCATCGGAGCAGTTCCGCAACGACTATGCGGTTAATCCCGTTTCCGCTGTTATGAAGCACTCATACCTTTTTGACGGTTCGTTGAAAATCGATGTCTGGCTCAGGATCACCGAGGATGGTTTCACATGGGATACTGAGACCGAAGGTACCAACGAAGCTAAAGATACCAAAGCGGTTTGATATACTTGACACTCCCCGGACAGAATCTATAATAGAACAGATTCTTCACCGGGGAGGTTTACATTGCGTGTTCTTTTACTGGCTCTGCTTATTCTTGCCGCTGCATGCACACCCAGGGTAAAAACATCCGTTCTTCTCCCTGCGAACTTCCCCCACGCCGCAGAGCCTAAAACCGTTGCGGTTATGCCCTTTTCCGGCAATATGGGTGCGCAGGCTTCCGTTGCTCTCGAATCTGCCCTATCCTCTGTAAAGGTTGACGGACGTGAATACTTCACCATTGTAGACAGGGTCGCCCTCCAGAATATCGTGGACGAACAGAACCTTGCTATCTCCGGTCTTACGGAGAGCGGCGACCTCATGCGTGTTGGCGCACTGACCGGCGCAGAGGGAATATACACGGGCTACGCCTACTTCGACACCGAAACCAGCCACTTCCACAGAAAAGTAACAAGATGCGCACAACGGGATAAGGATAACAAATGTGTCCAGTGGGGGGAGTACAACGAACCCTGCACAAGGGTGAGCGTATCCGTATCACTGAACCCGAGGCTTACGGATGTAAGCACAGGAAGGGTGCTCTTCTCATACAAATACACCAAAAACAGATCCGCAGAAAAATGTGCCTCCGACACCTACTACTCCCTCCCCTCCTCCAGCGAACTAAAGAACAGAGCTCTCAACGCCATGATAAACGAGTTTATAACCGATGTTGCACCGCACACCGTTGTAATTGAGATTAAGCTCATGAAATCACCCGCACCGGAGGACAAAAAGGCAGAAGAACTGCTCAAGGCGGGGATCAGCTTCGCAGAAGAGAACCGGATGGATAGAGCATGCAGGCTCTGGCGGGAGGCGGAGGTTATCGGCAGAAGCGCCGCACTCCTGCACAATATTGGAGTATGCGAGGAGACAGAGGGAAACTACAATGAGGCTCTGAACTACTACAACTCTGCGGACAGGATGCTTATGGAGCCGGAAGATATTCTGAATGAATCTCTGAGAAGGATTAAAAACAGGCTGAGAGAGGTTGAGGAGCTTGAGGCTCAGCTGGCCAAATAACGCTCCCACTCTTCCTTGAAAATATCGGGTATGCCTATGAGCTTTCCAGTTTTCAGGTTAACAAAAGCTCCCGACTGCTCTCCACGGAAATGAAGCTTAGTACCTACGTATATCTCCATGGTGATAAACCATCTGAGCCTGTCCAGACCGGAGATCCACATAAGAGCCTCCGGCTCATCACCTATTCTAAGGGGTCTTTTGTAATGAGCCTGGGTCTTATTAACCACGGGACCTATGCAGAGCTCAACTTGCTTTGAAAGTGGATAATGCTCAATGAGCATATCGTTACGAAGATCCTCCATCCAGCGGATGTAGACAATGTTGCTCACAACGCCTGCGAAATCGATATCATAACTGCGTATTTCGGGTTTCCGTGATATCCCGAAGGGCTTTGAAGTTATATCGGTCATCCTCTGTCACCAACACTGCTCTCCTCTCTGGAGGAACACTCCTCCTCTTCAAACTGGCGGTAGTCGGTATCATCCTCAACCACTTTGGGATAGAGCTTCAGGCAGACCCAGGCATCCGTGGCGGCATAAACCCTCTGTTTGCGGGTGAGCTCAGACCTTGCCCAGTTCGTCTTCTGCATCGTTTTAACCAGCTTCATACCGAGGTATCTTGCCGCAAGGCTCCTTGCACCGAACTGGATTATCCCTTTAGCGGAGGCCATCTCACCGAGGTCGATAAAACCGCCTTCATCAAAGGTGTTCAATTCCTTAAGCTTCTTTATGTCATCCCTTATTCCGATCCCGACCTTCTTCGTATCCTCCGATTCCAAAAGATCTTTCATAGCAGAGGATATGCCGGTGGTGCCAAGCTGAAAAAGGTAAGCCTTATGCTCTGTGGATAGCTGTAGGAGTGAGACGGGATACATTACACCCTTCCTAAAGGAGGGGCGGCTTTCTGTATCGAAGCCTATCATTTCATGCTTCATAAGCACAGAAGCACACCTTTCGGCCTCCTGCTCAGTTCGCACAGTAACGATATCACCCTTAAAGCGAAGCGCCGGCAGGGAGGCGATATATTCCCTGCTCATTCTGTTTATCATTGGTTTCACTGTTCGTTCCATCGGTGTTTTTATAACATCATAAGTTTATTTCGTAAACAACTCCCTTCGCCATCGCCAAACTCTTCACCCATTATGCAGGATATGATCACAAAACCTAATTCTGGTGATTTACAATTTTGCACAAATATTCTATTCTTTTTTACAAGAATACAACAAAGAGGGCTGGATATTTATGGAAAGAACACGTCTGCTGATTGTGGATGATGAAAGCATTGTAATCGACCTCTATAAGGGGCTTTTCAAAAATCTTCAGGGCACTACCCTTGATAGTGCGTCGAACGGGAAAGACGCCGTCGAACTGGCCAGACAGAACAAGCCCGATGTGGTCATCATGGATTTCCGAATGCCCCAGATGAACGGCCTCGAAGCAACAAAACAGATCGTAATGATGCACCCTGAAACCATCGTTGTTATGACCACTGCAGAGGACGACGAAGAGCTGGAAGAAGAGATGCTTATGATCGGTGCGGTATCCTTCATCCGAAAGCCTGTAAACCTTAAGCTCCTCAAATTCACCGTGGGCAACTTCCTGGAGATTGCCAGAGCCAGAAAGTCCTCACCCCAGAAGGCTCAACCGGACCAAAACGATGAAAAACAAAAGGATGTAACCGTCCATGAAGAGCCCGAGGCTACCCCCGCAGAACAGCACGAGGCTACCGAAGCGCCTATAGAAGAACAGGAAAACGCTGAGCTTGATGATGTTCAAAGCAGGATGATAAGCTCTGATACGGTGAAGGTAACACCGCAGGAGTTCCTCGATTCCCTCAGTGAGGATATGCAGGAGGACATAGAGGACCTGGATGACAAACTGGATCTCGTAAGCTCTGTGGTCAATGATCTGCACCTGCACAACACCAGAGAAAACCAGCTCGCCGCCGCCTCTGCCTTCCAGGCGCTTGCCAAGGTGCTGAACATGTTCAGAGAGTTTCCCACACTGTCATACTCGCTCAACAATGTTTCATCCTTCATAAACAGCATAGATCCCGAAACCTTCACTGGTGCGGCAAAGACAAGGCTTGTCCACACCTTAAGCGACTTCGAGCAGGAGCTTTACACATGGAAGAGGAAGGTATTCGACGAACGAACAGCGGAGGATATCCACTTCAACGATATAACCTTCCTGAGCTTCAGCCTCCAG
The DNA here is from genome assembly GCF_000421105.1 of Limisalsivibrio acetivorans. NCBI lineage: Bacteria > Pseudomonadati > Deferribacterota > Deferribacteres > Deferribacterales > Geovibrionaceae > Limisalsivibrio > Limisalsivibrio acetivorans. Next base: position 76,058 of record NZ_ATWF01000002.1, read on the forward strand.
CTGGACTCCATCTTCGCAGATGAAAACGTGTACGCATCCGACGATGACGGAACCAGCTACGGAGACGTGGAGCTCTTCTAAGAACTATATACGGATAAGCTTGTCCGCTTTAAACATTTTGGTCATAACAGTATGAGCATCGGCGATCTTCCCCGCCCTCAGGTTGTCTGCAATGCCGAAATGCTCAAGGCATGTTCCACAGCAAAGCACCTCAACCCCCATATCCTCAAGCTCCTTGAGTACTGCAACGGTATCCTCATCGGAAACAGCCATACGCACCGAGGTGTTCACAAGGATAAGAGTCTCGGGGATGCTGTCCATATTCTTAACGTTGCCGAGGAAGCCCTTCATAAGCTTGCGCCCCAGTGTCTCGTCCTCAGCGCCAAGACATTCCCCTGATATATGCAGAACGATGCTCTCAGAACTTTCGGTAAGGACCTCATCGATGGAACACTCGTATCCCTTAACGATCTCAACCCTCCAGTTGTCCCCCTCCTGAACATTTTTGCAGGTGAAACCCTGGCTCTCTGCGAAGTTTTTAACATTAACCGAGGATGTAGAGTTATCCACAATAACGGTAACAACACCCTCCTCTATACTTTCCAATGCTTCCTTTGCCATAATCACAGGTTCAGGGCAAAGTTTTCCTCTGGCATCTACCTTCATTTCTCCTCCATAAATTGTCAAATATTTGCAAAATCACACTGATTACACAAACATTAACCGTATGTTCAATGTAAACGATTGAAGCTGTCCGAATATAAGTGTAGAATTATATTGATTATTTAATAATATTTAAAGAGAGACATGACAAGAAAAACAACGGAGCTGGTCCAGCTTATATCAAACATACTTGCAGGAACTGTTGCGGGATTCATCACTCTCGTATCCTCTTCGGCCTTCCAAAAAACGCTGATAGGTGCGAATGTTTTTGCGTTTAAGGGCTATATTATCCCCGCCGTATTCGGCATCATAGCCGGCGCTTTGACAGGTTACCTGTACAATCTGAGCACCAAAAATGCACGGGCTATTCAAGAAAAGAACATATTTCTCGAACATGAAATTGCGGAGAGGCTTAAAACCGAAAAGGAGCTTATTAAGATCTCCGCCGCCGTTGAGCAGAGCCCCGTCATGGTTGTTATAACCGATGAAAACGGCATTATTGAGTACGTAAACCCCGCCTTCGAGAACATCACAGGCTTCACTATCAACGACAAGATAGGCAATATACCCTGCATCCTCAGCAATGTTTGCGAACAAAATAATATAGAACATGAGGTTCTGAGGATCGTAAAAGAGCAGGATACATGGCGTGGAGATATTAAAAACAGAAAGAAAAGCGGCGAGGAATACTGGGAATCCGCAACGGTTTCCTCTGTTAAGAACAAATCTGGAAGTATAACAAACTACGTAATCATAAAAGAGGATATAACAGAGAAAAAAGCAGCGGAGGATCTCCTTAACTTTCAGGCATACCACGATCCCCTCACATCCCTGCCTAACAGAAACTCTCTGGAAAAGCGGCTTTCAGCCATAGAGGCAGAAAAAGACGGTGAACCGAACCAAGCGGCGCTCATTTATCTCGATATAGATAACTTCAAGGATCTGAACGACAGTCTCGGTCACGAGCTGGGGGATATGATCATAAAAGAGGTCTCCGAAAGGCTGGTTTCCATGTTCGATGAACAGTACGAGGTCTTCCGCTGGGACGGGGTAGAGTTCATCATACTACTCAGAAACATGAGCACCGCAAAGCTCAGCAGCTTCGCCACTAATATCCTGAACAGCCTCTCAAACAGGATATCCATAAACGGCCATGAAATCCACCTCACATGCTCCGCCGGCATGGCCTCCTGCCCAAGAGACACAGATGAACCGATAAACCTTGTCAAACTCGCCGATCTTGCCCTTAGCAGCAACAGAAAGGAACCTAGAAATACATACACATTCTACCGGAGTGAGATGAGCGTTCAGGTGAATAAGCGACTCGAGCTTGAGAATATGCTCCACTCCGCCCTTGAGAATAACGAGTTTACACTCTATTACCAGCCCAAGATCGATATGCGTATGAACGCCGTATACGGAACAGAGGCACTCTGCCGATGGAATAACCCGAAAAAGGGATTCATGCCCCCGGGTGAATTTATCCCTGTGGCTGAGCAGAGCGGGCTTATAACATACCTTGGTGAAAAGGTTTTCGATATGGCCTGCTCCCAGGCAAAGGATTGGAAGGATAGCGGATTTGACTACGGCTCGATCTCCGTAAACATATCACCCATACAGTTCACATCCAAAAACTTCACCAAGTCCATTGTGGACACAGTCCACCTATACGGCATAAATCCCGCAACCATTGAGCTGGAAATAACCGAAACCGTGCTGATGGATAACTTTGAATATGCGTCCAAACTCCTCCATGAACTGAACGAGGCGGGCTTCCCCATTTCCATAGACGATTTTGGAACGGGCTACTCGTCCCTCGGCTACCTTAAGAACCTCCCCATCGCAAACATAAAGATAGACCGTTCATTCATAACCGGCGTTCCTGCGGATTCCAGCAACGCTTCCATAGTCTCTGCCATCGTAAAAATGGCGGAAAGCCTGAACCTTAAGACAGTGGCCGAAGGTGTTGAAACCAAGGAACAGCTGGAGTTTCTCCTGTCAGTAAACTGCGATCTTCACCAGGGATATTTCTTCTCCCGCCCTGTGCCCCCCTCCGAGATAAAAAACACATACTCGACACTTTTGACAGTTTAAACAGTTGCAATAGTATAACCTATTATTATATTGTAATTAAGAGAAACAAAAATACACAATGCACTGTTTATGAAATGCTTAATGCCACTTTAGGCTGTAGTTCTGAACAGAAAAGGGGCTTAATATGCTTTTGAGAGTATCCCTCGAAACCCCGGTAGTCCCGGTGATTTTCAGACACAGGCTGTCTGATATTATTAAGTACTATGCCGATGCAGGGGCAGTTGCCACTGCCGTACCCCACTCAGAGAATGCTGCAAAGTTCTTTACCTTTAATCTGGCCTTCTCCAGAGATTACTCCCAAAAAGGGAGGATTACCCTTGCCGAAGGGCATGATGTTTACGACACCATATTCCTCGTTCCGCAGGGTAACGAATCCAAGCTGTATATCAGCAATCCCGATGAAACTTTCATAAGAAACCTAGCAGCAGGTATTGATTCTGCTGAGTCGTTGAAGCTCAGCATCAATGACCAGATGTTCGTTGACGGCAGGGAGCTTGATTATCCTGTCAAAGAGGTAAGTCTCCTCAGCAAGCCACCGGAGCAGGATAATTCATCGGAGATTCTTCTACACACCCATTCACCCATGCTTCTGGAATCAGGGAAGAAGAATAAGCCGATAATCCCCGATATTGAGGATTCCGCCTCCACTATTACTGTTTCGAACGAGCAGTATTCCGAAAGACTTGAGATTATCTCATCACTTCGTATCTTCTCTTTTACAGGCAGATACCCGAGAAAATCTTTAATATTTGAGCCTGTGAATATGCGCAAAACTGTGATTAAACATACCCTTGAGCGTTTCCGGAATAAAACCGGCAAAAGCCTTATGATGCTCACAGGTGTCACAGGCACATTCAAGATGAAAGGGGATATGGAGGATATTCAGCTGCTCACAGAGATGGGCTTCGGAATAAGAACAACGCAAGGGTTCGGAATGGCCGGAGCAGCAAGGGGAGCCTAAGAACTCCCCTCAAGGGGTATGGAGACCTTAACGAAGAAACCATCATCATTGGTGCAGTCTACCTTTCCGTCCATATCCAGCTCAAGCTTCCTAATAGATGTATAGAGCGTTGTGGCCGTATCCACACCTTCTATGCTCTTCTTTATCTCATCAAGATCCTCGGAGCCAAGATTAACGGAATCGGTTCCGATACTAAGCTCTGCGGAGCCGCCACCGGACTTCAGTTTGATTATTATATCCGTATCGGTGTCTGCAAACATTACAAAACGCCTGAATAGCTCATACAGCATTGATCGGTATACGCTGTCCGTGCCAAAAATACATAGCTCATCCCCTGCAGAACCATCGGAGATAAACTGCTCACCCTTCTCCAGAACTCGCTCAAAGCTCTCCTCACCAAGGTTATAATGGACCACAAACCTAAAACTCTTGAGCTGTTCAGAAACCACCTCCAGAACATCCTCCAAACCTTTGAGGGCGGAGAAACTGGTTTTCTTGTCAGAGATCTTATAGAATTTTCTGTAGCTTTCCATTGTGGAATGCAGCTTATCAATATGCCCCGCTGCCTTTTCGGCCGCTTCTGGTATATTCTCTAACTCACCGTTTCTGGCCAGCTGCTCCATGTAGCCCACCAAAAGACTTATGGCGTTCAGGGGCTGTTTCCAGCGGTGGCTTATACTGCTTATCATATCACCAAGACCTTCAAAGTGAGAGTTCTGGTGCTGGGCGCTTTCGTCACGAACCTGCTTATCCACCTCTGTATCGATACGGTCCTGAATGCCCTCGTTAAGGTCGGTGAGCTTCTTCTGTGTTTCCATAAAGTTTGTTACATCTTCCAGAGTGAAGACAACACTGTCTATCTGGCCACTCTTGAAAACAGGTGAGCCGTTTATCCTGAGATAAACCTGGCTTCCGTCCGACGGGCGTGTTATGCGCTCCTCCATCCCATAGATCGATTCACCACTTTTCATTATCCGCACAAAGGGAAGGTCATCGTCCTTAACCTCTTTCCCGTTGTAATTACCGCTCTCCCACTCCTCGGAGTTGTATCTCATAGACATAATCTCGTCTCTGGAAAGACCAAGAATCTCCTCGGAACGCTCGTTTGCGAAGATGATAGCACCGTGTTTATCCACAACTGTAATGCCCGAAGGGCTCGTATCCATCACGGTCGAGATAAACTCCTTCTCTCTTGAAAGCTCATCGGTGAGCCTGTTCTGCTTTGTTACATCAAGGAAGGCAAGGATTATTCCTTCCACCTCCTCCCTGCTGGAGTAGTACGGAAAAACATGCAGGACATAAACACTCTCTTCGGTACTGAACTCACGCTCAACCTTGTCCCCTCTGAGTGCTTTAGCGATAATTTGGCTAAGCCCCTGCAACTCAAACTTTGTTCCCAGCGTTTTATAGTAATGGCCGATATTTCTGGTGCTTATATCATAGAGCATAGCTGTGGATGGAGAAAAACGTTTGACCTTGAGTTCCTTATCAAGAACAAGGAATGGAAACTCTATACTGCTGAGTATGTTTTCAAGATCCGTGTTCGCCTCAGCAAGCTCACTGGTCTTAACCTGCAGCTCTTCGTTTACGGTAATAAGCTCCTCATTGGTGCTCTGAAGTTCCTCGTTTGAGGTCTCCAGCTCTTCATTGGTGCTCTGCAGTTCTTCATTGGAGGCGTGGAGCTCTTCATTAAGCGCCTGAAGCTCCTCATTCGTGGTTTCAAGCTCCTCTATAACCGTTTGCAGGTGCTCCTTATTGGCCGCAAGCTCCTGCTCAAGCTCCTGAACCCTCTCGCTGTCGCCAGAACTAGCCTCAACACCTTCGGTTTTGTCCGAACCGGAACTTTCCCTTCTAAAGCATACGAGATAACCTTCCGCATCGCTCCCATTCTGGTTCATAACGGGAATAACTATAACGGCGAAACTAAGTTCGTTTTCATCCTCGTTAAGCCTGATCGTGCGGCTTTTGAGAACAACCTTCTCCTTCATAGATTTATGGAGCATACCCCTGAGCTCTAGGTTTATCTCCTCCCGTGCCATCCGGAAAAGGTTGAATGATGCCTCACCGGGGGTGAATTTAAGATAGGGGCTTACATCTCCGAAGATGTGCAGGATAGTTTGATCCTCGCTCACAAGGACACTGTCCGGAGCGAAGTTATCAAGGAGTACCTTATACATCCTGTCTGTCATGGTGGTTTTCTTTGTATCCATTCCCTTTGATTTCTGGGGTACGTATGCCTGAGTTTTCGATCCAGGAACCACATGAACAGGGAACTCACTCTTAACTGGCTTCTTCCTGTATATCTTCCATTTTTTGCTGACCGTAGAGAAGAGATCAGCATTCTGGCCGATGCTTTCGGATTTCCCGAGGAAAAGATACCCTTCTGAGTTAAGAGAATAATGGAACATAGGAAAGATCCGTTTCTGGAGGCTGGCAGTAAAGTATATGAGCATATTCCTGCAGGTTATGAGATCGAGGTTGGAGAAGGGGGGATCCTTTACTATATCCTGCCTGGCGAAGATCACCATCTCCCTGATGAACTTCGCAACCCTGTAATTGTTCTCTTCCTGTATGAAGTATTTATCAAGAATACCTTCGTCAACACCCGCAACCGCCGCCTCGGAATAGAGGGCCTTCCTGGCATGGGAAAGGGCATCGTTATCTATATCTGTCCCGAAAATCTGTATATTGTATTCGTATATTGATGATTTGAGGCACTCGGCAAAGAGGATGGCGATGGAATAGGCCTCCTCACCGGTGGCGCAGCCGGGAACCCAAACACGCACATGCTTCTCTTCCCGCTTATCCTCCACCAGTGTGCAGATATGGTTTCTAAGCTCCTCATAGGCATCGCCATCGCGGAAGAATGACGTAACAGAGATGAGGAAGTTTTTGAGAAGAACCTCAACCTCTTTGGGATTCTTGTTAAGAACCTCAAGGTACTCCTCCAGGGTGGATAGCTTAAGAGCTGTAATACGCCTCTCAATACGCCTGCACAGAGTGCTGGACTTGTACTCGGAGAAATCGCACCCTGTACTGTTCTGTACAATTCGAAGGAGCCGACCTAGTTCTGTGAGGGAATCCTCTTCGCTGGAGCGTATGAAAACGCTGCCGGGCTTGCGGAAGATGTCATCAAGCTCCTGTCCAATATATTCAGGTTTCACAACGATATCGACACACCCCGTCTCCATAGCGGCATGGGGCATACCGTTATACTTTGCGCTCTCCTCGTCCTGCACCATAACCAGACCGCCGGAGGCCTTCACAGCACGAACTCCGTGGGCACCGTCTGTACCCGTTCCGGAGAGAATAATCGCCACAGCGTTCTCCTCAATGTCATCCGCAAGGGATTCCAGAAACTTGTCTATGGATGGCTTTGGTCCGATAAGTGATGTGGGTTTTCTGAGCTCTATACAGCCGTTTCTTACAAAGATATCTTTATTGGGAGGGGTTATATATACCGTATCTTTCTGAAGTTTCTCCCCGTTTTTTGCCTCAACAACCTCAACGGAGGAGTTCTTACTCAACAACGAAACAAGCATACTGCGGTGCTGGGGGGAAAGGTGCTGAGCAACCACATAGCTCAATTTGCTGTTTTTTGGAAGGCCTGCAACCATACTGCGCAGTGCTTCAAGTCCACCTGCAGAAGCTCCAATGCCTACAATAAACAGTTCTGAATGTGAAACATCCTTTATCTTATCGCCGTTAACAGCATCACCCGTCATCTCTGATATCTCCTGATACATTATAGCATATTCAAAACGTTTGGTTTAGTCCGGAGTGCTTACCTTAACCTTTACCTGCTTTTCCCACTCACTCAGAAACTCTTCGAACTCATCCGCCGGCACAGGCCTGCTGAAGAAGTAACCCTGTGCAAGCTCGCACTCCATCTCGTTCAATAACCGGACATGCTCTGCGCTCTCAACACCTTCCGCCACAACGGAGATGTTCAGGTTATGGGCAAGCTGAACAACTGTCCGCACAATCGCCCTGCTGTCCTCATCATTCTCTATATTCATAATAAAGCTTTTGTCAATTTTCAGTGTATCGATGGGTATTTCCGTGAGATACCCGATGGAGCTGAAGCCCGTTCCGAAGTCATCGATGGCGAATGTAAGCCCTACGGAGTGGAGCTTATCAAGGATCTCCCTTGTTCTGGCAGGGTCCTCCATGATCATACTCTCGGTGATCTCCATCTCCAGCATTGAAGGGTCTATGCCGATATCATCCACAACATCCTTTACCGAAGAATATAGATCCTTCTGGTTAAACTGTTTCATGGAAAGGTTAACGGCGAGGTTCAAGCCAGTGAAACCCATCGAGTGCCAACGCTTAAGATCCTCGCAAGCCTTCTTAAGAACCCAGTGTCCGATGGGTATGATAAGCCCCGTTTCCTCGGCAATGGGTATAAACTGATCGGGGTACACTTTGCCCAGCTCTGGGTTTTCCCACCTGATCAGCGCTTCCATACCTACCAGCTCCATAGTTTTGAGATTAATCTTCGGCTGATAGTGTATCCGGAATTCATCGTGATCCAAAGCTCTGTTGAGCTTAGTCTCTATCATAAGATGTTCCTTCGCCTTATCGTTGAAATCAGTGGTGTATACCTGCAACATCCCACGCCCCTTGGATTTTGCCCTATACATTGCGGCATCGGCATTCTTCACTAGGATAAATATATCCTCGCCGTCTTCGGGGTAAAAGCTCAAGCCTGCGCTGGATTTAAGAAACAGCTCATACTCATCCACATGGAAGGGCTTTTCGAGCTGTCGCATGATGTTGTGGGAGATTGTAACAGCCCTCCCCTTATCGGTAATATCTTCGATGATAACCGTGTACTCATCCCCGCCGAGACGGCTTACAGTCATGCTCTCGCCCACAGTATTCAGTATCCGCTCACCTATCTTCTGCAGAAGGATATCGCCGATATTATGACCGAGTGTGTCGTTAACGTTCTTAAAACGGTCCATATCAAGGGTAAGCAGACCGATAAATGTACCGTTTCGCTTCGCTCTGCCGATGGCCATACCAAGCCGGTCGTGAAAAAGGTAGCGGTTCGGGAGGCTGGTAAGCGGATCGTAATGCGCCTGATACTTTATCTGCTCCTCGTACTTCTTACGCTCGGTTATGTCGTGCATAACCCCTATGTAGTGGGTAACCCTTCCGTCCCCATCCGTAATACTCGATATATTAAGAAGCGCAGGATATAGCTCTCCATTCTTCCTTCTGTTCCATATCTCACCCTGCCATTTACCGTCCCTTCTGAGTTTTTCCCACATCTCTCGGTAGAACGAGGAGGTGTGTCTGCCCGATTTGAGTATACTGGTTCTGGAGCCTAGAGCCTCCTCCTCGGAATACCCGGTAATTGAGGTAAAAGCACTGTTGATGCTTAGGACAATTCCCTTTGTGTTGGTTATATAAATAGCCTCAATGGTGTTTTCAAAAACCTTGGAAGCGAGAAGCAGCTTCTCCTCGGAGGATTTTCTATCGGTAATATCGATACCCTGGAGAACTACCCCGTAAACCTTTTCCTCATCCTTAACATTGGAAAGACTCCATAGTATGTAGCGAAGCTCACCGGTTCCGATATTTTTAACGATGCTTTCAAAGTTTGAGAGCGGTTCAGTATTTCGCACTGAGTTCGCAAGGAGCTCCTTAAGCTTTTCTCCAGTGAGGCAAGGAAAGATAACCTCTATCCCTCTGCCCATGGCATCCTCTGTCTGGATCCCCGTAAGGGCCTCCATAGACTTGTTGTAAAGCACTATATTGTTGTCTGCATCCCATGCAATGAGAGGGGCCTTTGCGAAATTCATGAAATTACCAAGGTAGGCCTCCGTCTCCCGGAGGTTGTGATTTAGCTCCTCAAGGGCTGCGGCAACAGTATTAAACTCCTTTATGGCGGTGGGTTCAAAGGGCTTGAGATACCTTAGATTCGATACCTCGTGGGCGTAATCCACGAGGGAGTTGACGGAGCGTTTCATAACCCTTTGGAAGATGTAAACCGTTATTAGGGTCATACATACGATGATAAGAACAATGGTGAATGCCCTCTTCAGTATCCCTTTACGCAGGTAGCTGAGGGATGAATCGGGCAGCTCCTGATAAACGAAGAGGGGAGCCTCCGATCCGTTTATGCTGAGCCTCTGGCAGTAGCCTATCACACTCCCCTCAAGGTCCTCTATCCCTCCGTTACGGCACACCTCTACTGCTCTTGCAGGGTTCTCAATACTGCTGTGGCTCGCAACCATCTGCCCCTGCCAGACGAATGCTGAAGCATCTATACCAGCATCTTGGGCGGCATTTATCAGCAGGCCGGAGTTTCCGTTCAGTATCCTTCCCGTATATATATGCCCAAGGACCCTTCCCGATTCCTCCTCAACGGACTGGATACCCCCAAGAATTACATGGAGATATCCCTCTCTGTCGGTAAGGGGTGCTGCATGTATGGTGCTTTCGCCGTCCTCGGAGACATTACCTTGTGCAACATAGCGCACAACTGGGGATGTGTCGAAGAAGGGGGAGCTGGCATCTATTATAGTTTTTCCATCCACACTCGAATATATCAGAATATCCGCCGAATCACCCAAAGCGGAGTCGTAGAAGTCCACAAGCTTTCTCTTAAGCTCAGAAGTGTCACTCATCTCCTGGAGTTCAAGCACATCACGAAGGCTGAAACGAATATCCTTAAGTATCTTACTGGTACTCTCTATCTCCTCTTTAAGGATTATTTTGATAATCCCATGGTTTCTCTGGAGAATTTTGAGGAGCTCCTGCCTAACTGCAACGCTTGAATCCGCACTGCTCCATAGTATTATTACAACAGATAGGAATATGGAGAATGCCAGCATAAATCCGCCAAGGTAAAGTGATAACCTGTATGATCTCCCCTTCATATTCACTCCGAGTACCTGAAAGCACGGATCTTCTTTTCCATGATCTTCTCCGCAGGGTCATCGGAGAAAAGCACGCTGAAATCACCAGAATATATGAGAGGTACCTCTTCACCTCTGCCTTGTATGTCCATCTTTACGGCCTCCGCCATAGCTACGCCGTTATCATCGTTCATTCGCATTACTGTCAGAGTTATCCTCCCGTCCATCAATGCCTTCAGCTCCACAGTGCCGCCACCCCAGCCGTTCACAACGACCTCGCCGGATAAACCGGCATCGGATACGGCCTCCGCCGCTCCCACTGCAATATCAGTAGCACAGCAGAATATGAGTCCGGTATCAGGGTGTTTGCTGAGTATCTCCTTTGTAGCATTGTAGGATTTTTTCTGTGAGAAACCCGTATAGAAGAGTTCCTCCGGCTCATTCCTCTCACCATTATGGCGGTAATCCTCTAAAAAGCCGCCCCCTCTGAGCTCGCTGACACTCCCCATAGAGCCATAAAGAACAGAATACTTAGTGTCATGGGGGAGCATCCTCCGCAGAGCTCCGGCGAGGATCGAGGAGCCGGTGTAGTGGTCGAAACCCACATATATAAAGGGCTGGTAGTTCTGCCATTCTCTCAAAGGGGTAGTCAGATTTTGGATAATGACCTTTGGTTTTTCTCTTGGAAGTATCCTTGAGAGAAGCTTTCTTATCTGGGGATCATCGGCGGATACAACCAGGTAGTCCACATCCCTCTTTACGGCCTCTGCTATCTGCTTCGCCTGAAGACGGATATCACCCGAAGGTCTGCTGTAGTATGTAAAGAGATCATAGTTCACACGAAGCTCCCTGAGTCTCGCCTCAAAGGAGCTTACACTCCTGAGCCAGTATTCAGAGCTTTGGAGTGCAGGATAAACAACTGCGATGCGGACCGGCTTTATATTCGTCCTCTCCATGGGAATGCCCGGGAGTCTCACCTGTTCTGAGAATCTATCAAAAAGAGCTGCCTGCTCTGGATGAATTGAGAAATACTCGGGAATTGTCCAGTATGTTCTGGCATATGCAGAGAGGGCAAACATCAAGAGTGTTATGGTTAGAAGAAACCTTCTCAGCACTCCCCTCCCCTCCCCATACAAAGTTCGTTTACTTTATCAAGAAGGTCCTTCACTATAAGTGGTTTCACAAAGTAACCCTCAACACCGATCTCCTCGGACTTTATACGATCCTCCTCCTCAATGGAGGCGGTAACCACTATCAAATCAATATCCGGGTATTTATTCTTAATGTGCTTCATCATCTCGATACCATCGCATACGGGCATCTTAAGATCGGTGATAACAAGATCAGGCCGGAACTCCTCCGCAGCGTTTATCCCCTCTTCACCGTCATATGCAACGCAAACACTTTCATGTTTCCTTATAAGTCTTGTTTTCAGGGCCTCGGCAACCCCTGTTTCATCCTCAACAATGAGTATACGGTAGTTGCTCATAGCTCTGCTCCTTTAAGGACTATGGTAACAGAAGCTCCCTCATCCCGGTTCTCTGCGGTTATATTGCCGTCCATATAGTTTTCCAGCAGGACCCTGCTGATGTAAAGCCCCATGCCTGTGCCTCTTCCCATGTGCTTTGTGGTGAAATAGGGCTCGAAAATTCTTTCCATTTGACCTTCGGGAATACCGACGCCGTTATCGGAGATAATCATGCGTATATCGGTATTCTCCCTTACAACGCCTATATCTATTCTACCTATAAAACCTGGTTCTGTCTCCCTTCTCTCCTGAATCGATTCGTAGGAGTTCTGCACCATATTTGTCACAGCCTGCTTAAAGTGGGACTTGTACCCCTTAGCAAGATAATCCCTCCCCTTAAGACGCTCCACGGAATCGGGTGTTTTTGTGAAATCTGAGGGTTCACACTCGATACCGTTAACAGAATATGTAATGAAGTCGCTGTATATCTTGGGACTGAATATATGAAAAACCTCGCCGAGGATCTCCCCAATGGTGAAATACTCCTCTTCATAGGAGGGGCGAAAATAGTTTCTGAAATCATCAATGGTTCTGGATAGATACATGATCTGCTCAAGGGCTGTATCGCAGAACTCCCTCATGAGCTCTTCGTTCATATCCCCCTCTTCGTAGGTATCCTGCAGATCCTGTATAATTATTCCGGCTGCAGTGAGGGGCTGGCGCCACTGGTGTGCGAGGGCGTTTATCATATTCTCAATTGCCGCAAGCTTTGTGTGCTCTGCAAAGGCAAGCTCTTGGGCCCTTCTCTCCTCAATACCCTTAATTACACTCCGCTCGAGACTCCGGGTCAGCTCTTCCAGCATGCTGTTCTTCTCTCGAAGCGAGCTTTCCAGCATGATACTCCTTGTAACATTTCGGCATACCCCCATAACGGCATCCGGCGCACCTTCACTTCGGATAAGGGAACACCTGCAGTCCACATAGATCTCCCCACCATCTTTGGTTAAAACAGGGAAGGTGAGCTGGGCTGACTTTTCTGTATAACGCAGTTCTTCATAAACCGACATAAGACGTTCGCTGTCTTTCCGGTTCAGGATCTTCTCCCGCCAGTTATCTCCGGACAGCTCGTCGAAGGAATAGCCTGTCACCTGCAGAGCGTAGTTGTTAGCAAAAAGGAGCCCGCCATTCAGCTCAAAGATAATAACAATAACATCGGCAGACTGTATAATTCCGTCGCTGACCTGCCTGCAAAGTCGGCATCTGTCTACATTACAATAATCAGAGCTCATATAAACCTTCTAGATAGTGCATATTAATAATTATAACAGTAGTCTGCACCTAATACAAAACTCACTTGCGTGCATTACGTATAAGGATAAGCCTGTAGGATTTATACTCGCTGAAATGTTCGGAGTTCCTCAGGCCTTTCAGATATTTATGCTCTATTTTATTAATTTTTTTCTTGAATTTCCATTTCACGAATTTTGACAAGATCGAAGATTTCTGCTCCATGTAGATAAAGATAAGGTTCCAGAAAGGTTTTCCCACCTCCTCCATGAGCTCGTTAACAAGATCCATAGTGGGGGCGGTTTCTGCTGTAATATCATCATCCCGTACAATATCCAGGGGTTTTTCGGCAAGCTTTTTGTAGAACTTCCCCATCCTGTGCCCACCGCCTATTACGCATTTGCCCGGCACATCCTTCTTGAAGAAGTCACAGATGAGTATACAGCCTCCGGGATTAAGAAGGCCTAGCGCCTTGTCGAAAACACGCTCAAGGTCCATATACTGGAAGCTCTCACTAAAAAGTATGAGATCGTAGGTCTTATCGATCTCCGCCTCCTCAAACAGCGAGGGGTATATCACATAGTCGTCTCCCATAAGCTCCCTTGCATACTCTGACAAAACATCGCTTGGAGAAACACCCTCCACAGAGTAACCCTCATCCTTGAGCCTTCGGGAGTTCTTGCCTATACCGCACCCGACATCGAGCACACTCACAACCCCTTCGGGTATTGCAGAAACAAGGTTATCCGTATAAGCCTCCTGAGCCTCTTTAAGGTTTTCCTTATTAACCTCGAGTCCGCTCCAGAAACCGTAATGCAGGTGGTCCGAACCGAGGAAGTACCGCCCCATTATAATCCCAAGCTCAAGCCCTGCTTCCCTCGTATCTATCTTTTTACCGCCGGCCATAATTTTTCCCCTTATAATGATTTGCAAAACAGTCTTAATCATAGCATCTCAAGCGGTGCTCATACAGCAGAAATCCCTAATAGGCTGATAAAAACAATAATCCCAGCTAGTCTGTAGGTAATAAAGCGACCGCCGATTCCTTTTGTTCCTTTTTTTCAATAAAGCATGCTAGTATTTATGATGAGGAAATCAATGAAAGATATGATTAAGCTTTTGTCAGATATAATCGCTTCCATACCCATGGAGGCGGCAGTAATACATAGCAACACGATCGCCGGGACAAATACCTTTTTTAAAGAATCCTTCCCCGAGGTATCAAAGACCGCCAACAGCCCTTCGGGTATGCTCAATGCCATCTTTCTTTGCCGGGATGAACACATCTTCAGCACCCTCAAGGAGAAAGGGGAGATTATACTCCCTCAAAAAAGCGATCCCGGCATTATATGGAGGATTACCATCGGCCCGGTGGCGGATGATCTATATACAATCTACCTCAAAAAGCTTTCCAGATTCAAAAATATCGAATCCCTTGAGGAAGTAGAGGAGTACATAACGGATATTGTCTGGGAGTGCGACAGCAGATTAAGGATAACATATGTCAGTGGAAGCGTTGAAAAACACCTTGGCTACACCCCTGCGCAGCTGAGAAAAAAGACGATACGTGAGCTCCTCCCCCCAAAAAGCTACGTAAAGGCGCTAAGTCTGCTCCAGAAAATGACATCCACAGGGACAAACTCGGAGATTATAACGGTTTTCACAGCTAAGAATGGTGAGAAAAGAACCTTTCGCGTCAAATCATGGCCGGCCTACAACACATCGGGTGAAAACTCCGGTTTCAGGGGTGTTTGCACAGATATAACATCAAAAACCGAAGCAGAAACAACCCTATCCGTATACAAGCGCAGGCTGAACGAAGCCCTCTCCACCCAGTCTTTGATACTCGAAAACAGCCCGGTGGGCATAGCCTTCGTGGTTCACGGGAGATTCAGCTGGGTAAATAAGCATTTTACTGAAATATTCGGCACTGACAAAGACTTGAGAGGGGAACATGCCTCTGTGATATTCGAGTCGATGGAAAGCTACGAGGATTTTGCGAAAGAGGCGGAGCGCTGTATCGATAGAGGATTCTTTGACGTTGCCCGCAGGATGAAAAGGGTCAGCGGAGAGGCCTTCTGGTGCAGGATGACTGGGAGAACAGCATCCAGAGACAACACCGAACGGGGGAGTATCTGGATACTGGAAAACGTTAACGAGTACAAGAGAAACCGTGACAAAATACTCCGGCAGGAAAAGCTCATAAGCTCTATCCTCGATTCTCTTCCTGATATCGTATATATCAAGAACACGGAAGGAGAATACATAGAGGCAAATCCCGCATTCAAGGACTTCTTCCAAACACCATTCAGACCGGGAACCACCGATTTTGACTATTTCAGTGATGAAAACGCAAAAAAGATAATCGAAAACGACAAGCTTGTACTCGAAAACGGCTCAATACTCCAGTTCGAGGAAAGGGCATTCGATAAGGATGGAAATGAGCGTATCTTCGATACCCTGAAAACCCCCTACAAGGACGAAAACGGCACGATAATAGGCATTCTGGGGATAAGCAGGGATGTTACCAGCAAATCAAAGGCGGAGCGTGCCCTTCTCGAAAGCGAAAGCAGGTACAGAAAGGTTATCGAGCTTGCCGGGGAC
Organism: Limisalsivibrio acetivorans; assembly: GCF_000421105.1. Taxonomy (NCBI): domain Bacteria; kingdom Pseudomonadati; phylum Deferribacterota; class Deferribacteres; order Deferribacterales; family Geovibrionaceae; genus Limisalsivibrio; species Limisalsivibrio acetivorans. The sequence goes on from NZ_ATWF01000002.1 coordinate 92,007, forward strand.
GCCATATTCATCGCTGAAACCGAAACCGGAATAATAACCGATGCAAACCTGAAAGCGCAGGAGCTCCTGGGTAGAGAAAGGGAGGAAATAATCGGTATGCATCAGACCATGCTCCACCCTGAAAGCGACAGGGACAAGATACGTATCGGTTTCAAAGATGATGCAAAGGCAATGGGCTCAAGGATGCCCAACGTTAATATACTGCACAAGAACGGCGAGATTGTTCCGGTAGAGATAGCCAGCAGTGTCTTTTACGAAAAGGGCTCGAAGTATATAATCGGCATCTTCCGGGATATGCGAGAGCGAAACAGGTCGAGGGAGCTTCTCAGGGTTCGTGACAGGCTCATGAGCGGCCTTGCTGCCACAGTTAACACCCTCCTCCACGGCCACGAGGATTTCAGCAACAATGTAAACAAGGCTCTAAGCAAAATCGGAGGAAGCACCGATTCGGATAAGGTCTGTATCTTCATGCTCAAGGATGAGGGATACACCTTCAAAAGAGAGTTTTACTGGCGTGCCTACAGAGAGGCCCCCCAGTCTGATAAAGAGATAGATATAATCGAAAAGGGTGGATACCTCGCAAACGCACTGGAGGCAGGTGAATCACTCCAGATATCCAAAGATGAGCAGGGTGTTGTCGAAACCTTTCTGAAAGCAATAAAAGCTGAAACCGCCATGCTGACACCCCTAATAATCAATAAAAAGTTCCGGGGCTTTATAGTCTTCTGCAGCAACAGCAGCCAAAGGGAATGGAGCGCCACCGTTTCTTCTGTTCAAAAAACCGCCGCAGACAGCTTCTGCTCTGCATTTGAGCAGGAAGAGATATTCAAAGAGCTTAAGGAGGCCGTACAGCGTTCCGAAGAGCTCCGTGAGATCGCAGAAAAAGCCAGAAAGGAAGCTGAAACAGCCAATATGGCAAAAAGCGAATTCCTAGCAAACATGAGCCACGAGATAAGAACACCCATGAACGGCGTTCTCGGGATGGTGGATCTCCTCCTTGAAACGGAGCTTACATCTGAACAGAGGAGCTTTGGAAAAACAATATCCGAATCCGCATCTGCACTCCTCACCGTAATAAACGATATACTCGACTTCTCAAAGATCGAATCGGGCAAGATGGATCTTAACCCGTCGCCCTTCATACTAAAGGATGTTGTAGATGAGGTTTCAAGGCTCCTCGGATTCAAAGCGTCGCAGAAGGGTATTAATCTCAGCATAGAATACGCAGATAACATACCGAGTGTTCTTCTCGGCGATTCCGCAAGGATACGGCAGGTTCTCATGAACCTTGTGGGAAATGCTGTCAAGTTCACGGAAAAGGGGCACGTAAAGATTCGCGTACAGGGGGAACTGAGCAAAAAAAACCTCGCCATGCTAACAGTTTATGTCGAGGATACGGGGCTTGGCATCCCTCCGGCCTATCTCGAAAATATCTTCGACAAGTTTACCCAGGTGGACACATCCGGCACAAGGAAGTTTGAAGGAACAGGGCTTGGACTGGCCATCACCAAGAAGCTTGTGAACATGATGGGGGGCTCCATAAACGTAAAAAGCACTCTGGGGGAAGGAACTACATTCTGCTTCACCCTGAACCTGCCGGTTGTACAGAGCGATGATGAGGGGAAGGCCCTCTCCTGCCACACGGTTGTTTGGTCTTCGGACAGGAAAACCGCCGACGAGATACACTCGATCCTTTCATCGGAGGGTCTCGCCGTTTCACTCTGCTCAACATGTGAAGAGGCTGAAGAGGAACTGAAGGACACCGAGAGTAAACGTGTTTTGCTGATCACTGATTCTCAAATATACTCCGCCCACCGGGAGACCATACTGGAATCGGTCCATGGACGGCTGGAGTGTATGCTTCTTACCGAAATGGAGGAAACGCTGAACAGTTACTGCATAAACGACGGCAACGTGTCCGCCTGCCTGGATAAACCCTTCACACGGGAAACGCTCCTCCAGCTTTCGGAGAAACTACTCGGTATAAAAACATCGCTTAACAAAGGGGATGAGAAGTTCGAGGGGAACCTGAATATCTTCGTTCTCCTTGTAGAGGATAATCCTGTAAACAAACGGGTGGCCGAATCACTACTCTCCAATCTCGGCTGCAGGTATGAAACAGCAGAAAACGGTAAAGAGGCTTTGAAGCTGGCCGGTAAAAACGATTACGATGCAGTCCTTATGGATTGCCAGATGCCTGTTATGGACGGGTATGAGGCAAGTATGAAAATCCGGGAGATTAAGGGGAAGCGCGGCGACGTTCCCATAATCGCCATGACAGCAAACGCCATGAAGAGCGACAGGGATAAATGCTTCCGCTCCGGTATGAATGATTTCATCACAAAACCCGTAAAGCTCCAGCTCCTCTCAGAGGTTCTAAGGAGATACCGACCCGAAGCATTCGCAGCCTCCGCTAAGGATATATTGATAATAGAGGACGATCCTGAAAGTGCTCGGATAGTTGAAAGAACAGCCCGGGACATCTTCCCGAATTCGCCAGTACGCAAGGTTGCCGATGGAATAGAGGGATGCACAGCCATAGGTTCAAGACCACCCGATGTCGTTGTTCTGGACCTAATGATTCCAGGCACAGACGGCGTAGGCGTCGTGCGCTTCATAAAGCAGAATAAGCTATACAGAACCACCCGGATAATCGTAACAACCGGTCTCGAACACGATGACAGCATGGTGGAATCTGTTCGTCAGGCCGGGGTTGATGCCGTTATTATAAAGCCTATACGAATATCAGACCTCAAGAAGGCGCTCTGCCTCTCCGGTGGAATAACCTATGAGGAAAACACAGATAAGGAGCGACTGCTCACCCTGAACAAAAACCGCATTGACGAATGGACAGATGGGGACGGTGAATCGGCTAGGGAGCTGTGCAAAACCTTCGATGAGGATATGTCCATTCTATTGAAAAATATAGGTAACAGCCTGGAACGGGGTGAGTTTGGCATGGCAGCAGAAACAGCCGGAAAGCTGATGTTCACCGCAGAGCGAATTGGGGCGGATATTCTCGCATCACTCTGCGAGGAATTCACCTATGCCGCAACATCGGATAATAACATCCACTCAGGGGACCTATACCTGCGTATAGAATCGGAAGCAGGCGCACTAAGAAGAAAGCTCCACGAAGAGGGATGGCTATAGCTCCAGGGAAAGAAGATCCTCGGCACGCATAAACAAAGTTCCATCCTCCTCCCAGCGCTCGGGAAGCTCACCAGTTTCGGGGTATATATGGCTGAGAAGAACCTTCTTAACGTTCCTCCCTTTCACAGCGCACTTGACCTCCTCGAGGTTCATATGCCCCTCAAGGGGTTCCTCACTGCTGCAGCCGCAGTCCGCCACGAAAAGATCTGCATCCTGGGCGTAGTCTCCAAGTTCATCGAAGTATCCCGTATCTCCGGTATAGACAACCTTACGCCCGTTCCACTCAATGGCTATCCCCGATGACTGCCCCGTATGCTCAACGGGGAAAACTGTATAGCCGAAGGGGCCCTTCCTCCCCTCTTCATCCTCTGATATCTCAAGACCGCATTCGGGGTCTATCCAACTCCCCATGATGTCCCTGAAACCTTGGGTCCAGAATATAAGACCGGGAAAGCCGAAGAGCTGAAAAGGCTTCTCCCTCTCCATATGCTTGTTTTTGAGCGCAAAAAGGATATGAATAATCCCAAGGCTGTGGTCGGGGTGACTATGGGATATAAATGCGGAATCCACCTCATTCGCCAGTGTTCCCGCTTTTGAAAGACGGTCCATAACAGAAAAACCTGCGTCCAAAAGGAGCGTATACCCTTCATCCTCAAGGAGGTAGCATGCTGAGGCCCTGTTTTGATACTGAATCGCTGTACCGCTTCCTAAAACTGTAAACTTCATAGTTTAGAATCACTCCGGTTCAAAAAATTTATCATAATGGGGTAACCCATCAACATAAAGGATACATGAATCGGAGGCCTTTGTCTAATCCGGCTGGGGCTGAGCAACTCTCTGCACGAAACATATATTATTGATGTACAATGATTATTCATCCATCAGTCGGACATTAAACACCTTCGAAAGATCAAGCTCACTCAGGAGTTCCTCAAGCCGTTTAGTCCCCACATAAACATGCATCTCAACCCTGTCCACATTAATAACCTTAAGCATAAAGCCGATAAGCGAGGATGTTATGGACATGGAATCAACTATCTTCATCTCTATGCACTCGATACCATTATCCACCATATACTGCAGTGCGGACTTAATCTCAAGATAGTCATCAATACTCTTAATCCCACCTTCGATAACAAGCTCGTTTCCCTTAACCTCGGCATTTACCATCGCTAACCTCCAAAGGTGACTGTATCACCCTTCTTCATCATCATAATAAAAGTAACCTCGTTGCCCTCTGAGTTAAAATAAAGTTCGCCGGCAACTTCTGTAACAACCTTTAAGCCCCTGCCGGAGAAGGTTCCGGTTGAGCCTTTAAGAATATTCTCTATACTGAAACCCTCCCCCTGATCAACAACTGTGGCACAAACGGGGGTGTTTCTATTCTCCTCATATCCTGAAACTCGCAGGCTTATTATTTTATCGCAGTTTCTCTCCCTTTCAAGAACAAAAGAATCGAACTCACCCTCACCCACCAGCCGCTCCTTCATGGCGGAACCAATGGCAAGGTTACCGTGCTCATGGGCATTAAGAAGTATCTCTGTGAGTGCTGCGGCAAACTCCTCAGTACCCCGCACACTGTAGCCCTTGTCTAGAAGCATCGATGAAACAAGACCGGTAAGCTCGCCAATATCGCTGATCCTTGAGGGTACCTCAAAATTTTCGCTCCAGTCAAAGTCCTCACTAGTATGCTTCTTAACAAACAGCACGGTGCAGTCATCCTCAAAAACCTTTCCGCTTATACCGAGTCTGCTGTCCATCTCAGTAAGGCTTCTGGCAGAGCAGAGGGATTCCTCAATAATTCGGGCGTTGTTCCCCTTCAAAGCCCAGTCCGTATCGGTGAGACCGTCGGTATAAACGATGAGACTGTGCACATCCCCAAGGGAAAAGCGGCTGTAGTTTATCTCTCTGGTATGCTTTGTAATCGGGGGATTCCCACTCTTAGGTGTTTCGCAGGCTCCCACCCTCCTTATGAACATCTTAGGCATGGAAAACCTTGCTGTATCTAGGGTTTCATTATCGAAATCAAAGAGCAGGAAAGAGCCGCAGAGGATCTCTTCCGGTAGAAGATACTTCTTAATATAGTCCATAAACTCATCAATCAGCATTTGAAGAGAAAACCCTTCACCCTCCATCTCATCCACAAGATGGTTCAGCATGGAGACTGTCATAACCGTTGTTACAGAGGCAGAAACCCCTTTTCCCATGGCATCCACCACAAAGGCAAAGACCCGGTTTCCGTTTAGGCGTCTTATGCCGTAGCTGTCACCGCAGAGTATATCAACGGATCTGTGAAACACGGAGAAGAGCCATTCACGCCCTGATTTATCCACCAGCTTGCGTGAGCCCAGATCGTTCTTTATTATATGAAGCTCTTTCTTTTTGGCCTGCTCCTGCTGGCGTGAATGATACTTCTCTCTATATTGCAGAAGCTCGATCTCCTGATTCTTCGCCTTATCCTTAAGATTCTCAAGAATAAGATGCTTAGCGCAGGCCTCCACAGCCTCAGCAATCCTCTGATACTGAAAAGGCTTGGTTACAAACTGGGTTATCCCCATGTTAATCGCTTTGATTAGAAAGTCCGCATCGTTCATGGCGGTTATCATGATAACTGGTATAGAAGGGTTCTCTTTGCGTATCTCACCAACCAGCTCAAGCCCGGTCATTTCGGGCATGCTGTGGTCTGTGAGCACCATATCGATATCCTCACGGGTGAAAATCTCCAGAGCCTCGCATCCGTCACGTGCAGGGAAAACGTTTCGGAAGGTTCGCTCAAGCAGACGCTTAAGGAATTCCAATGTTGTTGGAACGTCCTCAACGATAAGTATAGACAATCCGCCAAGTACATCGGCTGTATCCGGGTCTTTAAGTCTGTCTATGATGCCTGCCATATTTGCCACCACCAGTGAGTAGGAAATGTTTAAGGTCTTTGGGAGCTAAAGAATAACAATTATATCTTATCATCAATTATCAATTATCAAACTAAAAGATGTGAAATCTACATATTTTTGACGGCTTAATAGAGGTTGACTATTCGGTCAGCGAGGAGTAGTACATTTATCAATGAATAAGCCCACAAATGAAACAGCTGGCGTTCTTATTATGCTCCTCGCCTCCGCTCTCTTTGCAACGATGGGATATTTTGTAAAGAGGCTTGGCGAAACCCACGGAACCGGCGAGATCGTATTTTTCAGAAATCTTATAGCCCTTATGGTGCTCCTCCCCGGCATACTGATGCACCGTAGTGAGATAAAGGGGGGCAGACCTTTTCTGCTGGCATTAAGGGGCTTATTCGGTTTTGCGGCTCTTTTTGCATATTTTCATACCATAACAATAATCCCCCTAGCCACAGCAGCTACTTTTATGAAAACAGCTCCTCTCTTTACAGCCTTACTTGCGTGGATATTCCTCAAGGAGAAGAGTGATCCGAAGATTTGGTTCAGTGTGGTTGCCGGCTTTATAGGCATAATGCTTATCCTTGATCCCGGAAGCGGTGTTCACATAACCGGAGCGCTACTCGGTCTTTTCGCCGGTTTTATGGCTGCCTCAGCATACACCTCTATCCGCCAGCTCCGTTCCCACTATCCGCCGAGCGTCATCGTTGCATCCTTTGCGGTTTTTGGTGTGATTGGACCCTCCATTATTTATGCGGGGGGCGATTTTGGAATAATCTCACAAAATTTTCACAGGATGCTCTTCCACTCAATGCCCGGCGGGATAGAATGGTTTTTCGTTCTAGCAGTTGGCCTTCTTGCCACAATATCCCAGTACCTCATGACAAAGGCGTATGCTCTAGGCAGAGCCTCTGTTATAGCGACTTCCAGCTATTCCAGCCTTGTTTTTGCCTCCATCGCAGGATACATGGCGGGGGATGCTTTACCTGACATTTCGGATATTTGTGGTATAATTCTCGTAGCTCTAAGCGGAATAATCGTTGGAGTAAGCACCAGAAATGGAGGAAAGAATGGAACGAAAAGAAGCAGTAACAATGAAGGGGAACCCCCTCACACTGGTCGGGCCCGAGCTTAAGCCCGGTGATAAAGCCCCGGCGTTCACAGCATCCGCACAGGATCTCTCGCCCGTAACCCTCGACAGCTTCAAAGGCAAGAAAAAGGTTTTCAGCGTAACACCTTCCCTTGATACTCCCGTTTGCGACATGCAACTTCGCAAATTTAATCAGGATATTGCAACTATGGATAACGTAGAGGTCATTAATGTCAGCATGGACCTCCCCTTTGCGATCAAACGTTTCTGCACCACAGCAGGCGTTGAAAACGCTGTGGCTGTAAGCGACTATAAGGACGCATCCTTCGGTGAAGCTTACGGTGTTCTCATTAAGGAACTCAGGCTCCTCGCAAGGGCTGTTTTCATCGTGGATGAGAACGATACGGTTGTATATGCCGAATACGTCCCCGAAGCAACGGACCACCCCAACTACGATGCAGTGGTTGCGGCTCTTAAGTAAAAATTCGAAAAGTTCGATTAAGTCTAAAAGGGGGGTAATTCCCCCTTTTTTTGTTTCCTAAAGGTGTATAATAGTAAATATCATTATTATCTTACGGAGCCAAAATATGAGAGTATTAATAGTCACTATCGCATTGCTTGTTTCCGTTTCGCTGGCAAACGCCCGTACGGTCGGGGACGTACTGGACGAAACGGTTGAGCAGCAGGGACGCTCCATGGGGGCTACTCAACAGCAGATCGGTGAGATCCAGAACGCCGTAAAGGGTGCCATACCCAAGGGGTTCAGTGATGATGGATGGACAATTCTGGCCCCCTTTGAGAATGTTTATCTCCCAGCCGTTAATGTTCCAAAAACAAACAAAAGCGTTACCCTGTGGATGACCCCCGATCAGCTCAACAAGATAGACAAGAGCAAACCCGAATCCTTTGGAGGAAGCCTGAGAAGCTACAGAGCTTTTGTGGGCAGAGGGACTCAGGGTACAGCCTATGTATTACTAAAGAGGATTTTCAGCAAGGTTGAGCTTAAGGTCTCCCAAACCATTCCATCAGAAGGGCTAGTCGTAAACCCGGTTATCACCGGCTACAGGTTCAAACTGAACGCCGGTCTTATGGGATCTCTATCCTATAAGCTTGATATGACTATGAACGTATACAACAACGGAGTATTATTAAGCAAAGATGCCTATTCTCTGGACTGGTTCAAGGGACCGGAGAAGTACCACGCAATATCGGACAAGGCGTACTCCAAGAATGCAGAGGTCGCCTTCGCCAAGCTTTTCGCCAAAACCCAGAATCAACTATACTCATACGCCCAGTCAGCCCCCGATACACAGACAGCATCCGCAGAGACAGCCGAAGGCATGGAGATGGACGTGGATAAGGTTGAGCTCGCCTCTCTGAGCTGGGATGACTATAAAGAACACTCGCCAAACATGACAAAGCAGGAGAGGGATATGGCCAGAACATTCCTCGCCTTTGACAAAGCTTATAAAGATAGTAGAACGGATGATCAGGCGGAACTTCTAAGCGAGATGAGAGGCTTTGTTTCATCAAACAACATAGAGCCCGCCAGCAGAGAGATGCTTCTGGCTGAGATAAAATCTAGAATGGCTATGCGTGAGGTTCAGCAGAAGGGCATAAACGACTTCGATGATGATATCTACAACTTCGCTGGCGATAACACAGGCCTTGTGCTTGATGTAGCGGAGGTTGTACCCGATGTCGCCAAAACTGGCGTGTTGATTGCCGGATGCTCAAACCCCGTAACATGCACGGCACTTCTAGGAACCATGGCCAGCTATGAAACGGCAGAAAAGGTTGCAAAGGTAACAGGGAGCGCATCTGCGGAGTATTTCAGCGGAAGCGGCGAACTGGACAAGGCGGCATGGGAGGGAACCAAGACCTTCATAGCTGATTATGCAGGCGGAAAGATTACCAAAGCCTTCTCAACATCCGTTGTATCCAAATACTCAGGCAGACAGGCTAAAAGGGTTCTGGATGTTGCGCAGAAACGGGGCTACAGCGAAGACCTCTCAAGGTATATCGCCGGACAGGCTTTCGTAAAGAACGCGGATAAGGTTCTCCCCTCAGTAGAGAAATCCTCCGGGATTCTCATAGGTAAAGGTACGGACTATATGGTCAAAACCGCCGATGAGATGAGGAAAAACTACAATAAGCTCCAAAAGAAATCCAAACCTGCTTCCAAATCGGAAACCGCACCCGATTTCACCAGCATGAAGAAGATGTGAGGCCGTTATGACTATAAAACGATTAGCAGTAATTACAGCAATGCTTTATATACTCGGCTGTGCACAGTCAACAGTGCAGAATCAGCCCTCTCCAACCCCTGAACCTGTTGAACCGTCTGTTTCTGATATTCAGCCGAAAGCTGAGTCGGATGAGGATTTTGAGAGGAACATAACCATGGCGGACCTCCGCCCCGACCTCCTCTCTGTGGTTCTTGGAATCTACCGTGAGATGAAGTTCCCCGAAAGCACAGAGCAATACGGCGTATACTTCGAACAGCCCCTCCTCATGGAGACAGAGCCGGAGCTTGATGGATATTCACTTGCAAAGGTTTTAATCACCCGTGATGTACAGGCGGACACCGATCCACTTCACCGGAAGGTAAGCGGTGAGCTGAGGGTTATCGACACGGAGTTCCGGGAGAAATACTTCGCATTTAATGCGGAATACGTTGTGGGAACGGGCGGAACGCTCGTACTCTCCTCTGCGGCGGTTCCAGTATACGGCAAATACAGCAACGTACGGTTCTTCGTGGTTGAGGCTAAGAAAACACCCCCTCTAAAATACCTTAAGGATGCGGATTACGATGAGCTCTTCGAAATGGTTTCGGAGAATGCCATGACCGAGGAGGAGCTTAAGAAAATCGACAGCTTCGGAGAATACAAGATATTTGCCTTCGATATGGTGAAGGATGCCGATTCAGCCGAGCTTTCTATCTATACAGATGCCTCTCTCGGCATGGCTGTAACATCCTTCTCACACAGTGGTAACACAAACGGCTGGAAGTTTGCCATGGCGGAGGGTGAATTCCTCTTCAACTCTGCACCAGAATTCAAAATGTACGGGGTAATTGAGAGTGGAGGTGCACAGAGGAACGGGGGCTCTATAACCTCGAGTTTCTGAATAACCGGATAATCATGTTCTTGGGGTGGTTCGCCGCCCCCTTATGCTATCCAGTGAATAAAGAAGCAGTCCCGACCATATGCAGATGAAAGTAACCTTATGGGCCGCTGTAAATGGCTCATGATAAACGAACACACCGAGCAGAAACGATACCGTTGGCGCTGTGTACTGTAGAAAACCCACCGTTATGAGACGTAGCCGTTTCACTGTGAATGCGAACCCGAGAAGGGGCATCGATGTAACCAGCCCGCCCGCTATCAGCAACATGTCGGTAGATACCGAAAGGTTTGTGAACGCTCCCCCCTCCCCCAGATAGATAAGATATATCCCCACAGGAACGGATATTACCGCCGTCTCCACCAGCAGACCGGGGATAGGCTTTGCATCCGCCTTCTTGCGCACAGCTCCGTATATTGCAAAAGTAAAAGCAAGGATAAGGGATGCGGCGGGGAGCCTGCCGTAATGCAGGGCAAGGTTTGCAACACCGGCAAAGGCAAGACAAACCGCTATCACCTGAGCCCTTGACATACGCTCCCGGAAGAAGATAAAGCCTATCAGCACACTCACAAGGGGATTGATGTAATAACCAAGGCTGGTTTCCAGTATACGCTCTGAGTTAACCGCCCAGATGTAGGTTCCCCAGTTCAGGCTGATTATTGTGGATGTCGCCAGCAGGATAAGGACGGTTCGGGGCCTGCTAAGAAGCTCCGCAACCTCGCCGTGTCTGCGCTGGATAACGATAAGAAGTGCAAGGAAGAAAACAGACCAGACGATCCTGTGACACAGGATCTCAAAGCTGGGCACATGCTCAAGCTGTTTCCAGAATACGGGGGTCAAACCCCAGAAGATGTAGGTAGCGAGGCCGGTTAGAAAGCCGGCCCCTGCGGTATCACTTCTCACTATCTATCAGTTCGAAATACCCTGAATCGAAGTTGTAGTTGAATACCTCGCCGGTGGGAATTACGTAATACCATCCGTATATAGCTATCTTCCCGGCTTCGTGGCGTTCTTTTACAAAGGGATATGTGTAGAGCCGCTTCATCTGCTCTGTGACATTCATCTGCTCGACCATCCACTCCCGCTCCGTTTCATCACCACCGGAGATCTCATCCACCTGCTTCATAACGTCACGGCCGAGATCCAGCCAGCGGTTAACCCTGGGAACATCCTTAAGGGTTTCCGGTTCGGCATAAAGTGCGGCGCACCCTCCGCAGTTCGAATGCCCGCAGACTATGATATTCTCCACGTTAAGCACGTTAACTGCGTATTCGATGGCAGCGGTGGTGGAAACATATTCACCTGTAGCCCTGTACGGCGGAACAAAATTTGCGATATTCCGAACAACAAAGAGCTCACCAGGGAGGGTTTTTGTCACCAGATTCGGAACAACACGGGAATCGGAACAGCCAATGAAGAGGGTGTGGGGCTTCTGACCTGTCCCCAGCTCCTCAAAGAGCTCCTTCCTCTCCTCATAATCCTCACTACGAAACTTGATAACGCCATCGAACAACCTTTTCATAACGCACCCCCTAGCTTTTCATGTTTACAAACTGTAGCGGTACACCAAGATCCGCCTGCTTCATCATCTGGATAACTTCCTGGAGATCATCGATCTTTTTGCCCTGTACACGAACCTTATCGTCCATGATGGAGCCCTGAACCTTCATCTTGGCATCCTTAATCATCTTGACGATCTTCTTGCCGGTATCCTTGTCTATACCTTCCTGCACCTCTGCAGTGAACTTGAGCTGTCCCTTGCTTGTGGGCTCCGGCTCGCTGTAGCTGAGGCATGCGGGATCGATATTCCTCTTAACAAATGCACCGACGAGCATCTCTTTAAGCGCCTTAACCTTCATATCATCGCTGGTAACAAGGCTTATCTTCTTATCCTTCTTGTTAAGCTCGACCTCGGTGTTTGTGCCCCTGAAATCGTAACGGTTTGAAACCTCCTTAATGAGGTTGTTTACCGCATTGTCCAGTTCCTGGGCATCCACTTCACTGACTATATCAAAAGAAGCCATATTATTTCCTCCATAATTGTTTAATAGTTATACATTGTACTAATTTTCCCGTCTTATGGCAAGCTGAGCAGAATAACTCAGGCGGAGAAGCCCCTTGTCATGCTCACAGCCTTCTCCCAGCCGGACACAAGTCGGTTCCTCGTTTTATCATCCAGCGCAGGGTTGAACTCCCTCTCGTAGCTCCAGAGTTTCTTGATGTCATCAAGGGATGAATAGGCTCCGGTGCGAAGGCCTGCAAGGAATGCCGCACCGAGTGCAGTTGTTTCGATAACAGCAGGCTTCTGCACATCAAGCCCTGTAATATCCGAAAGGAAGGAGAGCATCCATCCGCTTGCCGCCATTCCGCCGTCTACCCTGAGCTTTCTGGGCGTATCGGCACCGTCCGCCGCCATGCTGTCGAGAAGATCCGATGTCTGGTAGCACACCGATTCGAGCACAGCCCTTGATATCTCCGCAGGGCCCGTATCGAGCCTTAGCCCGAAGAATGCACCCTTTGCCGCCGGATCCCAGTGGGGTGCACCCAAGCCTGTAAATGCGGGAACCATGTACACTCCGCCACTGCTCTTTATGGAGCGTGCAAGCAGATCCGCCTCCTCGGAGCTTTCTATGATACCGAGGGTATCCCTCAGCCACTTCACAGCCGCACCTGCCACGAAGATCGCCCCCTCCATGGCATAGGTAACCTCTCCGTTTATGCTGTATGCGATGGTTGTGAGAAGCCTGTTTCTGGACTTAACGGCTGTATCCCCTGTATTGAGGACAAGGAACCCCCCTGTACCGTAGGTGCATTTCATCATCCCCGGGTCGAAGCATGCCTGCCCCACCATGGCGGCGTGCTGATCCCCTACGGCGGAGTATATAGGTATCTCCCTGCCGAAGAGCTTTTTAGCAGTTCTGCCGAAATCATCGGAGCTGTCCTTAACCTCGGGGAGGAGGGAACGGGGTATATCGAATAGAGTGAGGAGCTCGTCATCCCAGTCACCCTTGTGTATGTTATAAAGGAGTGTGCGTGAGGCGTTGGTGGCATCGGTGGCGTGAACAGAGCCGCCGGTAAGTCTCCATATGAGAAAGCTGTCCACCGTACCAAAGGCAAGCTCACCACGCTCGGCTCTCTCCCTTGCACCCTCCACATTGTCGAGAATCCACTTAACCTTTGAGCCGGAGAAATAAGGATCGAGCAGAAGCCCGCTTCGGGAAGTTACAGTAACCTCGGAGCCCTCCTTACGCATACTTCGGCACAGCTCCGCCGTACGCCTGTCCTGCCATACTATGGCGGGATAAACGGGCTCACCCGTCTTTCTGTCCCAAACAACGGCCGTTTCACGCTGGTTCGTAATCCCGGCGGCATCGGGTTCAGGATACTCCTTCAAAACCTCACGGCACACGTCATAGACCGTTCCCCATATATTCTCAGGGTCATGCTCCACAAGGCCGTCCGCAGGGTAGTACTGCCTTATGTCCTTCTGGGCAACCTTCAGGATATTTCCTTCGTAGTCAAAGATAATCGCTCTGCTGCTGGTTGTTCCCTGATCAATGGAGAGTATATATCCATCCATGTGCAAACCTCCGTATCGATACAAAAAAGGCGGGCCTTGAGAAAAGCCCGCCTGTTTATCTACATATTACCCTTTAGTTATATGGGTGTCTACTCCTTGTCGAAGGCAATGAACTTGCCATTACCTCTGCTGAGAACCTTAAGGAACACCACATCACCCTTCTCCACCTTCTTGAACTTACCGTAGAAGGAGCTGGGGCTGTTTACGGATTCCCTGTTTATCCAAAGGATGATGTCACCGTTGCGAAGCCCCGCCTCGTAGGCGTTTGACTTCTGGTCCACATCCTTAACAAGGACTCCGCCGCTGATATTGAACCTCTGCATCATCTCATCGTTCAGCTCGGTCACGATTATTGGTGCATCCTCGCTGGGCTTCTCGGGAGCTGATGCGGAATCATCGCCCCTTGTGCCGAGGGTAACGTCTATATCCATCTCTTTGCCGTCACGAACCACTGTAACCTCAACGGTTTTGCCCGGATCGTAGGCACCGATGGTGTTGATAAGCTCTCTGTTGCTGGCGATCTTCTTGCCGTCTATGGCGATAACAACGTCGCCGGCTCTTATCCCTGCTTTCTCTGCGGGGTCACCCTCTACCACATCGGCAATGAGTGCGCCCTCATCATTCTCAAGGCCGAGACCCTCTGCAAGCTTCTCATCAAGGGGCTGAACAGAAACGCCAAGCCATCCTCGCTCCACCTTGCCTGTCTTAAGCTTGGGAAGGAGCTCCTTCATCATATTAACGGGGATGGCAAAGCCAAGCCCCTGTCCGCTGGGGATGATAGCGGTGTTGATACCGACAACCTCACCCTTAATATTAAGGAGAGGACCGCCTGAGTTTCCAGGGTTAATGGAGGCATCGGTCTGCATGAAGTTATCATAGGGACCTGAGCCGAGAGCCCTGCCCTTTGCACTGATTATCCCCGCAGTAACCGTCCACTCAAGTCCGAGGGGGTTTCCGATGGCGATAACCCAGTCGCCAATCTCTGAATCATCGGAGTTGGCAAGCTTAAGTGGCGAGAGCTCAACACCTTTGGGATCGATACTTATGAGTGCGAGGTCTGTGAGGGGATCCTTCCCGATAACCTCCGCCTCAAACTCATGCTCATCGTTGAGCTTTACAATAATTTCGTCCGCACCCTCAACAACGTGGTTGTTGGTTACGATCAGTCCTTCCTTGTCTATGACAAATCCGGAACCGAGGGATGAGGACTTGTACTCACGCTCACCACCGTTCCCCTGCCCGGGGAGCTGATCCCCGAAGAAACGGCGGAAAAACTCATCCTGAAACATATCGGGGGTTTTTCTTTTAACGATCTTAGTCGTCGAGATGTTTACAACACCCGATTTTGTATTTTTAACGACTTCGGAAAAGGAGTCCGGAGCCATCTGAAATGCTGAAACAGCGCTTGCCGCAAAGATAATCATAACGGCTAAGATTACATTAGTCTTCTTTCTCATTCTTCACTTTCCTCCCGGATTCAAAGGTTTCAATAACTTTCTCCATCTGCTCGAAGGGTATGGTGCCGACAACTGTATACAGCAAATCACCGGACTTCTTCCTTAGCACATAGTTCCCGTAGAGAACCCTTTTATTATCTTCCAGTTCCAGCTCTGTTTTCTTCGTAAAAACAGAAAACTTGTTCAAACCGTCACTAAAAAGGTAATGACTGGAGCCATCCTTAAAAGTTCGCCGAAAAACAGTGCCGAAACCGAGCAGTGTGTCATCTTCTTCATAGGAGATCGAGGCGTGCTTGGGGGCATCCGGCCTGTGGACATCATTATTGCCCTCGAAGCTGTAGGCATAGACAAGACGTCCACTGGTATCGTAGACTTCCCTGCGCAGGACGGTCTTATGGGCCTCATCAACTACAATAACATGCCTGAACCTATCTTTCACCGTAGGCTCAAGCTCATACTGAACAACGGTTCTGTTGTTGTACTTCAGGCCGTACTGAATGTAGATGTTGTAGAACTCCTTCCGCACACGCTTTAGTTCAAAGAAGCTTTCCTTCAGTCTGGACGCAAGGGTATGGAGCTTTGACTGCCTGTTCTCAAGATTGTCCAGTAGAAATGAAGTGTAAGCCTCTTCGTCCACAGCAATTTTGAAATACACCTTCGGCTCTGCCAGAGCTGTAAGGGGTATCAGCAGAAGGAGAAGAAGAAGGCTTCTCATCGGTCGTAGTTCACAACCCCGATTTGAGCCGTGCCGGCTTCGGTGTAGCTGCTGTCAACATGCTCGAAAACATACTTTTCAAGCATCTCGTTCCCTTTCGCAAGTTGAGGTTCATTGTTGAAAGAGTTTGCGGCGGCCAGAGCTATAAGCCCTGCAGCGATAACAGCAGCCGCAGCGGCAGGCTTAACGAGACGAAGTCGTCCCTTTTGCTCTTTCGGAGCTGCCTCCTGTTCTTTATTGATACTGCCCATGATTGAGGCGGTGAAATCCACCTCTTCGGCAGAGGAATAGGCATCCTTGATCATTGAGCCGAGTTTATAGCTCTCGGTGAGCTCCGCCTTACACGAGGTACATTTCTTAAGATGTGCCTCCAGAGCGGCGGACTCTAAGGACGAGCACTCGGAATCAATGTAGGCTGAAATATTCTTACGATGTCTTGTACAATCCATCTGCTAGCCCCTGTTTTATTAGTCTCTCTTTGATTATTGCCCTTGCATTAAAAAGCCTGCTTCTCACCGTGCCGAGGGGGATATTGAGCATCTCCGAGATCTCCTCGTAGCTCATATCCTCCACCTCACGAAGGAGAACAACCACCCTGAGCCTGTCCGGCAGGGCCTCCACAAACTGGCGGACGTACCTTCTCATCTCTTCCTTCAGGGAGAACTCCTCGGGGGTTTCACCGCCGGCGATGTTCTCGAAGAAGTTGGTATCATCCTCGTCGTTCTCAACATCCAGAACCCGCTTCTCCTTTTCGAAGTGGTTCAGGGCGAGGTTAAGGGCGATCCTTTTAAGCCAGGGATAAAACTGCGCATGGTTTTTAAGGGTATCAAGCTTCTGAAAACCCCGCATAAAGCTTTCCTGCACTATATCTTCGGCCAGTTCCCTGTTCTTGACCATATTAAAAGCCGTTGCAAAAAGTTTGGACTGATGCTTCCTAATCAGCAGTTCATAGCTGGAGCTGTCTCCACCCAGAACCTTTGCAACGATCTGCGAATCTCCCATTTACGGTTCCTCCTGTTTATGAGGATAGCCGGAGTGCATGAAAAGTTCGTAGAAAAATGACCATTTTCTGCAATCCGGTTATTCATAATAATATTTTAGTTGAAAACAGCTCCCTCTGCAATACACTTAAAAGGTCAGGATATTTTACAAGGAAACCCTTTACCACGCCCCCGGTTTTCTGTAATAAATGGAACTCTCTCAACATCTACTTAAGATATATCATTCTTTTACACAGTAAAGGGGTGAACAAAATCTACCAATACGGAGAACATGATGAAGAAGATTATTGTAATACTCGCTGTTGTCGCCGCCGCTGCGGCAGGGGCTTATTTCGGTGCCCAGTCCTATTTCGAGAAAAAGGTTGTGCAGGAGCTTAACTCCTTCGTACAGATGGCGGGTGTTGACGACGAGGTGGAGTACTCTTCCATCAGCGTAAACCCCATCAGCAGAGAGGGGCTTATCAAGGATGTTCGTGTTTCGGATGGCTCAAACTTCGTCGATATCAAACAGCTCCGCTTTAATATCGTTGACTACACCTCAACCATCGAGGGTATCCGCCTTGAGAACCTCGGTCAGTCCATACTCATAGACAGAATCAATGTCCTCGAATACAAAACCGAAGGGAAATACCCCCAGAAGACACATATAACAGTGGACAACTTTAAGATTCCCCTTAACTCCACACCTGCAGCCATGAAGTCCCTCGAGATGGACGAGCTTGTCATGGATATGGAGATCAAGACCGATTCAGACTACGAGGAGATGATGTATGAATACGAGGTGTTCAACATCGATGTGGAAGGTTTCACAGAGTTTAAGAGCAACTTCACCTTCGGAGATATAGACATAAAAAGCTACGAGAAATACAGCGATATGCCCCCCGAAGAGCTTCAGAACAATCAGGAATTCTCCAACAAGATCTCTCAGGATATCAGCAATATGAAGCTTTACAACATGAGCATATCCCTTGAGGACACCGGGATCATCGAAAAGATCATAACCGAGCGGAGCAAGGCTGAGGATATCGAATTTGATGAAGCGAGGGAAGAGATCGTTGAAGAACTCACAGAGATACAGGAGAGAGCCGCATCTGATTTCGAGAAAAACGCCCTCGATTCGGCGCTCACTATACTGAAGGACGAGAATAACAGATACATAATCGATATTAACCCCGCACAGCCCATCTCCATGCAGGAGCTGGTGATGCTCACGATGACAAACAGCACCCTCGGCCCCATAGCCGAGCAGCTTAATATGAGCATCCGGGCGGAGTAGGAAGGGCTTATAAAGTCGGTTGTGACAAATCATTAATCAGGCTCAGCTTTGCATGCTGATAGTTGTTGACATAAAAGCTGATGCCTGTTATATCTCTTTTTCACTTATGGAGAGGTGTCCGAGCCCGGCTGAAGGAGCACGACTGGAACTCGTGTGTGCGTTTACGCGTACCGAGGGTTCGAATCCCTCCCTCTCCGTTTTATATGCTTTTAAGAGTGGCTCGATGGGGCCTCTGCAATGGTTGCTTTGTGAACCCCGCCAGGCCCGGAAGGGAGCAACGGTAGCATCTGTGACCATGTGCCGGAGTAACCCTGTCGAGCCTTTTTAGTTTTAAAATACCTTACTTCCGGAGTATCAAATGCTTACCAGCTTCAGAAAATCAAAGAAAGTAACCCAGTTTGCTCTGTGGTTCATCATCATCGCCTTTATTGTGACGATATTCTTCGTTTGGGGTGTCGGCTCACAGCAGGCGGATGCGAATTACTTCATGAGAGTGAACGGACAAAAGGTTACCTATGACGAGTACCTCTCAACCCTCGAAAGAACCAGAAACTATTTCAAAGGTATATTCGGCGACAACTTCGACAGTGTCGCACAGGGCGCTGAACTTGAAAAGCAGGTGCTCAATGATCTTATAAACAGATACATCCTTATGCAGGAGGCGGAGGAAAACGGTGTCCCCGTCTCCGATGAAGAGGTTCTGCAGCTTGTTATGCAGATACCCGCCTTCCAGAAAAATGGACAGTTCGACAGGGATACTTATCAAACCCTCCTCGCGAGAAACAGGATGACTCCCCAGGAGTTTGAGGCGATGCTTAAGGTAGACCACACCGTGAGCAAGATGCAGAGCCTTATATCTTCCGCTGTGGCTGTAAGCGATGCAGAGATCGAAAAAGAATATATATACAGAAAAACAAGGGCTTCCATTGAATACATGATGCTCGATGCAGACGACTTTGCCCACAGGGTTAAGCCCGAGCAGGAGGTTCTTGAGGAATACTTCCACCTGAACAGTGAAGCATACAGAATCCCCCAGAAGAGAAAGGTTAAGTATGTTGAATTCGACCCCACCGATTTCAAGAGTGAGGTTGAAATAACCAATGAAGAGATCGAAACATATTACATAAAGAACAAGGACCAGTTCTACCAGCCCGAGAAGGTTCAGGCGAGACACATCCTCTTCCTCATCGAGGACTGGAACGACAAGGAAAACGTTGAGAAAAACCTTGAGAAGGCAAACAGGGTCCTCAAGGAGCTTGAGGAGGGTGCAGAGTTCGCCGAGCTGGCAAAGAAATACTCTGCCGATTCCTCCGCCCAGAACGGCGGCGATCTTGGATACTTCACAAGGGGACAGATGGTTCCCGAATTCGAGGAAGCTGCATTCAATCTGGAGCCGGGCGAGGTCAGCGGTATCGTAAAGACCATGTACGGCTACCATATAATCAAGGTTGAGGATAAGGTCGAGGAATACGACCCCACCCTTGACGAGGTTAAGGGAATCATCGCAAAGTCCCTCGAGTCCGACAAACTGCTCAGCAAATTCAAGGACAGGGTCTTTGAGATATACACAGAGGTCGTAAAGGCATCCAACCTTACAGCATACAACGACACGGCAGAGAAGAAGCTCGATATTGAAGAAACAGGATATTTCTCCCAGGATCAGGTTGTTGATCCCATATCAGGCAACCCCGAAGCAATTAAAGCTATCTTTGGACTCGCTCAGTCCGAGGTAAGCCAGGTTACCGATATCATGGGCAAAAAGTATATCTTCGAGGTTGTGGATATACAGGAAGCCAGAGTTCCTGAGTTCAGCGAAGTCAGAAACGAAGTCAGAGAGGACTACATAGCAGAACAGGCCCTTGATATCGCAAAGGAAGAAGCGGAGAACGCCATCGCCGAAGGAAGCATGGAAGCAGCGGCTGAGAAGCTTAATCTCACCTATAGCACGACGCCCAAGTTCTTCAGAAACGACTCCATACCCGGAATCGGCATGAACCTTGAGCTTATGGACAGCGCATTCTCCAACGAGCCCGGCACTTTCCTTGAGCAGCCCTTTGTGAACGGTGGAAACGTCTTCATCGTAAGGGTTAAGGAGCATGAGGCCCCCGATATGGACCTCCTTGCGGACTCCAGGGATGAGATCGAAACCTCCATTTATTCCGTCAAGTCGGAAACAGCCCTTAACTCCTATCTGGATTCAAAGAGGGAGAAGGCAGAGATTGAGATAAACCCGAGATACTCAGCGATTAAGAAGCTACTGGAAGATTGATATAAAATTCCCAAGGGCCCGCTTTTGAAGCGGGCCTTTTTTTTATCCCCGATTATGGTAGTATTATAGTGAGCTTACTAACGAACTCCATGAGGCTTTCTATGAAAAACCGATACCCCATTCCCGGAAGGGAAGAGCTTAACTCCCTCTCAAGGCATATCCCCGATATTGAAACCGATTCGCTCAACACTCTCTTCGACATGGTATACACCATGGAGAACCTAAGCCTCCACCTGGAGGCATTCTTTCATGATTACGGACTCTCACCCAGCCGCTTCACCCTGCTTAGCACCCTGAGCGACAGCGGCGGAAGCATGCTCCCCCATGAGATCGCCACTTCGATGGGCTTGAGAAAACCCACCGTCACAGGTCTGTTAATGAGGCTCAGGCGTGAGGGTTATATCACATCCGTACCTATGAAGGAGGATGGGAGGAAAAAGGTGGTAAGCCTGTCAGAAAAGGGGCGTGAGACGGTGAACCGCATACTCCCCGAATACTACGCATACCTTGGAAGGGTCATAGGTGTGCAGGATAAGAAGACACTCCGTGCAATGCGCATCGTTCTTTCGGGAATCAATGCAAGGCTCTAAGCTATGAGGAGCCCTTTCTAAGCAGTTCACTCTTTGTAACGCTTGCAAAGGCTCTGAGTGATGGCCACGCAAGGAGAACAACAAAGAGGAAAAGAGCCAGAGCTGTTGGGCGGAGACCCTGGGAATCCGTAATAAGCCCGAAGAACGGCACTGCAGAGGCGATGCTTACGCTGTCCGCAAAGGAGCGTATGGAAACCGCCGTTGCCCTGTGGTGGGAGTGAACACGGTCGTTAAAAAGCCTGTTGAAGAAGGGGAGCGCAAACCCGAAGGCCGCCTCACAGAGGATAAACGCCAGAATTACCATAAAAGCGGAAGTGTTAAGTACGATACCGAGGAAAGATACTGCGGGTAGCAGTATAAGCAGACGGAGGAGCTTTTGTCCCCCAAGATTGTTTTCTACTATGTGGGAGTAGTTTGCCGAAACTCCTGAGATGAAGAGCCCACCCGCATACACAACACCGAACATAGCGACCTCAATACCTGACTCTTCCATAAAGAACTGGTGATACTGAAAAAAGACCTGATTTGCGATAAGTATGGATACATGAAGAGCCATAAGGAGTACCAGCTCCTTACTCCGCAGGATATACAGCCCAGTCTCCCAGAAATGGCGGAAATGCCCAGGCAGATGCTCCCGCTCAGTAGATTCCGGCTCATATAGAAACAGCGCAACAACACCGGAGATTGCAGAGAAAACGGCAGAGAAGGCGAACACGCTTTTCATACCGTAGCCATATACCATTGTCATAAAGAGGCTTCCAATAACATAGCCGAAGGTATAAAAAGCCCACTTCGAACCGAAGAATTTGTTGAACTCCCCTTCCCTCCCCATAATCTTGAGGGTGTCGTATATAAGAGCCTCGTCACTACCCGATACGCACGCCTCCGAAGCACCAACGAGGAAAACACCAAGCCACAGCACGGCGAAGTTCCCTCCGTATCCGGTCATTAGAGTTCCTGCTGTCAGTATAATCGAGGCAAAGACCATGGAGAAACGTCTGCCTAGCTTGTCCGCCATGACACCACTCGGGAGCTCGAGTGCCAGCATACCGATAAAGAAACCACTTGTCAGAAAAGAGATTTCTGTAAAGGAATATCCAAGATTTCTATAGTGCAGAAAGAGAACGGGGATGTATGCACGAACTCCGAAGAGCAGAGCATAACCACGCACAATGTTAAGGTTGGCAGAAAGCCTTCTGCCGGAGAATGAAGCCATTAATCACCAGATAGCAAGGGTGGGCTCAGCCCGCTTCCTGCAGCCTCTCCTTAACCCTCTTAACGATCTCCGCAGGGTCTTTAACGCCCCAGCAGAGAGCTCTTTCATTGAGGGTTATATAAGGGAGTGGGAGCCTGTTCTCAACGATATTAGAAACATCGTTGATGAACTCCAGGACCTCCGGAGTGGATACATCCACATAGCCGAAATCCACATTGGCAGAGCCGAACTCCGCCGATAACAGGGCATCAAGCTTGTAACTCAAGTCCTCGTAGGGGTCATCGGATACCCCACAGCCTGTGGGGAAATACGAGGGGTTTCAGCCGGAGACAAACTCCATGCTTGTGCCGAAGAGCCTTACAATAAGTACGTTATCCATAAATCATTCCTCAAACTTAGGGTTATCCCCGTCTCCGCTTCTGCTTAAGGTGGGGTAGTCACCGCTGAAGCACGCCTTGCAGAAGCTTCCGCCCCCTGCGCACTCCTCGAGGCAATCGAGGCTTATATAGCCCAGTGTGTCCGCTGTGACAAACTTGCGGATCTCCTCAGTTGTATGACTCGAGGCCACGAGTTCCTTACGGGTGGGGGTATCTATACCGTAAAAGCAGGGGTATTTGGTAGGGGGTGAACATATACGGAAGTGCACCTCCAAAGCCCCAGCCTCACGGAGCATCTTAACTATCTTGCGGCTGGTAGTTCCCCTTACGATGGAATCATCCACCACAACAATCCTCTTACCTTTTATTATATCCTTCACAGGGTTCAGTTTTATCTTAACCCCGAAATGCCGGATAGACTGGGAGGGCTCGATAAAGGTTCTTCCCACGTAATGGTTTCTTATAAGCCCCATTTCAAGGGGTATCCCGCTCTCCTCCGCATAGCCGAGGGTTGCCACAACTCCGGAATCGGGAACGGGAACAACGATATCCGCATCTGCGGGCTGTTCCTTGGCGAGTCTTTTGCCCATCTCCTTGCGAACCTCGTAAACGTTGCGTCCGAAGAGATAGGAATCGGGTCTGGCGAAGTATATATGTTCGAATATGCAGGGCATCGCTTTCTTCTTCTTGAAGGGGAAGCGTGACTCCATACCTGTTTCGTCTATGATAATCATCTCGCCCGGCTCGATCTCCCTTATGAACTCGGCACCGATAAGGTCGAGGGCAACGGTTTCGGATACAAGGATATATCCGTTAGCAAGCTTACCAAGGATAAGAGGGCGTATGCCGAGGGGGTCTCGAACGCCTATCATCTTCTCCTTGGTCATCATAAGGAGTGAATAGGCCCCTTTCAGCTTCTTGAGGGAATCTGTAAGCGACTCGACAAGCTCATCCCTTCCGCTCTTTGCCACGAGGTGCACAAGTACTTCGGTGTCGGAGCTTGTGTTGAATATAGCACCGTTGCGGACAAGCTCGTTGCGTAGCTCATCGGCATTCACGATGTTTCCGTTGTGGGCAACGGCAACGGGACCTGCGTTTATCTCAACACAGAAGGGCTGAACGTTCCTGACGTGGCTCTCACCCGTGGTGGAATAGCGGTTGTGACCAATTGCAATATCCCCGGGCAGCTTATCTATAACGTCCGCACTGAATATATCCGCCACAAGACCGAGCCCCCTTTCGTAATGGATCTGCTCCCTGTCGGAAACCGCGATGCCGGCTCCCTCCTGTCCCCTGTGCTGCAGGGAATATAACGAAAGATATACAAGGTTCGCAGCGTCCTTACTCCCGTATACACCGGCAACGCCGCATTCGTCGTGGAATTTATCCTGATCCAGAATCATTCGCTCATCCATCTGCCGATGGTTTCGGCATGTATTTCACGAGCTTCGGCTGTCTCGGTTTTTACGACAGTCCTTCCGCTGTGCTTTATTACTATATGGTTTCCGCCGGTTTTGCCAATGGATTTTATGCTCAGGTTATGCTTCTGAGCAAGCCTTTCAAAGGCCTCGGTCTTCATCCCCGATACCTCGACAATGACACGTCCGTGGTTTTCGCCAAAAAGCAAATCAGCGGTTTCAAGGTCTTCCTCAAGGTCCACCCTGAACCCCCGAACCTCTTCGCCGAAGGCCATCTCGGCTAGAGCTACGGCTATTCCGCCGTCGGATACATCGTGGGCGGAGAGGGCAAGCTCATTCTCAGCGGCCTCCACCATGAAGTCTATGAGCTTCTTCTCATGCTCAAGGTCGACCTTTGGGGGCATCCCCTTCTCGACACCGTGGATAACGCTCAAATACTCGCTTCCGCCGATATCTCCCGTGTTTGTACCGAGGAGATAGATATGTGAATCATCGCTCTTGAATCTGCTCTGGAGCCTTTTTTCAAGGTCATCTATCACACCGACCATAACGATGGTGGGTGTCGGGTAGACAGCCTGTCCCTCCGTCTCGTTGTAGAGGGATACATTCCCGCTCACTACGGGTGTCTCAAGGGTCCCGGCAGCCTCAGCCATACCCTCAACTGCGCCAACGAACTGCCACATTATATCGGGCTTTTCAGGGTTGCCGAAGTTGAGGCAGTTTGTGAGAGCCCTCGGTCTGGCACCGGATACGGCAACGTTCCTAGCTGATTCCGCCACGGCCGCCTTCCCCCCTTCGAAGGGGTCGAGCCTGCAGTAGCGGCTGTTGCAGTCGCTCGATATAGCGATGCCCTTTCCACTATCCTTCACACGGAGAACCGCAGCATCGCTCCCAGGGAGTACGGCTGTATTCACACGAACCATATGGTCATACTGCTCCCAGACCCATTTTTTGCTGGCTATGTTGGGGCTTTCGAGGAGCTTGAGGAGTATCTTTTTGTTGGAGAGAGTGTTCTCCACCTTAACAGGGGCGTTCAGTTCATCCATATAATCGGGGCGGGCATAGGGTCTGTCGTATTTGGGGGCCTCGCTGGAAAGTGGTGCGGCGGGTATGCATGCCACTTCCTCACCCTGCCATGTGAGCCTTACGTTGCCGTCTGCGGCAACCCTTCCTATGACAGCCGCCTCAAGATCCCACTTATCGAAGATCTCACGAACCTTATCCTCGCACCCCTTGCGAACCACCATAAGCATGCGCTCCTGGGATTCGGAGAGCATTATCTCGTATGGGGTCATACCATCCTCACGGACGGGTACTTTATCTAGATCTAGGACAACTCCGGACTGTGCGCCCATCTCAAAGGATGAGCTTGTTAGCCCTGCTGCGCCCATATCCTGAATGCCCACAACCCAGTCGTGCTTCATAAGCTCAAGGCACGCCTCAAGGAGAAGCTTCTCCTTAAAGGGATCGCCAATCTGGACGTTGGGGCGTTTTGATTCACTCTCGGAGCTGAACTCCTCACTCGCCATGGTGGCGCCATGGATGCCGTCCTTTCCGGTTCTCGCACCCACATATATTACCGGGTTCCCCTCACCTTCCGCCTTTGCGAGGAAAATCTTATCCTTCTTCACAATGCCGAGGGAGAAGGCGTTCACAAGGGGGTTCCCCCTGTATGAGGGGTTAAAGAACACCTCACCGCCAACAGTAGGAACGCCGAAGCAGTTGCCGTAATGGGAAATACCCGAAACGACCCCTTCGAATATGCTTCTGGTTTTATCGTTGTCTATGGTTCCGAAGCGCAAGGAGTTCATGGCGGCAACGGGTCTTGCGCCCATGGTGAAAACATCACGCATGATACCGCCTACGCCCGTGGCTGCACCCTGAAAGGGTTCAATATATGAGGGATGGTTGTGGCTCTCCACCTTGAAGCAGGCGCAGATATCGCCGTCCACTTCGATTATTCCGGCGTTCTCGCCGGGGCCCTGGACAACCCAGTCAGCCTTGGTGGGGAGCTTGGCAAGGTGCAGGCGGCTGCTTTTATAACTGCAGTGCTCACTCCACATGGCGGAGAATACGCCGAGCTCGATATAGTTCGGCTCTCTGCCGAGGATCTCCTTAGCCCTCAGAAATTCATCGTCTTTCAGACCCATGCCCCGGGCCGCTTCCGCCGTTACAGGCGGGTATTTAAATGTATCGTACATGCTCATAAAACACCGCTGAGAGTTTTCTTTATGGATTCAAAGAGGTAGTAGCCGTGGTTCGTCTCCATGAAATCCTCCGCACACCTTTCCGGATGAGGCATCATTCCAAGGACGTTCCCACCCTTGTTCATGATCCCCGCTATATTGTTCAGGCTTCCGTTGGGGTTCCCTTCTGCTGAGGCCTCTCCGTTGTCGTCGCAGTAGCGGAAAACTATGCGGTTATTCGCCTCAAGCTCATTGAGGGTGGCCTCATCGGCGTAGTAGTTGCCGTCCATATGGGCTATGGGAATGCTGACGATCTCCCCGTCCACGTATCTTGTGGTATATGGTGTGTCCGCATTGTCCACACGGAGATTAACGTACCTGCTTATGAACTTGAGGGAACGGTTGCGCATGAGCACGCCCGGCAGAAGGCCGGTTTCGGTGAGTACCTGAAAACCGTTGCATATCCCGAGGACATGCCCCCCCTTGTCGGCGAATTCGGCAACACTCTCGATAATGGGGGAAAGCTTGGCTATGGCTCCACTGCGCAGATAGTCGCCGTAGGAGAATCCGCCGGGCAGGACAACAAGGTCTATACCGGAAAGGTCGGTGTCCTTATGCCAGAGAAAGGCGGTGTCCACATCCAAAACGTGCTTGAGGATGTGGTAACAGTCATGGTCGCAGTTGGAACCGGGAAAAACAACAACTCCCGCTTTCATCATCTGTCCCCATCTGTTTCTATGCTGAATTCTTCAATTATGGGATTTGAAAGGACCTTGTCAGAGATTTCAGCTATCTTTTCCTCAAGATTCTCGGTTTCATCCACCTCGATCTCAAAGAATTTTCCCACACGGACATCCTTAACGAAATCGTGTCCCAGCCTGCGCACAGAGCCGAGGATAGTCTGACCCTGGGGGTCTAAAACACCGGACTTGAGCTTTACATAAACCTTAACTTTCATTATTTACTCCGAAATTTATATGGAAAGATATTAATAACCGGGAAAACATGAAAGGTATAGCATGATGCCACATTAATGTCATCGTTAAATAGGAGAAAAACCGAAAACGGGGGATTTTTACTCCCCCTGCGCCTCTCTTACGGGAACCCTCGAACGGATGAAGTTCCAGCCGTTCATGATGTGCTTTTCCACCAGCTCCTCGACCTTATCCTCATCCTCGTTCTCAAAGGCCTCGATGATGCTGATGTGCTCCTCATTTACCTGCTTTGTCCTCCCCATCTCGGTGAAGGAATAGACAGTGGCACGTTTGAACTGCTGTTGAAGCCCTTCCAGAATTCGAATAAGACGTTCGTTTCCGCAGTTGTTTATGAAGATATCGTGGAATTCGGAGTTCCAGTTCACCATGTTCGTAACCTTGGTGCTGCCCTCCTTCACCTTCTGTGCGAGCTCCTTCATCCTCTCAATGTCCGCATCGCTTACTTTGCTTACGGAGAGCCTTGCAGCGAGGGATTCAAGGCGGATCTTAATGACGAAAATGTCATCAATGTCCTTATCGGTGATCTGGGTTACGATGGCGCCACGGCGGGGGATAATCTCTATAAAACCCTCCATCTCAAGGAGGCGCAGAGCCTCACGTATGGGGGTGCGGCTGATGCCGAGCTGTTCAGAAAGCTTAGGCTCAACAAGCCTTTCGCCGGGCTTAATAACGCCCTTCATTATATTGGAGCGGATCGTTTCCGCAATCTTTTCGCTTAATGGTGTGTTGTCGATATTTATGTCTTTTACACCCAATTTATAATCTCCGGTCTAAACTATTTATTGTTGATGTTTGACTTAAGGAATTCCCAGGCATTCTCAATATGCCACCGAACCTTCATTTCCACGAGCTCGGGATCCTTTGAGGCAAAGGCCTCTATGATCTCGTTATGCTCAGCCACAGCCTTCTTCGCCCTCTCCGGATTCGAAACCAGAACGGTCTTGAGCCTCTGGAAGTTTTTGGAGAGTCCGTCCAGAATCTCGAGGATCTTCTGGTTTTCGGAGGCCATAATAAAAATATTATGAAAGTCTATGTTGTATTTGAGATATTCATCCATAACATTGGGATTTTCATAGGCAATATCGCTAAATTTCTGGTTAATCTTGCGAAGGCGTTCGATGTCCTTTTCTTTAAGATTCTCCGTTGCCTGCCTTGCGGCGAGCCCTTCGAGGCTGGCCTTAACGGCGTATATATCGTCTATATCCTTGATGGTAAGGGCTTTCACAACGGCTCCCTTTCGGGGTACGATCTCAATAAAACCTTCTGTTTCGAGCTGGCGTAAAGCTTCCCGGATGGGTGTTCGGCTTATGCCAAGGCTTTTAGCCAGTTTTGGTTCAACAAGACGCTCACCATCCTCGTGAACGCCTTTTATAATATCCGCTCTGATTTTATCGGCAATCTTTTCTCTGAGCGGCTTGCTCTCTAGCAATGTGTCCTGTTTCACTGCCGGCTCCTGAACAACTTTTTAGACGAATAAATCCGCCAACCGGCCGGGCAACCCCGGCGAACCGCCAAAAGCGGTGGACAAAATAACAAATCACTTTAAATATAAGTAATCGAACACGTTTAACACATAAACTGTATTCTGTATACAGTATTCATTCTATCCATTTTTTCCACCCTAGTCAAACCAAACGTTATCTTAATGCAAGTTTTATATAGATAAAGTTTTGTTAACAGTGACTCATATGGGCATATGCTCTGTAAAGTGCCTGTGGAGCAGTGTTTAGGCGATTGGAAATACCAATAATATTTTTCGATTATTTGATATTGCACAGTTTCTACGCTATGGCATAATATTGGCATGAAAAAGAAACTCCTTGTCTTCGACATAGACGGAACCCTTTGTGAGATTAACTCTCCAGCCCCTTATTCCACCAGTGAAATACTGCGAAAGCTTTCGAAAAAGCATTATCTGGCAGTAGCTTCCGGTAAGCCTGCGTGCTATATATCCGGTCTTGTACGTCAGTTGGGCATACCTGAGGCGGCCATAATTGGAGAGAATGGCGGAACTGTCTCTGTGGATGGATATTTCCCACCCAGCGATCAGTATATAGCCCCTGTAAGCGAGGAGACGAAGAACCGTCTCGAACTGATAAAAACGGCGTATATATCAAAATTCGGCAACAAGTGCTGGATCCAGCCCAATGTAACAAATATAACAATGTTTCCATTTGACATGGGTCTAATAGGTCAATTTCACGATCTCGCCCGCACCCTTGAGAGCGAAACCATTCTGGCATATTACCACAGCGACTGCGTGGATTTTGTACCGAAGGGGACGAACAAGGGAACGGGTGTTGCAGTTCTTGCGGAGAAGTTTGGCCTGAGCGAAACGGATATATGGGTTTTCGGCGACGGCGCCAACGATTTCGAGATGTTCAGATACGCCGGAAACACTGTCTGCGTGGGGAATAACGACGAACTCGCAAAGCACGCTGATCACCGGGTCGAATCACCGGATCACATGGCAGAGTTTTTAGAGGAGAGGTTTCAGTAGAACCCTCCCCTCCTCGTACTCTCTGATACTCTTAAGCAACTGTCTGCGGTTTTCAGGATTATTGAGGAGGTATGCCGTCTCAGCATGCCCTCTCATTTCGGAGAGGGGATAGTCATAATATTGAGAGGGTTCAGTGAAATGATATAGTCTTTTTTTATACATATCAGAAACCTATTCTCAATGGTATATCATCTTAACTAATAATGCTGCTCGTTTAACTCTCTCACCGAAGGGATGAGTACTATTAGTTCTCATCATTTTAACTTCATTCTTTATTTCATCAACATAACTATCTGGATATTTTCTTATATTGGGAGTCTCTATTTGATGCGAACTATTTAGATATATATTTGAATTTTGACCTTTAGTTATTGAGTACACATTCAACATTGCTTCAACTTTTTTTATTTCAAATGAAATAGCCCCATCATCAAGATCTTCATCTTTAAACAATGTTGTCAAGATGAGATCAGGTCCGGTGTTTCCTGATATGTAATCATCAAACATTTCCCTCTCAAATAGGTACAAATAACTAAGGACAGGAATAAGCATAACAATATTATGATCCTTGAAATTGCTAATATCGAGTGCTCTCTCACATAATGCAAGGTATTGAACAATATCTCTTAACTCAATTTCTGAGTTAGTGACTATTCTCTTCAGTAAAACACTATAATGACTATAAGGTGCTAGATTTTCACTGCCTTTCACTGTCTTCTTTTCTTCAATAAAAGTATCTTTATCTCCACTGTATAGCTCATACTCTAAATCAATAAATCTTCTCAAATAAACTTCAGAGTTGAAGTCATTTCCATACAGACCTCTTATACAATTACAAAGCTGTTTCTTATCAATAGCTAAAACGAAAATGATCCCCTCAACTTCAAATAAATGCTTTATTCTTTCCAAAAATTCAACGGCATATGTAGGCCTACAGCGGTCGAGTTCATCAATAAAGAAAATCAGTGGAAAATCAGAAGAGATTCTATCGGCAATCTTCTTTAAACATAACTTGAAATCCTTAGTTGCTCCTTTAATGTTTTCATATTCCTTAATATATGAGTCACCTTCATTTTCAGTTATTGCCTTTAGCATTTCTTCATCAAACACACCCTTAGAATATACTTTTGCTAAATGCGATAAGGCTCTAGTAATAATTAGCTTTGCCTTTGTATATATCTCTTCGAGCAGTTCTTTATCCTTATCACCCAGTAAACCCTCAAACTGTGAATAAAACTCTCCAAGTAAAACGATTATCGGATCCTCAGCATAGTCAGTTTCCCAGGCACTGAAATAGACACTTTTATATTCCTTCTTATCCAAATGCTTCTTCCAGAGTTTCATAAACGTAGTCTTTCCTGAACCCCAGGGTGATGAGATGGAAAGAACATACGGAGTTGTTGTATTCTCAATAACCCCTGTAAGAGTTTCGATCTCAAGTTCACGATTTAGCAGGTCAGTAAAATTATCACTAAGAGCATCCGGCTCACGACTCATAAACACACCTCGACTATATTCACACATCGAGTACATTATAATATTAATTTTACGGGATTTCAAGATACGTTAAGGAAAATAAAATAAACCAGCAAGCAGGCCTATAAGCCGGATCCTGTACCGCTTTATGAAAGCGGCGGCGGTCATTTCTCTAGGCTGTACGTTGCCGCACAGCTCAAGCGGTTCACCCGTGAGCATCGGGCGGGCAGCCCTACTACGCTCACCTATTTAACCTTGCACCGGATGGGGTTTACCCTGCCCCCCGAAGTCACCCCCGGGAGCGGTGGGCTCTTACTCCACCATTCCACCCTTACCACGCCCATAACGGACGGGCGGTCTCTTTTCTGCGGCACTTTCCCTGCCTCACGACAGGTCGGCGTTACCGACCATCCTGCCCTTTGGTGTCCGGACTTTCCTCCCGTGCATAACGCACCGGCGGCCGCCCGGCCTGCTTGCTGGATCGTCTGAAAAAATACACCCCTATTCAGCTTTCTGCAACACCTTTACGCTCACATATCTCCGCCAATACGCATTCACCACATTTCGGACTGCGCTTTAAACACACAGTCGCCGCATGCTCCACAATCTCGCCGTGGTACATGCCGTAAAGCTCTGCATCCGGCTCAATATTATCCATAAACATCCGCTGATACTCGCCGTACTTCTTCGATTCCAATATGCCAAGCCTCGTAAACACCCTCATAGTATAGGCGTCTACCACAAACACAGGAAACCCGGCACCGTACAGAAGGATCGAATCACACGTCTCCTCGCCAACACCCTTCAAATCCAAAAGCATCTCTCGGGCTCTTTCCGCTGGATATTCAGCCAAACCACTTATGGTTCCACCGGGTAGATCTAATATAAACCTGCTGAGGATAACAAGACGCTCCGCCTTCTGATTAAAATAGCCCGAAGGTCTGATGCACTCCTTTAAGAACTCATAATCCGCCGACAAAACAGCCTCCGGCGACATCAACCCCCCATCCTTCATACCGGCTATTGCCTTCTCAACATTGCGCCAGTTCGTGTTCTGGGTGAGTATAGCACCGCAAGCCATCTCAAAATCAGTATCAGCCGGCCACCACTTCAAGTGTATGTATCGTTCCGCCAGCCTGCGGTGTACATCAAGCAAAAGCTCTTGCATGGAAACTCCCTTTCTCATATCATTTCAATATGGAACCACTATCACAGTTTAACCGGGACATCAACGAGATGAAAGCCGATACACTCAGCCGATACGGAAAACGGCTTGAGGAGGCAGAAAGGATGCTAGAGGCGGAAAAAAACTTCAATCAGCGTCAGCATGCTATACTCTCCCGAATGAAAAAAGAGATGGAGGGCAGAATAAAGCGCAAGAAGCGTAAAACCTACGAATGCCTTATTGAGCGTATCCAGAAAAAGCTGTCCAAAAGCACCCAAAAGATTATGGAGCTTGAAAAGCTCAAAAAGAAATATATGGATGAATACAAAACCCAAAGGGAACACCTGAACCTGACCGACCACTCCTTCATTGACAGCTACTACAACAAGTAGCAACCTGAATAAACCCTGTAACTTTTTATGGAATTGACCGATTATATATAAAATAACTGGAGGTGCGGCATGGATATTAAACTCATACCCGCCGTGGCCGCCCTCAGGGTGGAGCACAAGAGCAGGAAAGATACACCTAATAGAAAATTTTTCCGCATTTCAGGCCGGATAGAGAGCGTGCGCCCTGCCGGACAGGGAGAGAATGGAAATACGATCATAACAATCTCCACCGATGAACCTACGGCTAGAATAGCTGATATCAAGGGACTTGATGCTCTGCTGACAAACGGTTAACACCCTGAAATAAAAGAAGCCGGCGTCCTGCCGGCTCTTGCGAGATCCATCTCAACAGCGTGGTTGTTCCACTACTTGAACTCTATAGTAACAAGTTACATGCCAATTCTGATCAGGACGATCCCGGCCATAATTATCAATGTTGCGATCACTTTAGGCAATCCCGCACGCTCCTTATAGAGCAGTACACCGAGGATCAAAGCAAAGATCGCATTCACCTGACGTATCGCCGCCGCATAGGAAACTTCTACCATAGTCAGCCCGTAGCGGAAACTTGTGAACGATACAAAGACAACTATACCCGCCGTGGTGAAAAGTTTCCATTCCCTTTTGATAAAGTCCATCCTGAAAGGCTTATAGCGCAGTGAATATGCAAACAGCCAAGACGTCATAAAGAAGCAGAGGGAGTAGGTGTAAAGGATAAAATTGCCTATGGTGACGCCACCCTTGTCCGCCATGGCACCAAACGAATAGGAGAATGCCGCCAAAAGGGCATATAAAGGCCCCTTGCCGAACTGGATCCCGATCCCCTTATGCGTATTAAGCAGAAGCGCACCGACTATCGTAACAACAATGCCCGCAAAGCCTGTTAAGGATATCTGCTCGCCAAAGAACATAGTCGCCCAAAGTACTATGAATAGGGGCGAAGAGGTCGTTATGGGGTATATATCCGACACATCGCTGTAATGATACGCCGTTGACAGGAATAGATGGTATAAGGAAAAGAACAACCCGCCAGCAGCGGCATAAAGCACTGCATCTAAATCGAAATACATATAATTTCGAAATAAAACAGGGTACATTGCGCTGAAAAAAAGGAAGTTTACAAGGTGCATGTAGAAGTTAAAAACGTATTTATCGCGGGATTTCTTAAGAAGAACGTTCCAGAGGGAATGGCTGAATGCGCTGAATATAATTACAGTAAAACCGAACATCTACCCCTCTCTTTATGCGGAAAAGTACATTAATATCAGCTATACACATCTATTTCAACAAATTCATGTCAACTTTATATTGAATAAGTTAATACATTTAATATGAAACATCTTTAGAATACCCGCCCCGGTGGAGATCGCACAGCTCTATAAGTATGGCTGATATATCCGAGTCAGATACAATTGTAAAATCAATGTTTATTTCTCGCATATGCACCCTTGATATTAACTATTCTGGAATATCAGTCAAAACAGAACATATGTTTCACCATATTAAACACTGTCATTATGGGATTTATATTATACAGTGGTGATTTAATCATTACCAAACGCACAGTCGCTTTATGGATACTGTATACAATTTAACTATTGACACCGACCCTTTTGA
This sequence comes from Limisalsivibrio acetivorans, assembly GCF_000421105.1. Taxonomy (NCBI): domain Bacteria; kingdom Pseudomonadati; phylum Deferribacterota; class Deferribacteres; order Deferribacterales; family Geovibrionaceae; genus Limisalsivibrio; species Limisalsivibrio acetivorans. The sequence goes on from NZ_ATWF01000002.1 coordinate 126,500, forward strand.
GTGATAGAAAATAAACAGCGGTATAAAATTAAAGATAATTGTATCAAGGAGGCATTATATGGGACTTAAAGACGTTCTCAAGCAAAAGATTGATGAGCATCGCCCTCGGACCACCAAGCTCCTCAAGGAGAAAGGTGATGTTAAGCTCGGCGACGTAACTATCGGACAGGCTATCGGCGGTGCAAGGGGTGTTAAGTGCCTCGTAACAGACATCTCCTACCTCGACCCCTTCGAAGGAATCCGTTTCCGCGGACACACTATACCCGAAGTTATGGACAAGCTCCCCAGACCCGACGGTAAGGACTACCCCTACGTTGAAGGCTTCTGGTATCTCCTTCTCACAGGCGATATCCCCACTAAAGAGCAGGCCGAGGAAGTTGTTGAGGACTTCAAGAAAAGAGCTCAGGTTCCCCAGTACGTATTCGATACACTCAGAGCTATGCCCAGGGATTCACACCCCATGACTATGTTCTCCGCTGCCATCGTTGCTATGCAGCGTGAATCAAAGTTCGCAAAGTTCTATGAGGAAGGTTTTAATAAAATGACTGCATGGGAGCCCATGTACGAAGACGCTTGCGATCTTCTTGCTAAGCTTCCCGAAATCGCAGCTTACATCTACAGAATCAAGTACAAGGGCGACACACCCATCGCTCCCGATAAGAACCTCGACTTCGGCGGCAACTTTGCACACATGATGGGCATCGATGCTCCCTATGACGATGTTGCAAGAATGTACTTCATCCTTCACTCCGACCACGAGTCAGGAAACGTTTCTGCACACACTACTCACCTCGTGGCTTCCGCTCTCAGCGATGCTTACTACTCACTCTCCGCTGGAATCAACGGTCTTGCCGGCCCCCTTCACGGCCTCGCAAACCAGGAAGTTCTCAGATGGATCCAGGATGTTTTCAAGAAACTCGGCGGACAGGTTCCCACAAAAGAGCAGCTTACTCAGTTCCTCTGGGATACACTCAACAGCGGTCAGGTTATCCCCGGTTACGGTCATGCAGTTCTCAGAAAGACCGACCCCAGATACACCTCTCAGCGTGAGTACTGCCTGAACAACCTTCCCGATGACGAGCTCTTCAAGGTTGTTTCCATGATCTACGAAGTAGCTCCCGATATCCTCAAGGAGCAGGGTAAAGCTAAGAACCCCTGGCCCAACGTTGACGCACAGTCCGGCGTTATCCAGTGGTACTACGGCCTTACTGAGTACGACTTCTATACAGTTCTCTTCGGTGTCGGTAGAGCAATCGGTGTTCTTGCCAACATCACATGGGACAGAGCTCTCGGTTATCCTATCGAGCGTCCCAAGTCTGTTACTACTGCTATGCTTGAAGAAGCAGCCGGCATCGAGTAAACGAGATTTTTTTAAAGTTAATCAAATGGGGGAGCTTCGGCTCCCCTTTTTTTATGAGTGCGCAACCGGCTTTCCAGTTTAACAACATCGTTTAACCTCAAATGAAAAGAGACAACCAACTTATGATTTCATTTGCTCAATTGCGCATTACTTCAATGTGCTCGGAATAGAGGCTCAATACTACTAGATAGTATGCAGTTTCATGGCTGGTAGCCTTTTATTGAAAAAAGTAGAATAATGGAGAGCACACCTACTTAACCAGCAAACACTAAAGCCGAAGAGGTTTTTGGCGGCAACCTGCGTCGCACCCACCACCCACCTTTAAGATCTGCTGAATCCGGCAACAGACACCGCCGATAACCACTTACCTTTACTTGATAGCATGCACATTTTTTCATGCTTGCAATATTGAGTTCTATCCAGCTATTCTATTCTTGTTGAATATGCCGCACTAGTCATAATGTGTCACTCGGGCTGGTCATAACATTAGAGGTCCTAATATAGTGACATTCCGTGGGTTAATTTAACTATACCGATCTGGGCACTGGATATCTTGACACATGAAAATATTTGGGAAGGCTAAAACCAGGTTCTGTGCAGAAGTGCATCTTGAGATGTATGTTGAAGAGAATACCTACAAAGATTTAATGAGTGTGCATTCATATGCTCACCTGTGTATTCGTCATGAAGTTGTAGCTTGCTTAACCCTTCGGTGTAATATTCTTATCCGCTTGACCACTTTCTTTCTTACGGTTCGCCGACTTAAGATCCGGGTAAAACCGTTCAAGTAGATAAACAGCAGTGAGATAGCCGAACATAGAGCCTATAATAACATCGCTTGGGTAGTGCTTTGTAATGGCTATACGACTGAAAGCAACTAATGCGGCAAAAGGATAAAAGAACCAGCCACTTCTGGGGATAAGCAGCGCAAACGTAGTCCCCACTGCAAAGGCGGTGGCTGAATGACCAGAGGGGAAAGACACCATCTCGTAAGCATATTCCAGAAAATCGAGCCCATATTTGTTATCGCTGAAATAAAGCGTAGGTCGGTATCTGCCTGCGAGAAACTTAATCAGATCCACAAGAAGTCCCGAAACCGCCACAGACCAAAAGAGGAATATGCCTGTTCTTGCCACCTTGCGGTCAGACTTACGAAAGACTGCCCACATGATCAGGCCTGCAAGTAATGAATAAAGGGCGCTACCATAAATAGTGACATCATCAAAAAACTCATGTACCGGATCTGGGATGGTGTCAAAGTACTCTATCACAGGTATATCAAAATAGAAAAAACAGAATAATGCCGCAACTATGGCGGCGAAGATGTATTTATCGTAACGTTTCCAGATGAATTTCAAGATTCCTCAAGCTCCATATCTTTTACAAATTCCCCTACTCTCTCAAGAAAGGCATCGGGGTCAATATCGCCATGAACAGAAGGACACACCGACAGCATCATACCGTTTTTCCTGTCCCTTAACACTCTCGGAATCTCGAAGTCTGACAGCTTTTCATTCCTATGACAGTAAACAGGGATTCCAGCGTTGCCTGCTGCGTCTGCAAGCTCCTCGTCCAGCTCCGGGTCACCGGTATTAATAAAGGCCAGCTTATATTTTCTCTCAATATCCGAAGCTTCTGCCCAGCGCTCCATAATATTCACCCTGCCGAATCGGGAAAAGGTTCTTAGGTTATCAGTAACAGAGGGAGCGATAACTGTAACAATGGGATCCTCTGTTAACAGTTCCGAAGCGATGCGCTCATGAACTTGATCGCCGCCGGCAAACAGTATCTCCTTTCCAGAGATTTTATAGACAACAGGGAACATTACTGCCTCCAAAAAATATATATAACACCCGCCGTAAAAAGGGGCAATCAGAACTCACGAATATCGCCGTATATCTCGGTTGTTTCTGCGATAAAGTTAATTGCAGCCTCAACCTCTTCATATTTAGTAAAATCAAGCTTTAAGCGTAGTGCTCCTTCTAGAGGTGCCTTAACATCTACATCTGAAATAACGCCATGCTCCATTATTCCTGCCATTCTATAGATCCTGCTCCCCGCCACGGGGAAATCGAGCCATTCCTGTTCACCACTGAACCTATACCTTGCACATTCAAGGTAATCACCACGACGTAGTACAGTCTCAAAATCGGCCAGACCCATCCCCTGACACAGCCTTCCTGAGTTGTCACCTTCGGTGTAGTACCTTCTTCCAAACATTGCATAGCCAGCACAGAATCCAAGTATCGGGATCTTGCCCAGCTTATGCTTGAACATCTCTTCAAATCCTCTTCTCTTCATGTATACCATATCTTGGCAGGGATTTTCGGAGGCGGGAACTATAAGCATATCACAGTTTTCCGCTTCCCATGGCTCATTCACCCACCTTATTGTCAAATCATCCTGAATCCTTAGTGCAAAGAGGTCGGAATAGATACTGAGATTTGGTATATTAACCGCACAAGCATCAATACCTCCGCCCTTAAAAACTTCAAATAGTGCCAGAAGTTCGCTGTATGACTCCTTTTCAACGTTAACTCTTCCAGTTACTGGAAGATCGCTCACTTTTTTCAAGCCTTTATCACCGTAAAGGACACACCCCTTCAAAAGCATCTCAGTCTCCCAGGGCGTTTTAGTATTCTCCACAAAGTTTTCTATCCCACTCTTTGTTCCAACCGGAAATACCGGGGCACCGAGCCAGTCGATAAATTCATTTGAATACCCAGTCATACTGTCATTCATAATAACAACAACGAGCTTTTCCTCTTCTTCTATCTGCTCAAGATAAATCTTTGCTTTTTCAAACTCTTCTTCATCCATAGACCCTTCCGTTCCCTGACTGGGAAAGAGTCTTAGCGTTGGCTCTGTCTTTGCCGCTTCGCAGTAGACCAAGGCTCGCATATCCACCCGTATGTTATCCGGCGATATAGCTGGATTCTCAATTTTAACCTTTGGTATGAATGGAATAATAGAGTAACCCTTTGATATATATGAACGCAGAATCCCACTAACACCAATGGGGGACGTGCTGTCTGTTTCAATAAGTACAATACAGCCTGACATATTGCCTTCCTGTTTAAATTTGTGTCACGTAATTCTATACATATTACAGTCAACTTCAATTATAGATCGCAGCCCTACTAAAATTTATGCAACATTGATTATAACGAAAGTCTTTTATTGCCCGGCAGGCCCACTTCTGATAATTTCAGAACATGGAAAACATAATCATACCATCAGTATTTTTCGCAGGGTTAGTTATTGGAGCCTTCCTGGCTGGAGTATACTTTAACTCGCTAAGAAAGAAACAGGAAGAGATGGAAAACCGTAAAGATGAGGAGCTGGAGTCTATAACCGCCAGCCTTAAGGACAGCTTCGACAGCCTCTCCATGAATGCGCTCAGCCGAAACTCCGAGGAATTCCTGAAGCTTGCAAAGCAGGAACGCAAGGCTGATTCCGGGGAACTTGAATCTAAAAAGATGCTCATCGACCAGCACCTGAACGGTATGGGCAAGGAGCTGGAGAAGGTTACCCTTCTAATTAATGAGTTCGAAAAGGATAGAGAAAACAAATTCTCAGCCCTTTCAGAGCAGATTAAGACTACCTCGAGAAACGCCGAAGAACTGTATAAGGTCACAAATTCACTTAAGGAAGCCCTCTCCTCATCATCTAAAAGGGGTCGCTGGGCAGAGCGTATGGCTGAGGACATACTGCGTGCGGCGGATTTCATGGAGAACATAAACTACTACAAACAAAGAACCATGGACAACGGCAAGCGTCCCGACTTCACATTCCCTATGCCGAACGGAATGATACTCAACATGGATGTTAAATTCCCACTCGATAATTACCTGAAATACCTTGAATCGGAAAATGATCAATCATTCATAGTTGCTTTTGCCAAGGATGTTAAGGCAAGAATCAAGGAAGTTGCCTCAAGGGAGTACATCGATCCGGAGGCGAACACACTCAATTTCGCCCTGCTTTTCATGCCCAACGAGCAGATCTACGGCTTCATCATGGAGAAAGCACCTGAGATTTCCGACTATGCCTTTGAACAAAACGTTTCCCTCTGTTCACCGGTATCACTCTTTTCTGTCCTCAGTGTAATACGTCAGGCCGCTGAGAATTACGCCATGGAACAGACCTCCGGCGAGGTTCTTTCACTCATAGGGTCTTTTCGTAAACAGTGGGGGCTGTTCGCCGGCAAGCTGGACAACCTTGGCAAAAAGCTTGGTGACGCCCAAAAGGAGTATGAGACACTCATAGGAACGCGCAGACGCATGCTGGACAGGCCGCTGGATAAACTGGAACAGCTCAGGCAGGACAGAGGACTGCCTCTCGATGAGGACTGATTTTGTGCTTCTTACAGATAGTTCAGGGTCCACTCACATGAATCATTCCCTTAGCTAAGGAAAGTTTATTGATTAAGACCCTTCAGAATAGTTGACGAAAGCATTGATTAAACATCCTGCTGCAAACGTCCCGTTTTTGAACCTCACTTTCTCATGTCCCTGTTTGCTGTATTTCGCACAAAGCGATCCAGTGACAACACCAGCAATCGAACAATGATAAAAAAACAGAACTGAAGAACTTTCGTTTAAACAATTCACACCTATACATCTGATCACGTAAGCGTGCGTGTCATACGGAAATAATCTTTTTGTACACTCAAATCATTAATTGAATATAAATATATGAGCTAAGTATTAATATCCTCTGCTAAAAAACTTATCCTGATAACCACAATGCGGGAGGTGACCTAAACCCTCTCTTTTAGGAATCCCCTGATTTCAAGCTCTCTTATGATAACAGCAGGATTTCGCTCACCACCTAGGAAAAGCGTTCCATTCAGGGAGATATACGGTAGAATGTTAAAATCACCGGCAATATCTGCAAACTCTTCCGGAAATTCGAATATTTCTGGACTGTTTACATCTACAAATCGTACCTCAAACTCCTGCTCACCGAGTCTTTCGGCAAGCATAAAATGCAGCATACGGGTAAGCTCATGAAGACTATCTGCACCCCCCACGGGGGCGACCGGTAGAGGCATTCAACCGCTGGTGCATTCTTCCATAATGTCGATGATAAGTAGTTCCAGTTTCTTTTCCATAAGAGACAACATATACCTTTTCGCATATATTATCAAGAACTATTGCTCATAACCTCTGATTATGTATAATCAAAGAATACTTATAGTACAAAGATAACGGTGGAGTTTATGGACAACCCTTTCGAGAATTTCTCGGATGAATACGATTCTTGGTTTGATAGAAACCCGCATCTGTTTGAGTCCGAAATTAAAGCATTAAAAGCAGCACAAAAAAAGGGAAGGTCACTTGAAATTGGCATCGGAACAGGGCAGTTTGCCGTACCTTTAGGTATAGGCCACGGGGTGGAGCCTGCGCCGCAGATGTATAAGAAGCTTGCAGGAAGCGGAATACACATCATCAATGGGGTGGCGGAGGCTCTTCCCTATAAACCTGGAGCATTCGATTTTGTATTGATAGTAACCAGTATCTGCTTCGTTAAAGAGCCCCTGCAAGCAGTCGGAGAGGCATACCGAGTCCTAAGAAAAGGGGGCAGGCTCAGTATTGCTATCGTGGACAGAGAAAGTACCCTCGGCAAGGTGTATCTTGCCAAAAAGGATAAGAGCCTATTCTACGCAGAGGCCAAGTTCTTCTCATCTCATGAAATTTATATGCTCATGTTCAATTCCGGCTTCAAGGATATTTCCGCCTTGCAGACACTCTTCAGTATGGACAAAGAAAAAGTGGATGAGCCTGAACCGGGATACGGTAAAGGTAGTTTTGTGGTTATATCTGGTGAAAAGCTTTAGCTCAAGGTTTCTATACATTCACATGTTCACTTGTACACTCGCACATTCATAGTCAACACTTTCCCACCGAATACCCTGCGGTAACGTCTACGATCATCGTATAGATCCGCCCTGCACCTGCTTGCTCTGCCGAAACTACCCCTGAACCCTGGCATTACGAACTAGCTCCCCAGTCAGCAGATCAGCCCCAGGTGATCTTTCCGCCGTTATACCCGATAACTGCAAGAACTGGAAGATTCAGGAATACGAGTGTATTATAAGCTATGCTTGCACCATCCCCTGTGTAGGAGATCTCCGGCCTTGAAAATCGCATAAGCACCTCGCAGGTTGTGATAACGAATAGTATCCCTGTGAATGAAAGCTTATACACAAAAACCTTGGTCGTCGAAAAGTTATAGTTTACCCACCAGCTGAAAAGCCCTGAACCTGCGGCGGGGAGTATGGAAACTGTACCCACAACGAGTGAATAGAATGCTGCCAGCTCGAAGGATGATTTCCCTGTAAGCAGGAAAACAGCCTGCATCATTATGGTGAAGGCCAGAAGCCCCATGGGATAATGAATAAACATTGGGTGCGGGTGCAGTCTACGGTATATCTCCCGTAGCTTATCCTCGGTTTCCTGCTCCTTATCCTTTGCCTCTTTTTCTTTTGAGCTTACAAGCTCATCTATAACCTCGAACCGCTCAAACACCTCATCGGCGTGGGGAGCCTTCTCCAAATCTTCGGTAAGGTCACGTCCTGCATAGTGCCTTTTAACGTGCTGCCCTTCCTTCCAGAGACGGCTTTCAGTAACATCATAAACCTTACCCTTAAAGCCAACGTATGCCTTACGCCCTTCTTTGCCGTCAAACTTACTCAGTTCTTCTCTATCCAAAATGAACCCCCTGAAAACAATTCAATACCCATGTATATCAAATCCATAGACCCTACGCCACCCAATAAACCTGTAGTTTCTTGACAAAACCTACCCCAAAGCTTACATTTCAGAAAAACTTAATGGAGCTTCCATGAGAAAGATCAGCGTTGATGAGTCGGTGGGGGAGACCCTCGCCTATGATATAACAGAGGTAAGCCTTGAGAAAAACATAAAGAGGCGGGCCTTTAAACGTGGTCATTTGATCACAGATGATGATATACCTTTTCTGAAGAACCTGGGCAGGCGAAACATCTTCGTTGCCGATGGTGACGATACAGATGTCCATGAGGACGACGCCGCCCGGATAACTGCGCCACTCGCCGCAGGCGAAAATGTAAGCTACGACGCAGAATCCTCCGAAGGCAAGGTGAACTTCTACGCCGAAGTGGACGGCGTATTCCATGTTGATCGTGACAGGCTATACGAGATAAACAGCCTTGAGATACCATCCATGCCCACGATACATGACTGCTTCCCCGTAAAAAAGGGTGACGCTGTGGCGGCTTTCAGGATAATCCCCCTGACGTGTGATAAAAGCGTTATGGATAGTATCGAGGATATCCTGAGCGAACCTATCCTCAGCGTAAACCCCTATAAACTCAAAACTGCCGGCATACTTGTTACCGGCAACGAGGTTTACGAAGGGCGTATCAAGGATGCCTTCATCCCCAAGCTCACCACAAAGCTGAAGGCTTGGAATATTGAGGTTAAGGCCACCTCCATAGCCCCCGATGACGAGGATTTCATCGTCCGTGAACTCAGCTGGATGCTTGAAGAATGCGACTTTATCCTGACCACAGGGGGAACCTCAGTTGACCCCGATGACATAACCGCCGATGCACTCCGGAAGGCTGGTGTCAAGCTGTTGAGCAGAGGCAACCCCATCCAGCCGGGGAACAACCTCGACATAGGTTATGCAAAGGGTAAGCCTGTACTCTCCGTACCTGCAGCCGCCCTCTTCTTCCACGCCACTGCGCTGGACATATTCCTCCCACGCATCCTTGCCGAGGAAGAGATTACCAAGGAAAATATCGCCTCCATGGGGCACGGCGGTCTTTGCCTCTTCTGCAAAACTTGCCATTTCCCCGTATGCCCCTTCGGAAGAGGTGCACTATGATACACACCCACAAGGAAGCCAAAGCGATAATAAACGGACTTTTCAAGAACTACGGAACCGAGCGCATATCCATTAGAGAGAGCTGGGGGAGAACCCTTGCGGAGGATATCTTCGTCCCACGAGACTACCCCGATGTGAATAAATCCGCCGTGGACGGCTACGCCGTTAAGGCTGGTCGCACAGAATACACAGGTATAGGCGAGGTCGCCGCCGGCGGTGAGGCGAGCCGCCCCATAGAACCCCACGAGGCTGTATTTGTAATGACAGGCGGAACCGTTCCCGAAGGTGCCGATGCCGTTGTCCGCATTGAGGACTGCAAGGTTGAAAGGGACAGCGTTACAATACCTGACAACGTTCAGGCCGGAACATGCGTAAACCCTGCAGGTGATGAAGCTCGAAAGGGTGAACTCGCCGTGCATAAGGGTGCCATCATCCACAGGGGCCTCTACCCCGCCCTGTACTATCTTGGAAAATCTAAGGTAAAGGTTTACAAACGTCCGCGAATTGCCGCCTTCGTAACTGGTGATGAGATAATGGAGGTCGAGGACGAATTCAAAGAGGGTATGGTCTTCGACACGAACAGGCGGATCCTTGAAACATACCTTAACCCCATGAACCTCAAGCCCGACTTCTTCGGCCCCATAGGCGATACCGAAGAGGATGTGGCAAGGGCCTTCAAAGAGATGTGCAGTGAACACGATATAATTATTTCTTCCGGCGGCATCTCCATGGGTAAGTACGATTTTGTCAAGAAGGTGTTTCAGGAACACGACTTCGAGGTACTCGTTGAACGCACAAGGATCAAGCCCGGAAGCCCGCTAATGATAGCGAGGCGTGAGGATAAGCTCTTCATAGGCATGCCCGGCTACCCCGCTGCATTCCTCAGCAACTTCGCATACTATATACTCCCCGCACTGCGCAAGGCACTCGGAATAGTCGAATACGAGAATGTGCTCCACAAAGCAATACTCGATACGGATATGCCCGCAAGGACCGGAAGGATGGATATAAACCGTGCCATAGTGAATGTTGAGAACGGACGATACCATGCAGCAAACCCGGGCACTCAGCTCACATCCCATTTCATTAGCTTCGGCGGAGTAGATGGGCTCGTGTTGATAGACCCTGAGACAGCAACACTTAAGAAAGGGGAAGAGGCGGACCTGCTCCTCCTTCCATAAACAAAAAAAGGACCGCCCACGGGCGGTCCCATCAATTCTATCAGTAACCTGTTCCCATACCTAGGAAACGAACAGGAATATCAGCAGATACACCATCAGAAACAGTATAACCAGCATAACCGAAAGACCTATACTCCAGTGCTTCTTCATGCTGTCGAGATAGGCATCCTTTTCGCTTATTATACAGCGGTTTATGTGAACCCTCTGCTCCGGATTGGACACCATTGAGAGCAACAGCCCCAGCGGGTTCTTGCTAAGCTGGGAGAGCGTAACAGGTATAGCTTCGAAGAAAAGCACCTTCGCCCTGTTCATAAAAGCCATGAACGGATTATCCACAACCCATACAAAAGCCCTCGCACCTTTCCTGTAGAACCAGTCGAAATCGAGGTTTATGGCCTTTATCTCCGCAGGATACATTCCGCTCCTCAACAGCAGAGTGAAGGCCAGAATGGAGAAGAGCAGGAGCTGCATCTGCGCCACAACGTGATCACCCGTGTAGGGGTTATAGTCCACAGCATAGGGCATAATATTATATATCGCAGGGGGGTAGACGCCGATAAAAATACTGATGAAGGCGAGAATCCCCATCCCGATAAGCATGTTAGTAGGTGCTTCCTTTGGCCTTAGACCCGAGTCGTGCCCGAAGAATGCGAAGAAGGGTATCTTGATACCGGAGTGGTCAAGCACACCCGCCGATGCGAAGAGAAGCACAAGCCAAACAATGGCAAGACCTTCATATGCAACGGATGAAAGGATCATCGACTTCGTCACAAAGGCGGAGAAGAGCGGAAAGGCGGATATAGTGGCAGAGCCGATGATAGTGAATATCGTCGTAATCGGCATGTATTTATACAGCCCACCAAGTTCGCTCGCCTTGATCTTCCCAGTCTGATGAAGAACAGCTCCCATCCCCATAAAGAGCAGGGATTTGAACATGATATGCACAAACGCCTGCCCAACGGCGGCATTAACAGCCATGGCGGTGCCCACGCCGATACCCACAACCATGAAACCTAGCTGGTTGATGAGCGAGTATGAGAGCACCTTACGCAGGTCGTTCTCCAGCACGGCAAAGAAGATGGGAAATGCAGTCATAATAGCGCCTGCAACGATGAGAATCTCCTCACCGGCAAACCCTCTGGCAAGGGTGTAAATCGCTGTTTTTGTTGTAAAAACAGAGAGCATAACCGTTCCGAGGAAGCTGGCCCTCGGGTATACGTCCACAAGCCATGTGTGGAGAAAGGGCCATGCTGCGTTAACGCCAAAGCCTATCATAATGAGAAACGTACCCGTATCGGTCCAGCCCATGTGTTCGAAGGCTGTATTACCCGTGGTTATTATATAGATTACAATGCCTATGAGCAGGGCAAGCCCGCCGGCAAGATGGAATACGAAATACCTGAAACCCGCCTGTGTTGCTTCATCGGTGTTCTTCTGCCAGATGAGGAAGGTTGAGGCTACGGTCATTACCTCCCAGAATATATAGAGGCTTATGAGATCATATGCAAAAACAGCACCAAGCCCGCATCCGGCGTATATAAGACCGATTATAAACTCCTTACTGCTCCTGAGGTGCATACCGTAAAATATTACGGCAACGGAGACTATCAGAAACGCATAGCCGAAGATAAGGGAAAGCTTATCTATGCGGAAAAGAGCAAGATCCATACTAAGGAAGCTGTAATGCAGGTAAACGCCCTCGGGTATCTGTATCAAATGCAGAAAGCTGATAACCGGAACGGCGAAAAGAACGGCATTGCGCAGATAGAATAGCTCCCTGCGCTCGGTCTTTATGAACATCAGCAGGAGAGCACCCGCAAGGTAGTAAAATACGGGTGGAATTATCATGCTACTCATAGTAGTCCTCCTTGCGGATGAGGATCGGCCTGATTACGTATTTTGCGAAGAGAACAAGGCCGACATATGAAATGAAGCCGTACATCCCGTAGAAACCTATCGCCTTCTCAAAGCTGAAGTACGGGTGGTTGTGCACAACAAGGTCCGCAAGGAAAAAGACAGCGCAAAGTATATAAAGAAGGTAGAGCAGTATCTTTATATTCCTCGGGTTGTCAAAGATCCCTTTTTTCTCTTTATTTTCGCTCATAACTTCTCCGCACCGTAGTACATAAATATGAATATGAGATATGCCAGTATAATGGCCAGCACGCCAACAAATATCGGCATATAACCCTCTTTGGCATCGTGTTTAAGCTCTTCAAAGCCGTCCTTATTTTTATGAACACCCATAATATTCTCCTAATATCCGCCCATGCCCGCAGCTACTATATCTGCGAAGCTTGTGAGTATCTTCGGGAAGAAAAACAGTACAAAAACCATAAACGATGTGATCATCATAGAAACAAGCATCATAACAGGTGCTTCCTTATAGCCAGGCTTCAAATCCTCGGAAAGGGGCTTGAAGTAGGCAATGTATATGATGGGGAGGAAGTAGCACGCATTAAGGAACGAACTTCCGGCATATACAAAGGCTATGGGGAGCATATCCGCCTCAACTGCGCCTTTCATAAGGTAAAACTTGCTTATGAAGCCTGCCATCGGGGGTATACCGATGAGAGACAGTGCGCCGATAGTGAAGATAGCCATGGATATGGGCATCTTCTTGGCGATACCGTTTATCTGGCTTATATATTTTTTACCGAGGGCGACATATACCGCACCCGCCCAGAAGAATAGCGTGATCTTCGAGAAGCCGTGCACCATCATATGCATGATACTCCCCTTCACTGCGGATGTGCTCAGAAGGGAAACGCCCACGACTATGTATGAAAGCTGGCTGACGGTGGAATAAGCGAGCCTCGCCTTAATGTTGTCCTGCCGCATGGCGATTATCGAGGAAACGATGATCGTAATCGATGCAAAATAGGCCAGAACGGTTCCTGCGCCGATATCCTTCAGCAGGTCCACACCGAAGACGAAGAGCACAATCCTCAGAACAACGAATACACCCATCTTAACAACGGCCACGGCATGGAGCAGGGAGCTTACCGGAGTGGGGGCAACCATCGCATTCGGCAGCCACGAGTGAAAGGGCATGATACCCGCCTTGGCCGTACCTGCGATGAAGAGGAAGAAGGTGAAGCCCAGCAGACCCGCAGAGGTTCCGCCGGACATCGCCTCAACAAAGAGACCCCCTGCCGTGAAGTCTGTGGTTCCGGTAACAAAATAGGTTATGAGAACCGCAGGGAGCAGGAAGGCTATGGATGTACCGAGTAGGTAGGTAAGATATATCTTTGCTCCTCTGAACGCCTCAGACGTCTCCTCATGGAGAATGAGAGGGTATGTAAAGAGGGTGAGCATCTCGTAGAATATATACATGGTAAAAAGGTTCCCTGCAAATGCCGCACCCATGGTGGCGGAGAGTGAACCTGCGAAGCACATAAAGTATCTGGTTTGAGCGTGCTCCTTCATAGCCCTTACGTAGCTTATGGAGTAAAAGGAGGTGATGATCCATAGTGATGACGCCATAAGGGCGAAGAAGAGACCCAGCGAATCCACACGGAACATTATGTCTAGGCCGGGATACGCCTCAATAAGGGTGAGCTCAATCTCCTTCCCCTGCAGAATAGCAGGGACCATGTAAAGAACTATACCGAACTTGATAAACGCCGCTGCTATGGTCCAGAACTCCCTCAGATTAGGCGTTTTGCCGGAGAAATATATGGCAAAGACAGCACCGAGGGATACCAGCATCGCATAGAGGGGCGCGGTGGAATGGATTACTTCCATGACCCACCTCCAAAGAGGGCATCCGCAGCTCCGGAGGCAAGCTCCACAGGAATCTCAGCCGCAATGCCGAAAACTATACAGAGAGCCGCCGCAATGAGTGTCGGGACAAGCATACCCATCGGCGCCTCGTCCTTAACGGGGGTTTCATCCGTTTTACCGAAATACATCACATTAACTACCCGTCCGAAGTATATTGCTGTAAGCAGTGAGCTTAGTAGTATTACAGAGATGGCGAACCAGTGGCCGGAGGCTATCGCCCCTGTTATGAGATACCATTTGGTAACAAAGCCCGCCGTAAGGGGTACGCCGACTATTGAGAGTGCGAAGATCGTAAAGGCAAAGGCGGTTACGGGCATCCTTCTGCCGATCCCCTTCATGTCGGAGATTTTTTCCGTCCCCAGCTTATAGGCGACTGCACCCGTACAGAAGAAGAGCCCCCCCTTTATTATCGCATGGTTGAGCACATGAACGATTCCGCCTGTCAGGGCTACCTCGTTCACCATGGCGAGAGCGAGGACGATATAGCCTATCTGCCCCACACTCGAATAGGCGAGCATCAGCTTTATATTCTGCTGGGATATGGCGATAATCGAACCCGCAAGGATGGCGATACATGCCAGAACCATAAGTATCTGGGTTACAGGAAGACCGCTGATGCTGAACTCGATATCGAAAACTGTGAACATCATTCGGATAAGCACATAGGCAGCGACCTTTGTAGACGTTGCCGCCATAGCAGCGCTAACCGCAGATGGAGAGTATTTATAGGCATCGGGGAGCCAGAAGTGAAGGGGGAAAAGAGCCATCTTCACCAGCAGTCCCACAACGATAAAGACGAATCCGGTTATAACTACCTTTGATTGATACATCTCCGGCAGTCTCTGGGAGAGATCCTGCATATTCAGCGTACCCGTTGCCATGTAGAGGTATGCAATACCAAGAACCACGAAGGTCGCCGCTATGGTTCCGAGGATAAGGTAGTTGAAGCTCGCCATAATCGAATAACGCCTTTTGCCCGAAGCAATGAGTGCGTATCCGGCGAGGGAGGTTATCTCAAGGAAGACATAGAGGTTAAAGATATCCCCGGTTATCACGATGCCGTATAGGCCGAGAAGGAAAAGTATAAAGACCGCATAGAAAGAAGGGATCCTGTGTGGTTCGATCTCCTTATCCACGCTCTTCTTAGCGTAAAGAAGGGAGAGAAATCCCACAAAGCTGATAACCATGAGTACGAAGGCGGCCAGAAGGTCAACCCTGTATTCGATCCCCTTAGGAGGGGTCCAGCCACCGAGCTGATAGGATATAGTGCCGTTAACCCAGACCTCATGGGTGAGGATGACCGAGATAAAGAATGAGGCACCGCCGGCCGCCGCCGCTGCCGCCCAGCTGATATCCCTGTGTATTCTCCCCAAAAGGGGGATGATGGGAACGGCAATCAGCGGAATAACAACTGCAAGAATGGGAAAGTGCTGTGCTATATTCATTGTTTACTCGCCTCGGATACCCTTTGAGCGTGTATCTCTCGTATTTTATCTTCTTCGATGGTTCCATAGTTTTTATAGATCCTTATTATCAAAGCCAGCGCCACCGCTGTGGTAGCCACCGACACAACGATGGCTGTAAGGATAAGAACATGGGGGAGCGGATTATCATAGTACTCCGCCTTCTTCCAGAGAACGGGAGCCGTTCCGCCGCTTACCTTTGCTATGCTTATGTACAGAAGGAAGACAGCTGTCTGGAATATATTTATGCCGATAACCTTCTTAACGAGGTTATTCTTGGCTATGATGGCATAAAACCCTATCATCATAAGCACAATGGCTATGAGGTAGTTGTATTTTCCGATTATAAACTCAATCATCATTCTTCTCCGCAGCCTCAAAGAATATGGTCATGATAACCGCCGCAACCGTTATTCCGACCCCGATCTCGATGCCTATCATACCCATGTGGTTCCCCTTCTCCGCATTGCCGAAGGGGAGGACACCGTACTCAAGGAACATGCCGCCGAGGAGCATGCAGATAACGCCTATACCTGCGTAAACGAGCACTCCGGCTGAGTTAAGGGCATCGCTCCATGTGGTGCTCACTATGCTTCTCGCCTTCTCTTTACCGTAGGCAAGGGCCACAAGGACGATACCTGCGCCGAATATAACGCCCCCCTGGAACCCTCCGCCGGGACCGAGCTCTCCGTGGGCGATAACGTAAAGGGCGAATATCTGTATGAACGGGAGGAGGAACCTCGTCACCGTTCTGATAATTATATTATTGTCATTCATTTTCGGACCTCCCTCTACCCCTCAGCAGGAGGATAAGTATGATACCAGCGGTGAAAACAACGGTGGTCTCACCGAGGGTATCGTATCCTCTGTAGCTTGCGAGGATGGAAGTAACTATGTTGTATGACCCCGTTTCATGTTTTGCCTCGTGGATATATTCCGGAGCCACATGCTGGTGAATAGGTGCCTGATAGGATCCGTATTCGGGCATATCAATGGTTCCATAAACAAGAAGCGCCCCAGTTGCAAGAACGATTATCAGGGGCAGAACCTTCTCAAACCTTATGCTCATGCCGGGTATCCTGTTTGAGACATCCTCCTTGCGCTTAGTTCTGCTCAGGGCGGCTATCATGAGAACGGTGGTAATGCCGGCACCCACGGAGGCCTCTGTGAAGGCTACATCCACGGCGTTAAGGTTTGTCCAGACAAGGGCCATAAAAAGGCTGTATGCGCCGAGAAGGATAATTGCATCGAGTATATCCGTGGTGCGGACCACTGCTATGGCAATAGCTATAAGGAAGAGAAGCAGGAGCATATCGATTATCATTTTTTCTTCCTCCATGGCTTAAGGCCGGAAAGGTGGGCAGCCTTTGCCGCCGCATGGGTTGCTGTGGGGTTTGCTATGAAGATAAAGACCACTATCAGAAGCATCTTAAGACTGATTATGCTGAAACCCTCATAAACCATGAGCCCGAGGAAAACCAAACCCTGCCCGAGGGTGTCCGCCTTTCCACCGGCGTGAAGCCTTGTATAGAAATCGGGAAGCCTGAGGACTCCTATGGAGGCAACCACCATAAAGAAGCATCCTGCGGCAACGAGAACACCGCTAATAACTGTTATAACATCCACAGCATCCCTCCGTAGTCAGCAAGGTTTATCATCTAATCAAGCCTCCCCTTCTCGGTGTACTTAAGCAGTGCTATGGTACCGATGAAGTTGATAAGCGCATAAACAAGGGCAAGATCCATGAAATGGGGGCGTCCGAAGACAAAACCTATGAGTGCGAGTATTACTATTGTTTTTGTACCCAATAGGTTAACAGCCAGAATCCTGTCGAATACTGTCGGTCCCTTAACCGCCCTGAACAGAACCAGAGCAGCGGATACGATTACGATCACAGTGAATATATCAAACATTATCCTGCCCTCTCTATTTCTAAGACCTTTTTCTCGATAACCCTGTCCGTAATGCCTTTCTCTGCAGCGGCATCGATGGCATGGACAAGAAGCTCGCCATCCTCGATATCCACCGTTACAGTACCCGGTGTAAGCGTTATGGAGTTACCGAGCGTGGTAAGGCCGATATCCGTCTTAAGCTCGCTCCCCTCTTTCACCATAACAGGGTCGATGGGCATGGAGGGGCTGAGAACTATCTTAACCACCTGAATATTAGCAACAAGGATCTCCTTCATAAGCCAGGGGAGATAAAGAAAAAACTTCAACAGCCTTACTGGAGTGCCCTTATCCGCATCCCGCATGAAAAGATCCTTTGTCATAACGGCAACAATGGCACTGTAAACAACGGCAAAGCCTAAAAGAAGCGGCTTGAACTCACCCGAAAGCATGAGCCAGAAGATCAGGACTGTAATGAATGTAATTATAAATTTCATAGCTACCCTGCGTTTGGCGTTTTAAAACATCTTTTGTCTTATAGAATTTTTAGGCAAAAATCAACCTTTTTCGGTCTGACCAATTTCCTAAAAGCCCTAACAGTAAAGAGTCATACCTATATATATTACCCGAAGATTTTTTTTATTCTATGCGAATTTACTTACAATCATTAGTTCATTAAACTCCCATGGATTTGTTAACTCGGGGACCAAGGCGCCTGAAAGTATGAGACCCCCTTTCCAAATTGAATCCATTGTGTAATAATCAGTAAATCAACGATATGGTGGGCTCTGAATGGAACCTCTGATAGAATTCAAGAAGGATACTGTTACCGGCGCAGAGAATACCGAAGGTGAAACAGCGCTCCGGCCGGAAGACATTATCGGTGCAAACATATACGACCTTATCCACCGTGACTACCACTTCAGCTTCGACGAAGCCTTCAAAAATTATGAGCCATTCCACTGCTTTTTTCGAAAACCGGGTGGAATGTGGAGCTTTGTGGAAATAACCCCGATCAAGAGGAAGAAATCCTTCAAAATCCAAGAGTGCAGAGAGAGCTACATCTTCGGAAACGATTATGGAGGCAGGAACTTTCGTCACTTCGTAGAGAGATTTAAAGAGGTTTACTTCCGTGAGGATCTCTTCGGAAACACGATATACATAAGTGATTATATTGAAAATATTACCGGTTTTTCACCCGAAGAGCTTACGGGCAGAAAACTCAGCGAAAGCATCATAAATCCATCCGCTCTTAACAGGGATGTCCGAGCCATTCTGGGTCTCGCCGGTGAAACTGTCGATTTCAAAATACCTATGACATCAAAAAGCGGCGAGGAGTGGTGGGGGGTTCTCACTGTCCAACGATTTCATAACGAATATGGGCAAGTCACGGGTACTGAAGGTATGATTCGTGACTACACCAAGGAAAAACAGGATAACGACGAGCACATAAAAAGCCTACAGGACAAGTATAAGCTCCTCTTTGACGGAGCCAGGGATGCTATCCTCATCTACGAATACTCCCACCGAACCATCAGAGATGCTAATAAATCTGCACAGGAGCTCACAGGCTACAGCCTCGCTGAGCTCACAAAAATACGCAAGGACTCCCTGCACCCGGGAACCGAACTCCAGATAAACGCACAGAACATCCTCGAATACTCAGACGGCCCCGGCGGTGAGATTATCGAGATGAACCTTCGCCGCAAAGGGGGAGAACAAGTGCCTGTAGAGGTTACAGGGTTCACCATCAACGTCGGAGACAAACGATACGGCATCGATTTCATAAGGGATATAAGCGAACGTCTTAACGCGGACAACCGCCAGAGGGAGCAGGAACAGATGCTCATAGAGCAGTCCAAGCTTGCATCGATGGGGGAGATGATAAACAATATCGCCCACCAGTGGAGACAGCCGCTTGCAAAGCTTTCAGGGCTTATGACAAACGTTGAGCTTAGTATCATGGGAGGAACACTTACCGATGAAGAGCTTACCGATGCCCTTGAAGATTCAGGCAAAACACTGGCATATATGTCCGAAACCATTGATACCTTCAGAAAATTCAACACCCCTTCCCAGGGAAAGGAGCACATAAGGCTCTCCACAATACTCGAAGAATCGATCACCATCGTCAAGGCATCCTACATCTCAGAGGAGATCCGGTGGGAGGTTCTAAAGAAGCATGATTCGATTATTTTCGTAAACAGAAACGAGCTTTCACAGGTGGTTATGAATATCCTCCACAACGCCAGAGACGCTCTTAAAAACAATCCCCCCGAAAACAGAGAGATGACGTTTGAGATATCCGTCAGGGAGGAGTGCGCATCGCTCCTTATAACGGATAACGCAGGGGGAATAACTGTGAGTCCCGTCAAGAAGGTGTTTGAGCCCTATTTCACCACAAAACCCGATGGTCAGGGTAACGGGCTTTACATCTCAAAAATGATAATAGAAAAGCACCTGAAAGGGAGACTGGAGGCATTTAACACCAAAAATGGAGCCGCCTTTGAGATCCTGATCCCCCTCCCCGATTAATCCCTTCTACATACCTGCGCCGAAGAGCTCCATCATGGATACCGTGCTGTAACCCTGAGGCAGATCAAAACGACTACCAGGTATGCTCTTTTCTTCGATTTTTGTTACGACACTTTCATCGGAATCGGTTACACCGCCGGTGTTCACAGTTGTTTTCTCGTAAAGGGTAAAACCTTCAAGGGAGTATTCCATCGTCTTCTTCTCGATGATGTCAGAGACCCCTGTTTCCATAAAGCCTCCGGTCATCTCCATAAGCTTTTTCATGGAGCCGGAGTCGATCTCTTTGGATATCTTATCCATAAGCTTTCCGGAGTAGCATCCCACTGTTTCAAAGCCCTGTACATCCGCTGTAAAAACGTATTCGGTGCAGGGGTAACCCGCAATATCCCTTGTACCCTTCTTTTTTACGTTCACCTTGATGCTTTTAAGTGCTTCCTGCCTTTTTTTCATCATTGCACCCATCTGCGGGTCGGCCATCATGGCATCCATTGCCTTCTGTGCCTGCCTGGAAACCTGCTCCATCTCCTGAAAGGTACCTTTGGCTACCCTTCTGTTCTCGTGGTCTATGGTATATATAACCCCAGCACCCGTATCTATGAGGCTCTGCATACGGCCATTTTCATAGGCGGCGACCTTTCCGTCTTCGTAGTAGGTTACACCATCGGTACCTGAAATCTTTTCGAATACCGCAACACCCGCAAAGGCATATGCCGAAAAAAGAACTGCGCATACAGCTGTAACTATCCCCTTAATCATCGCTTACTCCCTGCTTTATATACTATAGTTAGTTCTTCTCCAGAAGCTCTCTTAACCTTCTCAGCTCCCTGTTTAGCTCGGTAATAACAATTCCGTAGCTCTCAGATGTGCACGCCATGCCCATCGCCTCTATATCCCTGGCAACTCTGCCGATATCTCTGAACTTGAGGTTTAGCGCAGCCCCCTTTATCCTGTGGGCCTGACGCACAATCGTTTCATGGTCCGATCTCTCGGCCGCCTTGACTATCTCCGATACCCCCGTCTCGGCATGCTCAAAGAAAAGCTCCACAAGCCTGCCGAGGCTGGATCTTTCTATCCCGAGATCCGATTCCAGCTCGTCATAAAGCCTATCCTTCTCCGAAGCACCTTCACCCGAAGGATTAACATACTTGCGTATAACCTTCTTAAGCCTGGAGCTTGTGAAGGGCTTGGCAATGTAGTCATCCATCCCCGCCTCAAGGAAACGCTCCCTGTCACCCTTTACGGCATTTGCTGTAAGTGCGATTATCGGAGTGTGCTCTCTGCCGGTGCGCTTTTCCTCTTCTATGATACAACGGGTGGACTCCAGGCCGTCCATAACGGGCATATTGACATCCATGAAAATAAGGTCGAAATCCTCTCTCTTAAATATATCACACGCCTCTTTTCCATTCGAGGCAATATGAACATCCGCTCCCAGCCCACGCATAACAATAGCGATAAGCTCTTGGTTTATTTCATGGTCTTCGGCGATAAGAACCTTGACAGAAAACTTATCTTCGGAGGGTTCTTCGGGGATATCCGAAACACTGCAAACCCCATCCTGGTAGCTTCTGATTACATCACAGAGGCGGGTGGGATAAATCGGGGAAACAAGCATCTCAATATGTACATCATCGAAGCTGAACAGGATCTCCGGCTCATGGTCCGAAACTATGAGGCATATCCTCCCCTTCAGCCCCTCGGCATGTCTTTCAATATAATCGAACCCTTCGGAGGTATTGCAGAGCATAACAAAACCCTCCTCAAAGGGGAGTTCATCGGAGTTGAAATACCTGATCTCCGCTCCGCTCCTCTTGACAATATCGTGAACCAGCTCAAGGAGCGGCCCCCTGCTTTCGGGGATATTAATGCAAACTTCGGGTTCACCGGAAAGGTCCGCCAGAGAATCTTTTGATACATTGTCAAGCTTCAGCATAAAACTGAAACTGCTCCCAACCCCGGGCTCACTCTTCATCGTGAGCTCTCCACCCATAATGGAAACAAGGCTGGAGGAGATGGAAAGTCCAAGTCCTGTGCCGCCGAACCTTCTTGTTATGGAGCTGTCCGCCTGATTAAACGCCTCAAAGATCTTCTCCCTGCTGGTTTCATCTATACCTATGCCGCTGTCCTCAACGCTTACTTCGACAATTGTATAATCCTTCGTGCTCTCCTTCATATCAACACGAAGGAGTATCTCGCCACCTGTTTCGGTGAATTTAACCGCATTACTGAGAAGATTGGATACAACCTGCTTTATCCGAAGAGCATCACCAGCCAGCTTAGCGGGGAGTTTAGGATCTATGAACACCCTGAGCGCAACCCCCTTCTCCCTCCCTTTGAAGATGAAAAGCTCGCATGCGTTCTCAAATACCGCAGCCGTCTCGAAGGGGAGCACCTCCGTATCAAGACGATTGTTCTCTATCTTCGTTATATCCAGTATGTCGTTAATTATACTCAGGAGGCTTTCGGCACTCTTGCTGACTATCTTGACGTAGTCCTCCTGCTCTGTACTAAGGGATGTGTTCTCCATCATCTCCAAGAAGCCGATTATTGCATGGAGGGGCGTTCTTATCTCATGGCTCATGTTCGCAAGGAAGGCTGTCTTTGCCTGTTCTGCAATAGTAGCACTCTTAACAAGGGATTTGAGGTTTGAAACATCATGACAGATATGGATAAACTCCACCACATCACCATGATCATCTGTGATGGGTACTATGGTTGTTTCAAGGTAAACCTTTTCGCCGTCACTGCGAACATGCTCTATCGTTCCCTGCCAGAGGTCCTTCGCCTTCAGGGTATCCCATATCTCTTTTCTGAAGACCTCCCTTCGGTTCGAATTCCAGAGGAAACTGCAGTGTCTGCCGATAATATTACTCTCACTGCACCCCGTCACGGTGCACAGCTTGTTGTTTATATGGGTTATGATACCGGAGCGATCCGTCTTTATAACTATGGCACTCTGATCGAGCGCCTCTTTATAGCCCTCGAGAAAACTGTTTATATACTTGATTCTACGTTCATTCTGTTTTTGGTCTGTGATGTCCGTAAGGAATGCGAAAGCTCCACCTTCCGCAGCCTTGTCATCCAGTGTTGTGGAGTGGCTTATGATACTCTTCTTCTTACCGCTTTTTGTGGTTACTTCAAACTCATAGGAACGGTGCTTTTGAACAAATCTTCTGCCGAAGCGTTCCTTAAACCTCTCAAGTTCATCATCTTTATAAAACATAGCCGGGGTTTTACCCAGCATTTCATGTTTAGCATAGCCTGTTATACGTGAGAGGGAATCATTCGCATCAATGATCTGCCCGAACTTGTTAACGAGCAGGAAGCCCTCCTGGGTGTTGTTTATTATTTCCCTGTACTTTCGTTCGCTCTTCTTGAGCCGCTTCTCTATCTCACGGTTCACCACACCCTGCTCTATGTTCCCCGCCACGGAGATAAGGGAAGAAACCTCCTTATCGCTCCAGTCCCTTTCGATGTGCCTGTTGTAAAGAACCAGTATGTTCTTGAGCATACCCCCCATAACGATGGGAACCACCAAAACGGATTTGATACCGAAGCTGTTGACGATGTCACCCGGTCTGCTGGCGGATTCTATGATACATTCACCGCTCAGAAGCCTTTCGTACCATCCCTCACGTTCGCTGATAACAACCTCGGTAATGCTGGTTTCCCCCTCGCTGATCCTCCAGTACTCTTCGGGTACGGCAGATATTGTATCCTCGCCGTAGGCAAGGGAGTAGAAGATTACGCCGTCACTCTGGGTCGCCTCACCCAGCGATTTTACAGCAAACCTTATCACGTCTGATTTATCAAGATCCGACAGAAGGATGCTAGAAATACGGGCAATCGAAAGGGAGAGGTTACTCATACGCTCATCCGCCTCCCGTGTCTTCAAGCTTTCGGTTATATCTCGGAAAACGGTTACAGAGCCCACCGGCCTCCCTTCTTCCATAACAGGCGTAACGGTGAATTCCACATCTATTAAACGGCCATCCTTTGTGCGCATCGTGTCAATCTCGGCAGTGAAAACCTCCCCCGTTTTGACAGTACCGCATATCCTGCAGTCCGCAGGTGCAAGGTTGTCGCTCCCCTCTTCGCTATGGAGGATTCCGTGCACCCTTTTCCCCTCGAGCTCGCCGGGAGAGTAACCCAAAAGCTTTACGGCGTGGGGGTTAATAAAGGTCAATCTGCTTTTTTCATCGAGAACATATATCCCTTCACCGATATTATCCGTCACTGCCTGCAACTTGTTCATACTCTCTTCGAGGGCACGGTTCTTGTTTATATGTTCACGCCTGCCTCTAACCGTTTCAGCATATTTCAAAACTGTACGAACGAAGGTTTCCGGTGTGCATGGTTCAATGATGAAGCCGTCCACACCGAGATCAAGAGCATCGGGTATAATCTCCAGCTTATCCTTTTTTATCATCAGAATGAGTGCGGTGTAGCTGCCACAAAATTCCCTATAATCACCAATGGATTCAGTGCAACATTCCTCACAGCACACAACAGCAATATCCGGTTTTTCTTCATGGTATAACGGGGATAAATCCGGGAAGTCTTTAATCAAGGCTCCCGCATCAGCGGCACAGGCCGGATATTTGCCGCATTCAGAGGTTTTATCAATAAAGTACAGCGTTATGCCCTTAAGTACTGCTGATTCACTGTTTTGGTTGTTTTTTGACACACTCGACCTCAGAGAATTGTTTAACTACTGAAGTATAGCCTACATAGGCACTATTTCAATGTTAATAAACTTTTCTTCGGTTAATCGTGATCAAAGGAAAAGGGGGCGGTAATCACCTCCCCTCCGGGATCAACGGCTGCGGCAAACCCAAACCCTACCCCCTCGGGGGGTGACTCTATGCACGTCTTCACCATCGGAGGGCTGCCGTTAAATTGTATGGATGTATCGGAACATCTTGTGCAGTCCACCCATGCGAGGAAAAGCATACCATTGGTGCCGGGTGATGTACAGTCACCGTTATACCCCTTTCTCAGCTCCACACGGACGGAGTGTACCCCCTCGTCCTCGGTCCATGTCGCCGTTTCACCCTCATAGCAAGCCGTTCCCGGGCATGAAGGAACCTCCGGGATTGTATGGGCTGGGAGACAGAGGTGTTCGCCGTTATATTCGACATTACAAGGGATAAACGCAGTATGATTAGATGGTTTCGCCTCCATATCACGATAATCAAGCAGGTATGTGGGGCGCATGTCATGCTCAAGGGCAAAGGAGTCCGGTCCAGCTGTGAGGCCGTATATACCTGTATCACCGGAGGTTCCGCAGGTGAAATCCTCTCCGGGTGTGAGACCGCTGTCGTAAAAGAGGAGGGAAAGCCCCCCTGTCTCTGTACCCTCGCTGAAAGGGTCAGTATCTTTCGGGGAAACGGCAAACTTGTAGTACAAACGCAGATGGCTGTTAAACATGTAGGTATCACGGCTCCATGAGCAGAGGGACGTATTGGGGGAATCCTCATCCTTCCTCATAACAACAGCCGGTAAGTTCAGTTTATCGTTATCTGTTTCGTAGAAGATCTCACCGGAGTCCTCACCCGTTCTATCCATAAAAACGAATGAATCCTCACCAAAACCTTCCCTGGCACCCTCGGGCGGGATTTCGTACGGCCTGTGCCCCTCAACAACGAACCTTGCACAGTCTTCATGACCGAAGGAATCACGAACGCACACACTCAATGGATGAACCGATGAACTACCCTCGGGCATGGTGTAATAACCGCTGAGCACAAGTGATGTTCCGCTCTGCCAGCCGTAGGGTGAGGAACAGTCCACTGGAATGGAGAGAAGGGACGCAAGCTCAGGGTCAGCGCTGGAGGCACACCATTGTGCGGGAAAGCCCTCCGCATTGAACACCGCCTCGTAATAACTGCCGTGATACGCAGTGGGGGGAGAACCCCTCTTTACCGATACACCCCCAGAGGTGCAGTCCGCCCTTCCTTTAAGTTCGCTATAGCTTATCCAGCCGGCTATATCATCCGAAGGCCTGCCACCAGTAACGCCCCCTTGTGCAGGGATGATAACCGTAGAGCCGGCTACCTCCGTCTGCATGATCCTGTCACCGCCGGGGCTTATGAATACAGCTGCAGCATCACGGGTCTCCCTGTATTCAGAGCAGTCTTCAACGCTGCACTCCCTGACCGTTATCGGATCGGAGGATTTCACACACAGGTCCCCGGGTGTACCCCCATTCTGTGCAGGCAGATAGACCAGACTACTCCCCCAGCTGTCAACAACTGCTGGCATCTCACCGGAATCTGGAAATCTCATGTTAAATACTGAGATATTAACGAACTGCTCAATACTCTCGGTTATCTTTATTTCCGTTTCGTTTATACTAGACACATTAAGGGAGTAGCGTACCAGAAGGAATGCGGAACCGGCAAAGATTCCGGCGACAATAAGCACAAGGGCAAGCTCTATGAGAGCAAAACCTTTCCTTGAATATTTTTCCATATAATCAGCAAATACTTATACGTTACGCAAACTTACGGAACGTAAAATCGAATGCAAATCGTGATTATTTAATATACAATGAAAATATACAAATTCAATCAACATTAGGTAGTATCTATACACACGATGTGACTAAAGGCGGAAATGAAAGTATTCGGCATAATATTATCAATACCAGCAAACAGTAGGGGCTTTACACTCCTTGAGCTTGCCATCGTTCTGATAATCCTCGGATTCGTAGTGTCCGCCGGTGCCGGCTTGTTAACTATGACCATGAAAAATATGGACCTTGCCAAAACAAGGGAAAGAACTGCAGGAGCCAAGGATGCTGTCTGTGCCTACACCGCAGATACCGGCACTATACCTGACAATTCAAGCTTCGCCTCCTCTGTATCCCTGCCATTGGATGCAGTAAACAAACAACTGCGCTATATATATGCGCATGAGCTCACCGGCTCCAGCGGACTTCTGAACCCCGCATGCAGACTCCTCTCCACCAGCTTGACCATAAGGAGATGTGCGGATTCATCGTGTAATGTGTATAGCGATACAAACGACATAGCCTTTGCGGTCATCTCCGGGGGGGATAACAGGAACCATCAAACGGATGTATCAGGCGGAATCATCCGTATTTACCCCCAAGGGGCTGAGGCGGATGACTACCCTGCGGACGGCACTATGAGCAGGGACTACGACGATGTTGCGGAATGGGTCAACCTTGAGGAACTTAAAGGGGGTGCGGACTGCTCCGGGTTACGATTGAGGATACTCAACAGCGAGCTCCCCTTTGCCTCAGAAGGCAGGGAGTACAAAGCCTCTGTTTATGCGGATGGCGGTCTCCCGCTGGATCCGCCCAACGGTGAGGATTATCTATGGTGTATCGAGGAGGAGAACCTGACAAGCCCCGATCCGGACATACTCACATTCAGAACTTCCACCGGAACTGTGCATGTGGATACGGACTGCCGTAACCTCCCCGGCTCATCATGGACAAGGGGTGACAATGTAACCATAGGCGGAACGCCCCCGGCAGACACCACAGGAACATACCCCGTTCGCTTCTGGGTAAGGGACGGAAACGATCCTTCGGGCGATAATGACTACGTAGCGAACAAGCGGATTGTTATATCGATCTTCCCTTGAGAAGTCCTCAGTCCTGCTCCTTCATAACACGTACGGTATCCACGGGGATCGTGGTACTTTCAGAAATCTCCTCATCGCTCATGCCGCTGATAAAAAGCCTTCTCACTGTAAAATTAAGGGGCTCGCCCACCTCTATAAGATGTCCGTCCGGATCCAGAGCACGGAAGACAAGTTGTCTCCACGGTTGTTCTGCCAGTTCGTTAACGATGACGGTTCCGCTCTTCTTGAAATTCTCGTAGTCCATTTCTATATCCCTGGATTCGAAGCAGAGCTCACACCTCGCCCCCTCCTCCGGTATATCACTAAGACCCACAACATCCCTTATGCTGTCCCTCTGCCATATGGAGACAGAACCGTCAAAGATGGCATACACGCCGCTGTCCATAGTTATCCTGAAGCCCATAACGCCTGTGTAGAAGTCCTTGGAACGCTCTATGTCCTTTACGAAAAGGGTGGGAAATGCTAGTTTCATCGTCCGCCTCCTGTATGAAATACAATATCACCAGGAGCTTCCGGTGTAAATAATCTTGAAAAACTAAAAGAAAGTCCTTGTGTTTATTTTGAAATGTAGTATTGTGTGTCTCGAAGCTTAAATGGTGCAGTATTTTATCAGCAGTATCGAACAAATCGTATTAACGAGCAGTTTCATTTTTGCTAGTAAATGATCCACCAAATATATCGTTAAGCTCAAAGAGGACAACATGAATCAAGGTACAGTAAAATGGTTTAATGAGGCCAAAGGTTTCGGTTTTATCACACAGGAAGACGGCAACGACATCTTCGTTCACCACTCCGCAATTCTCGGTTCAGGATTCAAAACTCTTCGTGAAAGCGAAAGAGTACAGTTTGATATCGTTGATACCGAAAAAGGTAAAGCCGCTGCTAACGTTCAGGTTATCTAATTAACCACTGAGCTTAAAACAGCTAAGATTCTAAAGCCCTCTTTTTTAAGAGGGCTTTTTTTTTGCCCTTTCCCTCCTCAATTGTGTCTATTTTTTCAGGAAATTGTAATATTTTATTCAAGAAATTGCTGACTAATTATTATTCATAACTATAATAGGGAAAATAGCGTCTGTTTCTAAGGATACAGAACAGAGATATCGTCTTTTTTTTATATCAGGGGGAAAGTGTGCGCATATATATTAAGCTGTTTTCATTCATTATCATCCCGGTACTCATAATTACCGGGGTTATGTTCTATATATTCCAGAATAAAATGATGGAAAACGCCGAAGAGGAGCTGCTCACAGAGCTGAAGAACAAGTGGGTAATTCTTGAGAATTCCGGTCTTTTATCCATGCCTCTGGAGGAATCCCATGAAAGGCTCAGGCGCATTTCCTCCCAAAGCTCCCTCAGGATAACGCTTATAAACATGGACGGCATCGTACTTGATGATTCGTACATGGACTTCAACGAGGTCGTAAAACTGGACAATCATCTGCGCAGACCGGAGATACGAAAGGCTATGAAAAGCGGTGAAGGTATCGAGAAACGCTTCAGCACTTCCACTGGCGAAAGGATGATCTACTACGCCAAGAGGATGGATAACGGCGAGTATATACTGCGCCTCTCCTACCCCATGCGATACGTTGAGATACTCAAAGACAGGGTGCGTGAGCACACTTACCTCTCTTTTGTATTGCTACTCGTTGTTCTTATGGCTGTGCTCTTCTATATCAGCCTCAGGGTAAGCCGTCCCGTTGTTAAGCTGAGCCGGATTGTAAACGAGATCGAAAAGGGTAGCATGCCCGATTTCCCAATTTTCAAAAGCAGAATAATGCACAAGGTTGCAAGCCTCATATACAGAACCTACCACGCCCTTGAGAATCAGAAGTCTGTTCTGAGAGATGAGAAAAAGGAGCTTAACGAGCTTGTTAACCTCCTTGAAGAGGGAATCATCAAGATGGACGCCGAAGGGGGTGTCCTCATCGCAAACGAGAGCTCACAAAAAATCCTGCAGAGCAGTATAGAGCCCGGTGACAAGATCCTGGACAGGGTTACAGACATGGACAGTATCGTCTTCATTAAAGATGTTCTTTCCACAGAGACAGACACATCTAAGATCTACGAGATGAAGGACGGGGTATTCGAGGTATACATAAGGATTCTTGAAAAAAGCCGCATAGCCGTATTTCAGGATATTACGGACAGCGAGCGATACGAAAGATACAAAAACGAGCTTATCACAAACATATCCCACGAGCTCAAAACTCCCCTTGCCCTCGCAATGGGTTATGCAGAAACCCTCGCAAACCATAAAGAGATGAAGGAGGAGGACAGGGAACGGTTCACAAACAAGATCCTCTCCTCCGCAAACCAGCTTAACAACATAATCAACGATGTGATAGAACTGCATCGCTATGAGAATATGGACAGCAGGCACAGAGGGGAAAGAGAGGGGATAAATCTCTCCGAGTTCACTGAGGAACTGAAGGAATACTACAAAGACAAGTTCCCCACCGGAGTGCGTTTTGAATCCCCCGACAAGGAGGTCCTCTTCAACCGTGCCCACCTAAGCAGTCTGCTCACGAACCTCATAGACAACGCCATATCATACTCAGGTGGTGACTACATCGGCGTAGCTATGGACTACAACGGTGAATCCCTTGTTATAGAGGTTTCGGACGGAGGCCCCCCGATACCCAAAGCGGAGAGGAAAAGGATCTTCGAAAGGTTCTACACAGTTTCCAAATCAAGGAATAAGAATAAATCCAGCACAGGGCTCGGGCTCTCCATCGTAAAGCACATCTGCAGGCTCTACGATGGAAACATCTACCATGAGGAAAACGATAGAGGAGGAAACACCTTCAGGGTCTCGGTGCTCCTCCACGAATATTCCTAGCCCTCAGCCGCAGGCTCTTCACCGGAGGGGTTCCCTTCGGTTATCGCCTGGGCGATATTGAAGGTATGATCACCGATCTTTTCAAGATGGTTGAGCACATCCACATAGACAATACCCGCATCGATGCTGCATGAGCCGCTGCTCAGCCTCTTCATATGGTTCTTCTTAAACTTCTTGCGCATGGTATCGATGGTGTCCTCATCCTCGGTATCAACGCTTTCTGAACTGTCTGTAAGCTCGTATTCCTTTACAGTGGAAGCGAAGAAACGTTCCACAACGCTGAAAATCTCATCAAGCTCGGTAACGGCATCCTCTGAAAACTCTATCTTACCCTTGCGGACCTTCTTTGCGCAGGAATAGATATTCTCTGAATAATCCCCTATCTTCTCAAGGTTGTGCACGATGTGGTGCATCTTGTTTATGCTGTTTGCAGAGTATTCGCTGATGTTTCGCTTGGAGAGCTTAACAAGGAATGCGGATATCTCATGGTCGAAATCGTCCAGATACCCCTCAAGCTTTTCGATATCCTTCAGTTTTGAGAAATCACCCTCCACAAGGGCTTTCCGGTTAATCCGCACCATCTCTGCCGTGTATTCGCTCATACGCAGAACCTCTTTCTTAGCCTGCTCCACAGCTATGGCAGGGGTGCTCATGATGTTATCACCGAGGCGCACGATCTTCTTTTTATCCGAATCCTTCGGCTTGATAACCTTCTCGCATACCATCGCCAGATAACTCAGGAGCGGAAGGAAGATTACCATATTGATGAGGTTGAAAGCTGTATGCAGGTTTGCGATATGCCTTGCTATATAAGGCTTTGCACCGGAGGCATCGACGTAGTCGGGTGAAAATGGCGTAAAGTAGTCCACAGCCCCTATCATGAGCTTTAGGAACACCAGCATATAAACAACCCCGAAGAAGTTAAAGAGGAAATGTCCAAAGGCGGCCTGCCTCGCCGGCCTGTTAGTACCGATGGCGGCAAGGTTTGCCGTAATCGTTGTTCCGATGTTCTCGCCAAGCACAAGAGCCGCCGCCCCGTAGAAGTCTATTAGTCCTGTACTTGCAAGTGCTATGGTTATACCGATGGTTGCCGAGCTGGATTGAACAACAACAGTGAGCAAAGCACCAGCGGCAACGGCCATAATCGGGTTCGATGAAAAAAGAACGAACATATCACGGAACTCTGCGGATTCACGCAGGGGGACAAAGCCGCTCTTCATCGTTGTCATACCAAGAAATACCAAGCCAAAACCAACAAGTATCTCACCAAGGTACTGCCTCTGATGCTGTTTTGAGAACATCCTTAGACCCACACCTAATGCAACGGCGGGGAGCGCAAGCTTTGATATCTTGAATGCGATTAGCTGAGCTGTTATTGTGGTTCCGAGATTAGCTCCAAGAACAACGCTCAATGACTGGGTGAGGTTCATAAGACCGGCGTTCACAAAGCCGACCACCATAACCGTTGTGGCCGATGAGCTTTGTATAACAGCCGTTACAGCAAGACCAACGATGGTCCCTACCACCCTGTTGCTTGTAAGCTTTTCCAGGATTCTTTTAAGCCCCTGTCCGGCGGATTTCTGCAAACCCTCCGACATAAGCTTCATTCCGAAGATGAACAAACCAAGGCCACCGAAAAGCCCTGAAAAAAGAGCAAACGTCTGCGACGAAGTCATGGATACCCCTACGGTAAATAATTTGACATCTTTATAATATAGTTCTGACAAAAAGCGCAAGATTTAACTTAAAAGAATGATAATAAAAGAATCCAGCCTCTCCGCTATATACTGAATAGCTCTGTGGGAAGCGACTTTTTTAATATTTCAGCTTTATTTGTATGGTAGTCAAAGGAATGAAGGGGCAAAAACAGAATTAACCATTGCGCAACGTTCGATTACTCAATATTATTAGTTTACATAATATGCAGTATTCACATGACCTTATAAGCAGTGGTTCATTCAGTTTTTTTTTAACAGCCCAACAGTTCGAGGGATGCAGGCTTCCTAAGCCATGCATACCAATATAATACAAGATCTCATAACGTCTGAACACGGATTAGAGGAACATATGTGGCAAACGACAGGTATACTTTTCACTTTTATCACAGCACTGATGCTCACCTTTGTGTTCTTCTATCTATACACCCAGGAAAAAGACCGCTGCTTCATATACATAACAGGCTCATGGGCCATATATGCTGCAAGGTTCATCCTCAAGGCCTTCACCCCCGCCGATGCACCCTACTTTGTTGCAACCTTACACCATCTCTTTGTAATCCTTAGCGGCTACCTCCTTGTCTACGGTGTTTACTGCTTCACAGGCAAGAGACTAGGAAACGGCTGGTTAATCGGAGCTATAGTTGCCGCCGCTGTCTCCGTATCAGCAGTATTCGGCGTTGTGACTCCGCTCACAGCAGTCAGTGCGGCCTTCTTTTATATTGGAATAGCTACCATAGCCTCCGGCCTTGCATTCCTCACCCTGAGAAGCAAGCTGGGCTCTGGAATTCATATCCTGTCCGCCGCTATGGTACTATGGGGACTGCACAAGTTTGATTACCCCTTTCTGGTAAACAACCATGACTTTGCACCGTGGGGCTTCTTCATCGGCTCCATAATGTCGCTCATTACCGGGCTTGGTATTATACTGGTGTATTTCGGGAAAAACAGGCGAGAACTCATACAGCTGAACACCCTTCTAACGGAGCACCTCAACGAAAAGGATTCCCTTGTAAATGAAATAAAGCATAGGGTTTACAATAACCTGCAGATAATCGACAGTCTGCTTTATATGTATCCGGATGAGTTCTCAAAAGAGGGCAAACTCTTTGTGGAAACCATCTCACGCAGGATCAAGATCATGGGAAC
The DNA here is from genome assembly GCF_000421105.1 of Limisalsivibrio acetivorans. Classification (NCBI taxonomy): domain Bacteria; kingdom Pseudomonadati; phylum Deferribacterota; class Deferribacteres; order Deferribacterales; family Geovibrionaceae; genus Limisalsivibrio; species Limisalsivibrio acetivorans. The sequence goes on from NZ_ATWF01000002.1 coordinate 159,912, forward strand.
AATCCATCAGCTCTCCGTCCCCTCGATTCAGGAGGAGAGTAAGGTACCCTTCGTTCGTTTCATACGCAACACCATCGATGTCATGGAAACAAACCTATGCTCCGGCAATGACTGCATCAAGCTTTTCGCAGGTATGGACGAGGAGAATGTAAACGTATCCAAGGCCCTTGAGATGGCACTCCTACTCCATGAGCTAGTATCATCATCACACATAAACTATGAACCGGACACCCTTGACATCATCATATCTGTTTCACGCCTCGGAAAAAATGTTACAATCGAATATACTTGCAATGCCAGCCCGAGGAAGGAAGGTCTCCAGGATGGTAACGCCGCAGTATCCGAATGCCTGATTGCAGCCTTTGCAGACAACCTGGATACAGATTATATATATGAACACTCGGAAAAAGGAACAGTCTTTAGAATAAACGTTTCCGATGAATTGACGGGTTAATGACTTATGACAAAGAGAAGAATAGACGCCGAAGCCCTTGAAAGGGTAAAAATCCTGTTTTGCGATGATGAAACACTCATACTTTTGGGTGTTGCCAGAATACTGGGGAGAATCTGCGGGGAGATAAAAACAGCCTCCAAGGGAGAGGAGGCTCTATCCTTCTTCCTCTCGGATAAGCCTGATCTTCTCATAACCGATCTGGTTATGCCCGGTATGGATGGCTGGACACTTGTGGAACGCATTAGGGAGCATGACACCAGCACCCCCATAATAACCCTCTCAGCCCATGACGAGGATGTTCGAAAGGCGGAAGGGAGTGATCTGCACATCAGGAAACCGGTAACCAAAGAGGAGCTTACAGAGGCTATCAGAGCATTCATGCATCCATAGACTGAAAGGAGAGGATGAACTCCGTACCCTCACTTCCGGTATTGAGGGTTATCCTCCCTCCGAGCCTCTTCTCCACAATGGTTTTTGTCATATATAGACCTATACCAGTCCCAAACTCCCCTTTGGTGGTGAAATACTGCTCATACACCTTCGGAAGAACATCTTCCGGGATCCCCATTCCGGTATCGATTATATGTATGTTAATCTCATCACCACTCTGGGAATATCTGATTGTAATACGTTTTTCCCTGTCCTTATAACGAATAAGCTCATCTCTGGCATTCATCAGTATGTTCATGGCCCCGTGGATAAACTCGTTCTCAAACCCCTCCATAATAAGTGGAAAGGGGGGTTCCTCATGGACAAGCTCGATGTCGTATTTCACAAACTGGTTGCGCACAAGATAGATAAGCTTCTCAAACGCATCATAAACGTTAAACTTTTCGTAAACCGATGAGGGTTTAAAGAAGTTGCGGAAGGTATCAACAGTGCTCGCCATAAACTGCACCTGCTCAATTATCTGGGAAGCCGACTCCGCCCGCTCTTCACTGCTCATCTCCTCAAAGAGCTCCTCATCATCGTATGTCTGGGCAAGCACAGCTATGGTATTCAGAGGCTGTTTCCACTGATGGGCAATGATACCTATCATCTCCCCCATGGCGGCCATCTTCGAATGCTGAACCATCATAAGCTCCGCCTGACTGCGGCGCTCCACCTCTTCCGTGACCTTCTCCTCCAGACTGCTGGTTAGCTCTGCAAGAACGATCTGATTCTGACGGAAGACCTCCATAGCCCTGTATATATCTGATATTTCATCGTTTCTATCCCCTGCTGAGATCTCACCCACATCCGTATTTCCATCGGAGAGTTGATTCAGCTTTTCAGTTATATCTCTTATAGGGTTATATATCTCTGCATTAACAACCCGGAAGGAATAGAATATGAAGATCGTTGCAAGAATGAGCATGAGAACGCTTCCTGCCAGATAAATAAATGCGTCCTTCTCATTCTTCCTGAAGTATTCAGCCGACTCAATGGAAGCTGTCTCCATAAGACGTGCAATGCTCTCCAAACCACTCACAGCGACCCTGGTGAAGTCTCTCTGGGAATAAGGAGGATCTTCCCCTTTTCTCAGGCTTATAAGGGCGATATTCGCCATTCTCCTAAGCTCGGTGAAGTAAATATCAGAAACCATGCTGAGGGCATCGTTAACCTTACTGTTCCCAAGGACACTTGCAGAATTAACAATACTGTCATAGTTCTTATCCGCCAGTGTTCTTCTTATGAGTATCTCATCCTTGCGGGCTTCGGTGAACCCCTCGGGGGAGAGGATTGCGGCAGCAATATAAGAGCATACCGGACCTGCATTGTCCCTGAGCTCTATGGTGTTTCTGCTTAGCGTAAAAAGGTTTTTACCGGTTTTATCCAGCCTGTCCAGCTGTCTGAATACAGCGGTACTCAGCTTCTGGATCGTTTCAATATACTCCGACATAGTGTCGAACCAAAGCTGGGCAAACTCTTTATCCCTCTGGTCATAGGGAAGACGTATAAGCTCCTCCGCTTCCTTGCGCAGAAGAACCACCTTAGAGTTTATATGGGAAACTACCTTCTCCCATTCCGGAGTAATTAGCCCACTCTTCTGGCTGGCTTTTGCCAACGCCTCATTCATGGAAGAATCTCCGGCACGGCGATGCTCCAGGTAGAACTCGATATTCTTATCCATATCCAGCATATTACCCTTATAGTTCAGAACAACATTAACCCGCCCCCGCTCAAAGCCGTAATGGCGAACAGCCTCAAAAAGGTTCTCTGCAACGCTGTTGGCGATCCTCGCCTCTTTTGCGGCCAGATAATTAACCGCATTACTCTTAATGGAGATCGATATAAAGATGATGAGAATCAGCAGAACTGCAACGGCAAAGGAGTAATGAAGGTTCAGAATACTCTGCCTCGGTTTCATTACTCCTCACCTTTAATGGATGCAACGGTGGCGTTAAGGATGAAGTAGAAAGAAATACCTTTGGTAACATGCCCCAGCATATTCATCACACCGTAAACGTCATTGTACAGAGTAAAAAAGAACTCACTTATTACAGAAGTACTTATGGCAAGGATGAAGAGAAGATGGAGCCTGCTGCTGAAATTTGTTCTGAGCCTGTAGAGGGAGATCATTGTGAAAAGCAGGAGCGAAATAATAATATACTCTGTATAGATCTTAAAGCCTGTGAGGCCGGTGTCCGCAAGGAGTGCATCGGGAAACATCCCTGTATAGAGAATAAGATAGGAGACCAAAGCGCCGAAAACGAGATAACCTGCCATGGGAATAAAGAGAGGCACCACAAAGGATGAGAACAACGCTCCCAGTGCATAAGCCGAGCTCTCCGCAAGCCTTGCAGAAATCCAGAACTGGGTCGCCACATTGATCTCGTTAACATTAAAGACACCCATCCCCTTATAGCTGAGTGTGTGAAAGATATCCAAAAGACCCACAGTAAAATAGGCACTCCCCACAAAAAGGAGGAAGGTGGAGAGCCCGGCGTTTCTATGGATAACGATCATAAAAAATACAAAGAATGAGATGATTATAGTAAAGAACTCTGCGATTACATGGAAGGAAAGGTATCCGAAGATTCTGGATAAAACACAAAGTACAAGGAATACCCCTGCTACAACATAGAAATCTCTACCCAGCAGTCTGGGATCTGCGCCCATATTACACCTTTGTTTATATGCCACTATACATAATAATCATTAGCTTTGGAAGTTATAAATCAGTTAACTTTGTATGTCCCCTTACACATAAGAAGACCCTGGGCTTGCTGTGATTCATCAGCACTGATAAGCTTAAAGGGTGAGGTGCTGATATGCTTGGTGCAATCTTCGGAGATATTACTGGCTCCATATACGAATGGGACAACTGTAAATCCAAAGACTTCAGGATTATGGATGAGGACTCGTTTTTCACCGACGACACCGTGCTTACAATAGCCACCGCCCATGCCCTAATGGAAAAGATCCCCTACAACGAAGCCTACAGGGAGTTTGCACGAAAGTATCCAGATGCCGGTTACGGAGGCAACTTCCGTAAATGGGCGATATCAAATGAAACAAACCCTTACAACAGCTTCGGAAACGGCTCTGCTATGCGTGTAAGCCCTGTTGCATATATCCACCAGACCATGGGGGATACATTGAACGAAGCAAAAAAGAGCGCCGGAGTAACCCATAACCACACCGAAGGAATAAAGGGAGCTCAGGCTGTAGTGGCGGCGATATTCATGGCCAGGCATGGGGAGAGTATCCACTCCATCAAGGAATACACCGCCAGAACCTTCGGCTACAGCTTCGATAAAACCATCGATGAGATCCGACCCGGCTACTCCTTCGATGTAAGCTGCCAAGGCTCCGTTCCCCAGGCTATGCAGGCTTTTTTTGAATCCGTATCCTTCGAGGATGCTGTTCGAAATGCTGTAAGCCTAGGCGGGGATTCTGATACCATCGCCTGCATAACGGGAAGCATTGCAGAGGCATACTACGGCGGGATACCACAGAATTTCAGAACCTTCCTCTTCTCAAGGTTGGATCCATTCCTCTCAAACATCGTAAAGATGTTTGAAGCCGCTTATATACCCCAGTAACACAAAGCCTTTAACCTTAATCCATAAGCAGATATTCTGAATATTTTGACTGAGCGGTCATTCTATTGTTGACATTTTCTGACCAAGCAGTCATATTAAAAAAAACAGAATAGAGGAAAGTTATGCGACCCGAAAAGAAAGCGGCAAGGGATGCCCAGTTCAAAAAGGCAGTTTACGAAGCATCTCTTCAGATTATAGACGAATCAGGCAACACAGAGTTTTCCATGGAAAATGTGGCTAAACGTGCAGGCGTAGCTAAGGGCTCTTTGTATAACTATTTCAGTAACAAAGAGGAGCTTCTCATGTACATCAAGGAGCGTTTCCTTGATGAACCGAGGGATAAGGTTGAAGAGCTTAAAAGGAGCACTATCCGCTCCGAGGAGAAGATGCGTTCTCTTGTAGACTTCGGTTTCAGCCACATCGCCAAGAACAGCAAGATGCTCAACTTCTTCATAAACACCATGACTGTAAAGAACTCTCTTAGTGCCCACATGCAGTTCATGGAGGATTTCCGGTATTTCATAGAGGAAGGGATCGACGCTGGTGAGTTCAAGGAGCATGACACCAGCATATCCTCTGCAATTCTGGCTTACTCCATGAAGGGTATGGTGGACTACTGGCATTTCCATGAGATAACCGAGCCCGATTATGAAAAGGCGGCGGATAACTTCTTCGGCCTCATACTGGATAGCATAAGAATTAATAAAGCTGATTAAAAACCTGATAATAGATACTTAAAGGAGTGATATATATGAAAAAGAATCTGGCAGTCGTTTTGTGCTTTTTTTTCATAATAGCAGGATGCGGCGGAGATAAGCAGGAGGAAAAGCCTGCAGTACAGGAGAAAAAGCCTGTGTTAGTAAAAGCCGCCGTGGCCAGAAACACCGGTGATTCGAAAGAGCTTACCTACCCCGCACTCATCGAGGCATCTAAAAAGGTTAAGCTCTCCTTCGAGGTGGACGGCTACATAACTGCAATGCATTTCGAAGAGGGGGAGCGGGTTAATAAAGGAGCCCTTGCAGCTGTTATCGATGATAAGGAATATATACAGAACCTACGGGCTGTCGAGGCCACCTATAAAGAACGCAAACTGAACTATCAAAGAATAAAAAAGCTTTACGAGCAGGGCGCAACGGCAAAATCCGCCTACGATCAGGCAAAGGTGAACTATGAGGTTGCCGAAACAACGCTTAAGCTCAGGCGGAAGGACCTGCGTGATACAAAGATCCACGCCCCATTCTCCGGGGTAATCTCCGAGAAGTACGCAGACGAATACCAGCAGGTTAACCCCAAGGAGCCTGTATATGAACTTCAGGATCTCTCCCGGTTCGATGTTTCGGTCCGTATACCTGAAAACCTCATGGCGCACTACGGCGAAGAGGCCTTCGGCGATGCTGAGCTTTTAGCTCGCAACGGAAGTGAACACAGGCTCCCCCTCACCCTCAAGAAGATCAACACCGTGGCAGACCCCAAAACCCAGACCTACGAGATAGTCTACACGCTTCACAGGCAGGAAGGGATAAGCATACTCCCCGGCATGACAGCCTCCGTCCTCTTCACCATAGACGGCATAAGCGAACAGTTCACCCTGGTACCCCTCAACGCCGTGGCAGCAAACAGCGACGGCAGCAGCTACGTGTGGGTAATCGACATGGAAACGATGAAGCCTGTCAAAACAGAGATAACCACAGCCTCAGTCTCCGGCGGGGATGTGCAGGTTCTCTCCGGTCTCAAAGGTGGCGAGGTTATCATAGCGGCAGGGGTGCACAAGGTCGTGCCGAATATGGAGCTTAAGCTTCTTAACCCTGAGATAGCCGAAAACAGGAATTAGGCGGATTATTTATGAGACGCATAACAGAATTCTTTATACAACGAAAAACCTTCTCGGTGGTGCTCACCCTGTTCATTCTGGGTGCAGGATTCTTGAGCTATGAAGGGCTTGGAAGGCTCAAAGATCCCAAATTCACCATCAAGACGGCCATTGTATACACCCCCTACCCCGGCGCATCCCCCTCACAGGTGGAGGAAGAGGTCACCGAAAAGGTGGAATCCGCCATCCAGCAGATGGGTGAAGTGGACGAGATAACATCTACATCCAGCGAGGGCTATTCCCTGCTCCACGTGGATATGAGGGACAAATACGGCCCCGACGAGCTCCCCCAGATATGGGATATACTCCGCAAGAAGCTGCGGGATGCCCGGGCGGATCTCCCACCCGGAGCCGGAGCACCCATTGTGAACGATGATTTCGGCGATGTTTTCGGCGTTTTCTTCGCAATAACCGGCGATGGCTACACCTACAGGGAGATAAAGGACTACGCCGAATCACTCCGCAAGGAGCTTCTCCTTGTGGACCAGGTGGCGAAGGTGCAGTTCTTCGGCGAACAAACAGAGGCGGTGTTCATCGAAATACCCCGTGAGAAGCTTGCAAGGCTCGGCATAAGCCTGAACACCATCGTAGATGCTGTGAACAGCCAGAACATCATATCCCCCGCAGGGCGTGTGGAGGTGAACGGAGAATACATATCCCTCAGAGACAGCTCAGTTTTCATGGATCCGGAGGATATAGGAAACGTTCTCATACCGGGCGGAGGTGCGAATAACCACCTATACCTGAAAGATATAGCCAATATCCGCAAGGATTACACCGATCCCCCCGGAACAATGCTCCGCTTCAACGGGGAGAAGGCCATAGGGCTGGGAATATCCACGGTGGATGGCGGCAACGTTGTTGTCATGGGGAACGCTGTTAAGGAGAAGCTCAAGGAGCTGGAGCATCTTAAGCCCCTCGGCATGGATATAAACGTCATCAACTACCAGTCCGAAACGGTGACCAAAGCGGTTAACAACTTCGTAATGAACCTGTTTCAGGCGGTGGGGATCGTACTTGGCGTACTCATCATATTTATGGGTATTAAAACAGGCTTTATCATCGGGTTCATACTCCTGCTAACCATCCTCGCCACCTTCATCGTAATGAAGATTATCGGCGTAAACCTGCAGACGATCTCCCTCGGCGCACTGATCATCGCCCTCGGGATGCTTGTGGACAACGCCATCGTTGTGGTGGAGGGTATACTCGTTAAAACCCAGCAGGGGATGGAGAAGGTTGAAGCGGCCATCGACTCCGTTAAAGAAACGGCCATGCCCCTGCTCGGAGCAACGCTCATCGCCATACTCGCCTTCGCCGCCATCAGCATGTCCGATGATTCTGCGGGTGAATTCCTTGCCAGCCTCTTTCAGGTTATCGCCATATCACTCCTGCTAAGCTGGATTCTGGCCATAACACTGGCACCCCTCTACTCTGTGATGCTCCTCAAAACAAAAGAGGGGGACGACATCAAGGATTCCTACGGCGGGATAATCTTCACCGTATACCGCTGGACCCTGCGCCTATGCATACGTTTCCGCTGGGTTACGATACTTGCCATGTTCGGCTTTCTTATATTCAGTCTCACCATCTTCAAGGATGTACAACAGCAGTTCTTCCCCGACGAGGCGAGACCGAACTTCCTTATAAACATATGGATGCCCGAAGGAACACATATAGAGAAGACCAGAGAGGCGGTTATCCAGCTGGAGGAACACCTTGCAGAGTACGATGAGATCGTTAACACCTCCTCCTTCATAGGCTCCGGTGCACTCCGGTTCATCCTCACTTACTCCCCCGAGGACAGGAACGATGCCTATGCGCAGATAATGCCCAGAGTCCGCAATTACAAAGAAATAGACAGCCTTATCCCAAGGATTAAAGATTTTGCAGAGGAGAACATCCCCGATGCAAGGTTGAACATAAAACCCTTCACCTACGGTCCGCCCACAGGTGGAGATGTTGCCGTCCGGTTCTCCGGTCCTGATCCCGATGTTCTACGGAGCCTTGCGGAGAAGGCAAAGGACGTATACCGGAAGGATCCCGCGGCTACATTCATAAGGGATGACTGGAGACAGAGGACAAAGACCTTTGAGATCGAGGTGAACGAGGCGAAGGCCAAGAACGCCGGTCTCACAAGGCAGGAGATAAACCGCTACGTATACGCCCACTTCAACGGCGAGCGCATAGGCCTGTTCAGGGATAAGGACGAGTTTATACCGATAATCATGCAGGTTCCCGAGGAACAGCGTAAAGATTTCGACAGCGTCTATGATATGCAGATAATGAGCCCCGCACTGGGTGAGTACATTCCCTTAATGCAGGTAGTGGACAGTATTGAGCCGGAGTTTCAGGACGGCCTGATAAAGCGGAAGAACAGGAGCAAGACGATAACGGCCGCCTGCGAGAGTACGGAGCCGGTTCCGAGACCGCTTTTCAGCAGGATCAGAGCCGATATCGAGGCTATACCCCTCCCCGCCGGCTACAGTATGGAATGGGGAGGAGAGTACGAAAGCTCACGTGATGCCCAGCAGAAGCTGATACAGAACATGCCGCTGGTGCTTATGCTCATACTCCTGATAATAGTGGCTCTTTTCAACAAGATACGCAGACCGATAATAATATTTATGATAATTCCGCTTGCGATAATCGGCGTTGCATGGGGTCTGGTGCTAACAGGAAGGCCGTTCAGCTTCACTGCCCTGCTCGGGCTTATAAGCCTTGTGGGGATGCTGATAAAGAATGCAATTGTATTGATTGAGCAGATAGATATAGAACTGCGAAGCGGGAAGCATCAGTACCATGCAGTGGTGGATGCCTCGGTGAGCAGGGTTCGCCCGGTATCGATGGCGGCCTTCACCACCGTTCTGGGGATGATCCCGCTGTTCACCGATGTTTTCTTCGGCAGTATGGCGGTTACGATAATGTTCGGTCTCGCCTTTGCAACGGTGCTCACGCTGGTGATCCTGCCGGTTCTGTTCAGTATATTCTACGGCATAAAACATCCCGACAGGGAGCCCGATAAGCAATAAGAATACACCAAGGAAAGGGGAAGACCCCCGAATCAGAACCTCCTCAGCAAAAGGGCGGGGCATTTTGTCCCGCCTTTTTATTTGCCTACCGCCTTATTATTCGTCCATGGTTCTCCTGTACTCATCATAGCTCATACCGCTCCCCTCAAGACAACGATCCCTCTGCTCACCATCGTACCTGCTGCACTGAAAGCTCTGCGAATCACGCATCCCATCATACCAGGCCCTTTTGGTACAACCGCAAACAAATAACACGCATGCCATAACAAGAATAAGTGTCTTCATAATTACCCTCTGATTTAATGAAGTGGATGACAACTAAATATTAGACAATCCCCCGCTCTGTCCGGTTCTAAATATTGTGTTGCACCTAACGCCGCTCACTAATAAAAAAAGCCAACCCGTGAGGAGTTGGCTACTTACTGAATTATATAGGAACGGGCGGGATTGAACCGATTCCGATACATGTGCAACTGTGCCTAAATACTTATAAAATGCAGAACCTTATAAACACGATCTTCACTCATAAGCACTGATTCTCATATTATAATGGCACAACCATAAAACGATAGTCCAAAATTGACACATATTAAGAATTCTAAAGATTAGTCACGAAATAATACATATTCACACGAACCCAAACCATCCACAATGTGTAAGCATTTATCTATTGCGTTAATTTTGAGAATATATATTTTTCTATTGATAAAAATACAAGAGAATACAAATGGGTAAAACCTGGATTCAATAATTAAGTGCAACTTTTAAGTAGTGGTCAAAAGAGGTCAGGTGCGTTAGCATCGTAGCTCTTTAACCACCACGTCAAAGGAGCACCGAATGAAGAACTATACACACCTGACCCGTGAACAAAGGTACCAGATTTATGTGCTGAGGAAAACCGGACATTCTCAGACGGACATAGCTGATTTGCTTAAAGTACATAAATCTACCATCAGCCGAGAGTTACGCAGAAACACAGGAGGTCGTGGTTATCGCCCAAAGCAAGCTCATCGCAAAGCTATTGAACGAAGAATGGACAAGGTCCCAAGACGGATTGCACAAACTGAATGGTATTTTGTTGAACGTCTTCTGCTTGAAGACTGGAGCCCTGAGCAGGTGAGCAATTGGCTAAATCAAAATTATGGAATAAACGTAAGTCATGAGCGTATCTACCAGCACATTCTTGAAGATAAAAGTCATGGTGGAACACTTTATACTCACCTGCGTTGCCGAAGAAAACGCAGGAAGCGATATGGTGTTTATGAACGCAGAGGAGAGATACATGGCAAGTTAAGCATTGAGCAGCGTCCAAGTATTGTAGAAGAGAAAGCGAGATTCGGAGACTGGGAAGTGGATACAGTTATAGGAAAAGGGAACAAGCAGGCGATTGTTTCTCTTACTGAGCGGAAGTCTTATCTGACACTTATACGCAAGGTAGAAAGAAAGACTGCTGTACTGGTGACAAAAGCGGTTATAGAAATGTTGAAACCGATATCACACCTAGTCCATACAATCACTTCCGATAACGGGAAAGAGTTTGCAGGACATGCCGAAATATCTGAGATACTAGGGGCTGAATTCTACTTTGCTCATCCATATGCTTCGTGGGAACGCGGAATAAACGAAAATACAAACGGACTCATTAGGCAGTATGTACCAAAGAGTAGGATGCTTGAAAGTGTTGATGATATAGAGATTCAGAATATTATGCAGAAACTAAACAACAGACCAAGAAAAGCAACTGGATATAAAACTCCTAACCAGATACTATTCTCTATAGACCCCGTTGCACTTGCTAGTTGAATTCAGGAAAAACCTGGAAAACATAATAAGAAGCGAAGTGATAAAGATGTCAGTGCTTTAAAAAACTTACTGTTCAGAACACGCCCACAAGAGTTATTGGATTGAAGCTAGAGAGAACCCCGGAATCAATCTATAGTGAAACACAAAAATTAAGTATCTCTTTGAAACCAACAAATCAATCTCCATATAACAAAAAGAAAAAAAGATCATAAATCTAAAACTAAGGACATAAAATGATTGAATGGATTACTTGTAACCCAGATGCAGTTTCAGCGATAGCAGCAATTATAACAGCCGTAGCCACTATATTTCTGTTCCTTTGTACAGGAGTTTATGTTTTTTTAACAAACCAATCAGTAAAAGAAGCTAGAAAACTGCGTGAAACAGCCACTTCACCACTCATTTCTATATATATTCAATCATTCAAAAAATCACAGTACTTAGAATTAGTTATTGAAAACATTGGAAATTCCCCTGCCTATAACATAGATATTAAATTTGATGAAAACTTCATACAGAAAGTGCACGAGACAGAGAATAGGATCCCGTTTGAATTACATATAAAATATTTTACACCAAAACAAAGTGTTGCATATTTCCTTTGCGAATTCGGCAAGCTCCCACAAGATAACGATTTTTCATTCAATATTGATCTTTCATATAGCTCAAAGGACAAGGAAGTATTTAATGACAGCTTCAAGTATAACTATTCTTTTCTTAAACGTGCAGATAACTCCATTCCTTACGAGCTAGAGCAACACAAGAATATGCTCAGAGGGATAGAAAATAGTATAAAAGGATTAACAAGTGCCATAAACAAAAAGGCCAACCCTTGAGGAGTTGGCCTTTTTTGCTGAATTATATAGGAACGGGCGGGATTGAACCGCCGACACCTGCCACGTCAAGGCAGTGCTCTCCCACTGAGCTACGCTCCTGTTTCTTGAGAAAGATTTATTACCATTTTTTAAGATACTATTGCAAGATTTAATATCTATCTGACACAATATAATTAAAAGTTAGAGGTGAATAAATGAAATCCATACTTGCAGAGAAGCTGCATCTTAAATATCAGCCGGCGGCGGTGATCTTCACTGATGAAAAACCAGAAGATGCCCAAGAGTTTAAGCCCGGCAAATGGGGATGCAATATGGGACTCATGAACAATGTTATCAAAAAAGGTAAAACAGCTGTATTCGGCAGAGAAACCTTCGGATGCATAGGCGGCCAGGGTGGACTTTGCCTCGGCGACTCCTACGACACCTTCCCAGGCGGCTTCGGCTATTTCCTCTCCTACGGTCGTGGAGAGGGCTATCCCGAGGGTGAGCGCTACCAAAAGGATCCCGAATCCACCGAACGGTTCCGTCAGGCCCTTGGAATCAAGGATATTGACTATAAATATGTAGTCTACAAACCATTAAGCAAAACGGATGAGAGCGAGAATGTTATCGCTGTCGTGTTCTATGTTAACCCCGACCAGCTCTCCGCATGCGTTGTACTTGCAAACTTCCGGGGTACACTCGACAACGTCCGAATGCCATTCGGTGCCGGCTGTCACAGCATGACGCTGGCAGCCTATAACGAATCTCTCAAAGAGGAGCCGAAGGCGATAGCCGGCATGACTGATATAACAGTGCGACCAATGGCAGATCCGGACATGCTCATGTTCACCATGCCCCTCAAACGTTTCAATATAATGGAAGAGGATGCTCCGGAGAGTTTCCTTGAGCTTGAGAGCTGGAAGAAGCTCATCCCCAGATTCGAATAAAAAAAGGGGAGCCTCGGCTCCCCCGTTATAATCTGGTATCTTATATCTGTTAAAGCTCGTTGATAACAAGCCCTGTCTGGAGTTTCGGATAGAAGTAGGTGGACTTCTGGGGCATAACCAGCCCGCTCTCTGAAATCTCACGTACTACGTCTATATCCACACCTTTGAGCATAAGTGCCATTGCAGGCTTCTGCTCCATTACACTGTTTATCTGGTCCATCGTCTGCAGGAAGTAGATACCCTCCTTGCGAAGGATCTGCTCATCGGTCATACCTAGGCATTCCTTGATAACAGTCTCCTGAATCAGAAAAGTGTCAACCTTGCGGTAAACGGGGTGGAGGGTCTCAAGAACTTCATCCCTGAGAGTAAGACCAAGATATTTATTATCGTAGTACACAAGGAAGTTGCGGTTTTCGCCGGGTTCGTTGACAAACTTGTCCCCCTGCTCTTTGCTTTCTATCTCCACAAGCTCGAAGCTCTTGGATACCTTCTCCTTGAACTCTTCATAGGAGAAATCGTTACCGAGTTCCACAACCCTGTGGGTGGGGAATATCTTGAGACCTTCATCGTAGAAGTTCACAAACATCATCATGACATAATCGTAGGGCTTGATATCCCCTTCGATGTCCTCATTCTGCTCCCGCATGTGGTTACGGTAGTTAAGAGCTGTCTCGTAGCGATGATGCCCATCCGCTATATAGATAGCCTTGTCCTTAAGGAAGGCCTCAATGCTCTCTATTATTTCGTGATCATCGATCTGCCAGATGGTGTTCTTCACACCCTCGTCATCAACGGCGGAAGAAACAGGCATGTTCTTCTTAACGCTGTTGAAGTTGTTAGCAAGCCTGTTCTCTTTGTCCATATAGAGGCCAAAGATCTGGCTGAAGTTTGTTTTACACGCCTTCATGAGCTCAAGCCTGTCCTTCTTGGGACCTGCCAGAGTTTTCTCATGGGGGAATACAGAGCCTTTACCAAGCTCCTCAAGCCTCAGGAGGCCGATAAACCCGGTTCGGACGTACTCCCTGCCAGCAAATGTGTAAACCTGTTCGTAAAGATAGAAGCTCTGCTTCTTGTCCTTAACGAGGGTGTCGTCCTTTTTCCAGTCCTCATAGAGCTTTGAGGCGTTCTTATACTTATCCTCTTCACCATCGGGAAGGATAAGCTTAACAACGTTTGTTCCACAGCGTTCCTTAAGCTCCTCTTTCATCTTCTCTGAAATAACATCATAAGGGGGTGCGATTACCTGCTTAAGCAGTACCTTCTCGAGGTTGTACCGAACGCCCATAAAAGGTCTGACAATAGCCACCTCAGCCTCCTAGTCCACAATTATTTTGGCAAACTTACGCTTGCCCACTTTGAGTATTGTTTCGCCCTTATCGATGGTTTGTTCAAGGTCTTCCACCTTTTCACCGTCAAGGCTGACGCCCCCCTGCTTGGCGGTTCTTCTCGCCTCACCGTTACTGGGAGCAAAGTTCAGGGCTCTTATCAATTCCAGAAGGGTTCTCCCTTCCGCTTTAATTTCCTGCATATCATCGGGGAGTCCTTTCTTGGAGAAAACGTTTTCGAAGCCGTCTCTGGCCTCTTTGCCCGCCTTGTCACCCCAAAACCTGGACACGATCTCAACAGCGAGCTGCTTCTTCGCCTCCATGGGGTGCAGACTTCCGTCCTCAACTCCCTTTTTCATACCCTCAAGCTCCCCAAGGCTTCTGTCGGAGAGGAGGAGGTAGTATCTGAACATCAACTCATCGCTTATGGACATGAGTTTCCCGAACATATCCGCCGGGGACTCGTTTATGCCGACATAGTTCCCAAGGGACTTGGACATCTTCTGAACGCCGTCCAGCCCTTCAAGTATGGGCATGGTGAGGGCACACTGTGCCGCCTGACCATCCTGCCTCTGGAGATCCCTGCCAACAAGCAGGTTGAACTTCTGATCAGTTCCGCCGAGCTCAACATCGGAGCGCAGGGCGACGGAATCGTACCCCTGAACAAGGGGATACATGAATTCATGTATGCTTATAGGTCTGTTTTCATTGTACCGCTTGGAGAAATCGTCCCTTTCAAGCATCCTAGCAACTGTGTAGGAGGATGCAAGCTTGATCATATCACTGGATGTCATCTTTTCCATCCAGTGGCTGTTGAATGCTACCTCTGTCTTCTCGGGATCGAGTATCTTAAAAACCTGTTCTTTATAGGTTTCTGCATTAACAAGAACCTCTTCTTTGGTTAGTGCCTTTCTGGTTTCGGACTTCCCCGAGGGGTCTCCGATCATGCCGGTAAAGTCCCCAATGAGGAAAACAACCTGATGACCGAGTTCCTGGAAATGCTTAAGCTTCTGGATGAGCACGGTGTGCCCGAGGTGGAGATCGGGGGCTGTGGGGTCAAATCCCGCTTTGATCCTCAGCGGAGTGTTCGTCTCTATTGATTTCTTAATCTTCCCCGCAAGCTCCTCTTCGGAGATAATCTCCTCGGACCCTCTGCGGATATGCTGCATCTGTTCTTCTACTGAAAGCACGTTTCCTCCATTATATCCATACGGAAAATGCGTAGTTACTATATACGAATATTACTTTATGTTCAAGCACGCTCTGTTTATTGGACAAAAGCTGTGAACCACTGTATCAGCAGGCGGTTATAGAAGATATAAACGATAGCCGCCGCGGATATAAAAGGACCGTAGGGGATCATGTAGTTTCTGTTTTTCATAAGTATCACAGAGGGAAGCCCCACAGCCACACCTATGAGTGCGCTGATAAGAACAACGAAATATATGGGAAACGCCCCGAGGAAAACACCCGTCATAGCCATAAGCTTGATATCTCCGCCACCCATCCCCTCTTTCTTGGCAAAGACTCTGAAAAGTAGAGCGGGGATATAGAGGGCGAGAAAGCCCACTGCTCCGCCGAGGAGAGCACCCTTTATGCCCGGCATGGTCCAGAAGGAGAAGACGAGCCCTGCGCCAATACCGCCAAGGGTGAACTGGTCGGGGATAATCCCGCATTCGAAATCCTTATCCAACGCTGTGAAAAGATCGCTGTAACCCGCACCGAGCAGGAGAAATACGAAGAGGGCATGCTTAAGAAAGTATATGTCGAGCCCGTGCTTGGCAAAAAGCGCAAGAAACAATAAGCCCACAGTAAGCTCCACCAGGGGATAGACTATTGATATCTGTGCACCACAGCTTCGGCATTTCGCCTTAAGAATAATCCAGCTGAGAACGGGTATATTATCGTAGAATCTGATTCGAGCATGGCATCTGGGGCAGGATGACGGCGGAGATACCACCGAAAGATCACGGGGCCAGCGGGCTATTAAAACATTAAGGAAGCTGCCGAAGACGAGTCCGAATATGAAAACGAATGTACCGGCGAATAACGTCGGGATGTCCAAATTTTAGCCCTTCTCTTTAAGAGCCGCCTCAATTACAAAGGAGCTCTCCTCAACGGTGAATTTCACACAGAGGCTCTGTGTGTCCTTCTTCTGGGCAATCTTGTGTTCCTTGCCGATAACAACGTTGGGAAGGGATATCTTAAAACGTACACCGAGCCTTGAGAAAACCTGTTTGGCACCGCCGGCGATCATGTTCAGGATCTCACCGATGGCATCGGTTACATCCCCGTCAACGCTCTTTTTCTCCTCCCCTGCGAATCCATTATATATCTGAAGAGCAAGGGGCTCGGGCATACTGATAATGACATAACCTGTCGCATCCCCGGCAAGGCCGATAACGCCCGATACATCATAGGAGAACTCGTTCTCCTCCTTCAGGTAAACATCCTCTTTCTTCGGCTCGACACCAACCATGGTCTTGAAAACTTCACTAGTAGAAATGATAAAAGGGTTAATATGTTCTGCTTTCATATGTCGGATTCCTGCTGAATTTGTTATTACCTGAAAGAAGTTAGCCTAATCCCGATAGGAGACAAAAGCTATCCCTGCACCGTCTGCGAAACGGATGCACTCCTCCAGATTTACTACAAAGGTTTTTTCTGCTTCGATCGCCAAAACGGCACCGTTATTATCGGCGATATGACGTAATGTGTCAACACCAACGGTGGGGATATCGAAACGCTCATCCTGTCCCGGGCGCTTAACCTTAACCACTACGCCCCCCTCCCCTGCGAGGGAGCAGCCCCTCTGGACTGCTCTGTCCGTGCCTTCTATGGCCTCAACCGCCACAACCGCCCTGTTGCGGACAACTATGGTTTGCCCTATATCAAGCTCACCAATTTTTTTCGCCATCGTGAACCCGAAGGCTATATCCTTCATCTCATCCTTAGTGGGCTGTCTCTTGGTCAGCGTACCCTCTGGGACGAGATAGTTTTTCAACACTTCAGTCTGTTTGAGGATTCGAAGCCCCTTCTTCTCAAACTCCCTGCGTATTCCGTTCATGATCGTATCATCACGCCTGTCGGGGAGAGTGAGGAGCATTTTTATGGCTGTGGAGTCGAAGCGTATCTTTTCGAACAGGATGGATTTCTCCACCTTTCCGGCGAAGACAACATCACGAACACCCTTGCCTACAAGGGTTTTGATGATCTTGCCCACCTGAACCGGAGGGATCTCCGTAACATCATCGCAGCAGCCGGCCAATGATTCTGCTATGGAAGAGGAGAGTGCAATACAAACGGGTGACTTCCCCGACTCACGCACGCTCTCCGCCACCAGACGGGGCATATCCCCGTTTCCGGCCACCACACCGATCATCAGAGATTAACCTCGATGGCCCCCTTGTCCTTCATAAGAATCTCATCGATCTTGAGGGCTATCTTGAGAGACTTAAGCTCATGCTCAACTGTGACAACCCTGCACTCCTCCTGTCCGCTTACGCAGTCCAGGAAGTGTTTTATCTCCTGCTTGAGGGGATTGTCCTTGTAGACAAAAAGACGCTCAAGGACGTATTCGTTTTTATACCGCAGCTCTTTGTTGCCCATGATCTGAGTGCTTTGGATGTTACGGTATATGTTTATATCCTGACTCGTGTAGTCCAGTGATATGAAGGAATCCTTCTGGCTGATGCTCATGGTGCGGTCCTTCTTCTGGGTAACCCTGCTCACGAGGATATGGGCGGTGGTGTTATTTGCAAAATGAAGATGGACAGAGGCATAATCGGGAAGCTTGGAATGAACAGAGTAACCGGAGGCCTGAAGCTCCGTCACATCACTGTTCACCATATTAACTATTATATCGATATCGTGGATCATCAGATCCAGAACGATGCTGTCGCCAGCAAAGTTGGGATTATACGGGCCAACCCTGCGGGACTCTATGAGATAAGGGTCCGTGGCGATCTTGCGAAGCTCCTGAACAGCGCCGTTGAAACGCTCAACATGCCCGATGTGGAGAACAAGCCCCCTCTTTTCGGCTATGTTAAAAAGCTCTTCAGCCTGGGCGAGGTCGGTGGTTATCGGCTTCTCCACAAGTACATGCACACCAGCCTCAAGGCATTCCTTTGCGATGTCGTAATGGTGCACGGTGGGAGCAGCGATGGTGACGGCATCCACATGGGGGAGGAGCTCCCTGTAGTCGGTATATGTTTTGTAGGGGTAGCGTTTGCTCAACTCACCGAGCACCTCCTCCGAAGCATCGCACATGCCGGCCATATTAGCATTGGTGAGCTCATCATAGATGTTCAGATGGTATTTCCCCATCTTGCCCAGTCCTATAATCCCTACATTCAACATAACTATCTCCTGATTAGACTTCTTTTACTGTCTGACTGAATAAATTCTATAAACTGCTTTATCTCATCGTACTGCTCGAGTTCTCCGAGCATCTTTATAACATCGCTTAGGCTGTTCTTCAGGTCTCGGTAGATATGAAGCGCACGCTTAAGCTCACGTCTCGCTTCAGGGGATACCCCTCTGCGTTTGAGACCCACAGCGTTTAGTCCGCTTATTCCAGCCTCCGCCCCATAAGCAAGGCAGAAGGGGGGAAGATCCTTAAGAACGGTGGTTCTGTTGCCTATCATACACATAGAACCGATGCGCACAAACTGATGTACACCGCCGTAGCCACCGAAGTTAACAAAATCACCCACACGTACATGCCCTGCTGTGCAGGAGTAGCTCGTCATGATGACATTGTTCCCAAGCTGGGTGTCGTGGGCCACATGGCTGTAGGCCATTATGTAGCAATCGTTTCCAACCCTTGTTACCCAGTCCTCCTTCGTGCTTGCACGGTGGAGGGTGGCAAACTCGCGGATAACGCAGTTTGCACCGATCTCAAGGCGGGTATCCTCACCCCGGTAGCTGATATCCTGCGGAGCTCCCCCCACATGGGCGTTAGGGGAAACAATACACTCCTCGCCGAGGGTTGTGCACATCTCTATTACAGCGTTTCGCCCAACACTTACGTTGGGCCCGATTACGCAGTTTTTTCCTATAAAAGCACCATCTTCAATGACGGCGCTCTCATGAATCTCTGAGGTTTTATCAACCACTGCTCCAGATGCTATCATATCTATCAGCTGTCCCTCATTACGGCTGTAAGCACAGCCTCACAGGCCTTCTCATCATCCACTTCCGCCCAGGCCTCAACCTTAAGAAGCCCCTTCTTGAAACGCAGAACCCTGCAGTTCAGTATGACAACATCACCGGGAACAACCTTCTTCCTAAACTTAACGTTATCGATAGCCATGAAGAAAACAAACTTCCCTTTCCCTTCATCACCAATCTTATCGTAGGCATAAATCCCTGCTGTCTGCGCAAGAGCCTCCACAATAAGCACACCGGGCATAACAGGAAGCCCGGGGAAATGCCCCTGAAAAAACTGCTCATTGTAGGTAACGTTCTTCTGCGCCTTTATACTGTCATCCTGAATATCCAGAACCCTGTCCACGAGGAGCAGAGGGTATCTGTGGGGCAGGATTTCAAGTATCTTATTAAGATCCATCATCAACTCTCCTTGAAATCTTTGCCAGCTTCTTCTTTATCTCCGGCAGATCCTTCTGGGCCATAAGTATTCTGAGCCATTTGGAATGTGGAACGAGGGGGAAGCCGGAATACATGCCCGGTTCATCAACATCCCTGTCCACAACACCCATAGCTGCAATAATTGTTCCCGAAGCTATGCTTACATGGTCCACAGAGCCCGCTCTTCCGCCGAAGATAACCCTGTCGCCTATATTACAGCTTCCGGATATGCCCACCTGACCTACCAGGATGCAGTGTTCGCCGATCTTTGTGTTGTGTCCGACATGCACCTGATTGTCAATCTTTGTACCCTTGCCGATGACAGTATCACCCAGCGCACCCCTGTCCACAGAGGTGTTTGCGCCGATCTCCACGTCATCGCCGATAATAACACCCCCTACCTGGGGTATCTTATGGGAAACTCCGTTGCCGTCCTGCCAGAAGCCGAAGCCGTCCGCACCGATAACTGCACCGGTATGCAGGATAACATTGTTTCCCACTGTGCAGCCGTAGTAAACAGATACACCGGGATGAATGCGGCAGCCGCTGCCGATCTTCGTACCCCTCCCGATGTAGGAGTTTGCACCAATGTAGCTGTTTTCGCCGACTGAAGCACCATCTTCCACAACGACACCGTGGGCAAGGAATGCACTCGGATGGATATCCGCACCGGGAGCGGCATACGCTCCGGCTGAAACACCACCCTCGAACTTCCGTTCAGGATAGAAAAGATCGATGAGCTTTGCAAGTGCCTGGGAGCTGTTTTTCACCACAACGGCTGGCTTTCCACCCGTATACGTAACACTTGCGGAAAGGAGAAGAGCAGCCGCAGAGGAACTCTCAGCCTCCTCAAGCCGCTTTTTATCGAAAAGGGGTGCTATGCACCCCGATTCTGTATCATCCAGTGAACGAAGGGAGTTTACGGTGATATCATCGCCGCGGAGCTCCCCCGATACCGCTTCTGCAATCTCGCTGAGATGCAGAGTGGTTTTTACTGATTGGCGTTCCATTCCTTGTTGTACCTTTCGATTACGATGTCTGTGATGTTGATCTTTTCGGAGAAGTACATTACGCCTGCGGTCTGCATCTCGATGATAAGCTCGTAACCGAGCTCTTTACCAAGCTTGTCCACGATGGCGATAACATCCTCTTCGATGGTTTGAAGCTCCCTTGATTCCATACGCCTGAGACGCTTGGAGGAATCTTCCTTCATACCCTGAAACTCCCTTACGAGCCTGTTTACCTCTGCACGCTTGGCATCCTTTGCCTCGGGTGTAAGGAGTGATTCCTGCTTCTCATACTCCTGCTGGATAGCTGTAACCCTGTCGCTTATCTTCTTAAGTTCAGCATCGAATTCATCGGCTTTCTGCTGCAGTTTTTTGTGTACCGTTTTACCCGCATCGGAAGTGGTAAGAACCTTCTGGAAGTTAACAACTCCAACCTTCGCAAAGGCGGATACCGATACAAACATAAGTGCAACAACTATTAGTGCCGTAATTCTCTTCATTAAAAATCCTCCCTGTTTATCAGAACATACCTCCGATGGAGAACTCCCATCTTCCCGACTCCTCTTCTTCCTTAGCCTCGAGCTTATGCCCGTACTCTATGCGGAGGGGTCCGATAGGGCTGTACCACCGGAAGCCGAAACCCACAGAGGAACGCATCTCCCCTGATAGGTATGATTCATCTTCATCGTCAACTTCACCGGCGTCATAGAAAAGAACCCCCTTAAGTCCCGCTTCCTCGGATATCGGGAAAACGAGCTCTGCATTAAAGAGGAACATCTTATTACCGCCATACTCATTGCCGTCCTCATCCAACGGCGATATATCACCGTACTTGTAGCCACGAACGCTGTACATGCCGCCAAGGCGGAATCGTTCATCGATAGGCAGTGCCTCATCGGCGGTTTTGGAGAGGAAGGCGCCTTCAATGTGCAGAACACCGATAAACTTCCAGAAAAGAGGGATGTACTCGGTGGTTTCTACACCGGTTTTTACATATTTATTATCACCGCCAAGCCCTGCGTATTTCACATACACCCGGCTGCGGTTTCCATCCGTGGGATCCACGGGGTGGTTAACGGTTCTGTAGTTAAGCATGGGGGTGATGCTGATGGTTGTATATTCACCCTCCTGCTCCTTCACATACCAGGAGGCCTCATCTTCGATGTTGTAGATCTCCTCCTTTTCGTAGGCGAGCTTGTAGTTCGCATAGAGACTTCGACCCATTACTCTGTGTCCCACACGGAGGGCTCCACCTTCGGACTTTTTGTCATAGTCGTAGTACCCCTTCTTAAGCTTGAAGAGATCCACGCCAACGGTTATGGGCTGGTCCATAAACCATGGGTCGGTGAAGCTGAGGGTGTAGTCTGTTCTGGAGCCAGAGAACTCACCCTTGAAGTCGATGGTGTATCCGGAGCCGAAGAGGTTCTTCTTCTGCACCTCAAACATACCAATAAGCTGGTCGATTGATGAATAACCCATACCAACGCTGAAAAAGCCTGTACGCTTCTCTTTTACGGAGACATCAAGGTCAACGGATGTATCATCCGCCCTCTGCTCCTCAAGACGCACCTGCTCGAAGTAGTCTGTGAACTCCACATTCTTGCGTGATTTACTGATCTTTGCGCTATCGTATATATCACCTTCAACAATATCCAGCTCACGGCGGATAACCCTGTCTCTGGTCTCCTCGTTCCCCTGAATAGTGATACGGTTTATTGTAACGAGGGCGTTCTCCTCTATCTCGTAAACAAGCCCCACGGTGTTGTTGTCGTCGTTCATCTTTGAGAGAGGATTAACGTTTGCAAAGGCGTAGCCTATCTGGGTGAAGCGGTCCGTTATCCGCTTAACATCCTCCTGATAGGTTTCGATGTTGAACCAATCGCCGGGCTTGAGTATTGTGGATGCCTCAAGCTCCTCTACGGTTCTGTGCCTGTTACCCTCAAAATTAACACTGCGGACCTTGTAACGCTCACCCTCGTCGATACGGAAGGTGAGGGTTATCTTCTTCTTTTCCTCACCAAGCTCGATCTCAGGCTCACCCACACGCACTTTAACATAACCTTCTCTCAGGTATTTGTTTTTAATGCGTTCCATATCGATTTGAAGTTCTTCCCTCTTAAGCTTTCCGCTGCCGGTAAGCCACGAGAAGAAGCCCTTTTCATTGGTGGATATAGCCTTTTCGAGCTCCTTATCTGTATAGAACTCGTTTCCTGCAAAGTTTATGGTATAAACCCTTGCCTCGGGCCCCTCATCGATGCTGAAAACAACGTCCACTGTTCCATCACCGCGGTCCTCGATCATAGGGTTCACTGTTGCAGAGTAGTATTTTTCATCATTGTAAAGAGTTATAAGTGCTTTAACGTTTGCGGCGATCTTGCCCCTGTGGAGAACCTCACCCGCCATGGGTATCATCTCCTCACGGAGATAGCGCTCCTTAAGTTCGGCGTTGCCTTCGAAATAAACACTGTGTACGTAGGGTTTTTCTTTGATTATATAGGTGAGAATAAGACGATCGTCATTAAGGTTCATATCAACCTTAACATCCTCAACAAGGTCTTCCTGGAAAAGTCGGCGTATTGATTCGTCCACAGTTTCCAGGTCAAACTCCGTACCCGGCTCAACCGCATACTTGAGGATTGTTTCTTCCGGAACCCTTCTGTTCCCCTCAACCTCCACAGCGTCTACCCTAGCTGCCGAGGCCTGCTCCGTTGCCAGAAATATCAGGATACTAAAAAAAAAACCTGCCAAAAAACGTTTAATAAACATCAGTTACCCAGCCGTTTTATTATGTCTTTGACCCTTTCGTGCTTAAGACGGGTCATGCTTTTGTTTCCTATGAATCTTGCTGTGGATTCCATCATTGTCTCTATCTCCGCAAGTCCGTTCTTGCGCAATGTTGTGCCAGTGGACACAAGATCCACTATCATATCGGAGAGCCCCACGATAGGAGAAAGTTCAATGGAGCCGTAAAGTTTGATAGTCTCCACAAAAACACCTTTGCCTGCAAAGAATTCCTTCGTCATACGGGGATATTTCGTGGCCACGCGCATATCGTGTCTGTAGTTCGTATTCCCACCCTTGATGCCAGCAACACAAAGCCTGCAGTAGCCGAAACCGAGGTCCATAAATTCATAAACATCTGCAGCACTTTCGCTTATTATATCCTTGCCGACAACGCCAAGGTCCGCTGCACCGTGTTCCACATAGGTCGGTACGTCCATATTCCGCACGAGCATATAGCGCATGCCGTGCTCTTCGTCAAGGAATACGAGCTTGCGGGTCTCTTCGTCCACAACCCCTTCTGCTGTGATACCCTTCTCCACGAAAAGTTCAATGGTTTCCTCCGCCAGCCTTCCCTTAGGGAGGGCCACGGTGATAATATCCCTGCTCATTCCTTCACCCTTTCTATCTTTGCACCGGCAGCTGCCAGTTTGATGTCAAATTTCTCGTAGCCCCTGTCCAGATGATAAACCCTGTGCACCTCTGTGGTGCCCTCAGCCATAAGCCCTGCGATAACAAGGCTTGCGCTTGCACGCAGATCCGAGGCCATAACGGGGGCTGCACTCAGCTTCTTAACCCCTTTGATAACCGCCGACTTGTCCATTAGGCGGATATCAGCACCCATCCTTTTAAGCTCGGATACGTGCATAAAGCGGTTCTCAAAGATCGTTTCCGTTATAACGGATATGCCTCTGCTTTTGACCATAACAGCCATGAACTGCGCCTGCATGTCTGTGGGAAAACCGGGGTAGGGGTGGGTTGTGGCATCTATACCGAGGAGTCTTTTCTCACTTCTTATATCTATGGTTGAATCGTCCAGTATCTTAAGCTCAAGGCCGGTTTCGCCGAGCTTGTCGAGTATAGCTTTCATAGCATAAACGGGAGCATTCTCAAGGATGAGATGCCCGCCGGCGCCAGCCGCTGCACAAAGATATGTGCCCGCCTCGATCCTGTCCGCCATAACGTTGTAGTCCGCACTTTCCAGCCTGTCCACACCTTCAATGACGATGGTTCTTGAGCCCTCACCGCTGATAACAGCGCCCATCTTCTTGAGGAACTTTGCAAGATCCACAACCTCGGGCTCCTGTGCAGCGTTGTAAAGGACGGTTTTCCCCTCTGCCAGTGCTGCCGCCATCATGATATTCTCGGTTCCCGTTACGGTTACCATGTCAAAGGTTATCTCTGCGCCCTTAAGCCTTGAGCATGAGGCATCGATGTAGCCGTGCTCCACCTCAATATCCGCACCCATAAGCCTCAACGCCTTCAGGTGCTGATCCACAGGACGCTCCCCTATGGCGCAACCACCGGGGAGGGATACCTTTGCCCGCCCTTTCTTTGCAAGGAGCGGTCCTAGGGTAAGAACACTCGCTCTCATGGTTTTCACGAGTTCGTAGGGGGCGGTGAAAGCATCGTTATCGGCAACGGTGTTAAGCTGAACAACCTCACCATCACGATCGGTTTCGACACCCACCTCACCCAGGAGTGAGAGCATGGTTCTTATATCAACAAGGCTGGGGATGTTTGATATCGTATATTTGCCTTCTGCCAGAATTGACGCAGCAAGTATGGGCAGACAGGCGTTTTTGGCACCGCTTACCCTTATTTTTCCGTTGAGGGGGCGGCCCCCTTCTATGACGAGCTTTTCCAAAGAAGCACCCTTTCTATACCATTTAAGTCGCTGATGAAGCTGTGTTTATAGCCTGAATACAAGGTTCTGAGAACACCGGACTGGCCGGCACCCGCCTCCAGAAGCGACACCCAAGTTTTATTACATAAATAAGGAACTATGTCCAATAATTTTTTGTAGAAGGCAAACCCCAGATCCTCTGCCACAAGTGCCTGTCTCGGTTCAAAAAACACGCTCTGTTCAAGTGCTTTATACTCCTCTTCGGAAACATATGGGGGGTTGCACAAGACCATATCGTAACCTGTACCTATATTGCTTATATCGTTCATAATATCGGCACAAATAAACGATGCTCTTCCGGAGATTCCCAGCTTGAATGAGTTCATAGATGCGACATCGAGAGCATCGGGGCTTATGTCTACACCCACCCCTTCAGCCGATGGGAGCTCAGCAAGCATCGTATTGAGGATAGTACCGGAACCTGTACAGAGATCGAGTATCCGCGGGTTCTCCACTGGGCGGTTTAGCAAAGCATGCTCAACCAGTATCTCCGTTTCGTATCGGGGGATAAGAACATCGGGGGTTATGAGGAATTCACGTCCGTAAAAGCTTCGTCTGCCTATGACATAGGCGAGGGGAACCCCCCTCTCAAGCTCGGCTATGAGAGGTTCCGGATCCGAGGTAGAGCGGAACTTCTCATCCATATGGGAGAGGAGTTTGTCGTAGGGTATTCCTGTAAGATAGGACAAAAAGTCCAGAGCATCACTCCGGTTCGGCAGAAGATGTTTTATATCATGCAGAAACCGGGCGTTTGTCAAAGCCCGGCCTCTTGGAGCCTCTCCGCCTGATCGTAGGAGTATATAGCACTGAGAAGCTCTTCTATGTAGCCCTCCATGAACCTGTCCAGGTTATGGGTGGTCATGTTTATCCGGTGATCTGTGACCCTGTTCTGGGGGAAGTTGTATGTCCTTATCCGTTCACTTCTATCACCCGAGCCGACCTGTAACTTCCGGTTCTGGGCTTCCTCCTCCTGCTTCTTGCGGATCTCCATCTCGAGGAGCTTTGATTTCATAAGCTTCATAGCCTTCTCACGGTTCTTGATCTGGCTGCGCTCATCCTGACAGGTTACAACGATACCCGTGGGCTCATGGGTCATCCGCACTGCGGAATCGGTGGTGTTTACGTGCTGTCCACCTGCACCGCTGGCACGGTATACGTCCACACGCACATCGTTGGGGTCGAATTCGAACTCCACATCGTCAGCCTCGGGGAGTACCGCAACGGTGATGGCGGAGGTATGTATCCTTCCACCGGATTCGGTTTCTGGAATTCTCTGGACACGGTGGCCGCCACCCTCAAACTTGAGGTAGCTGTAAGCCCCCTTACCCTTGATAAGCACAACCACTTCCTTATACCCGCCGACACCGGTCTCGTTCATCTCGACAACCTCGGTCTTCCACTTCTTCATCTCAGCAAAGCGGGTGTACATCCGCAGCATATCCGCAACGAAGAGCGACGCCTCATCACCGCCTGTACCGGCTCTTATCTCAAGGTAGATATTCTTCTCATCGTAGGGATCCTTCTTAAGCAGGAGTACCTTCATCTCCTCCTCAAGCTCCTCAAGCCGCTCCTTTCCCTCTTCAAGCTCCATCTGGGCGAGCTCCTTAAGCTCGGCATCATCGGAGTCAAGGATACTCTTAGCCTCGTCTATGGAGGCGTTTACCTCTTTATACTCGCCGAACTTCTCCACAACGGGTCGAAGCTCCGCATGCTCCTTGGCAACCTGACGAAACAGGTTCTGGTCGGAGATAACATCGGGATCGCTCACCTTTTCTGTGAGTTCCTCGTATTTTTTTGCTACTTCTTCAAGCTTTTCGTACATTCCGTTTCCTTCTCAAAATAATTCGATCAAACAACCTCTATCCCCTCTTCGGGAAGCTCTTTGCCGAGGGCTGCTCTGATGGAGATGAGGGCTACCTCAAGCTGTTTGTCATCGGGCTCCCTTGTGGTGATCTTCTGTACCCAAAGGCCGGGGGTTATCAAGATCTTCAACAGGGGGTGGTTGCAGTGTCTGCCGCTGAATTTGAGTATTTCGTATGATATTCCGGCGATGAGGGGGATGAAAACGATCCTCGCACCGAACTTGATTACAAAATGGGCATCGTTGGGGATGAAGGAGAATACGAAGATGCACACAAGCATTACGATAATGATAAAGCTGGTTCCGCATCTGGGGTGGAGCCTCGGGTTCTTGCGGGCGTTCTCCACCGTAAGCTCCTCACCCTTCTCGAAGGTGTATATCGCCATATGTTCGGCGCCGTGGTACTGGAAAACCCGTTTAATATCGCTCATGAATGATATGATCCAGACGTAGAGCACAAAGAAGATCACCCGTATAACGCCGTCCACAGCGTTGTATAGGAGGCTTGATGTCTCAATGGCCGGGACAACATGCTTGAAAAGATCCGTTATCTGCAGTGGGAGGTAAACAAAGAGAAGAAGCCCGAGACCGAGCCCCATCACCATACTTATGAAAAGTCCGAACTTGCTGACCTGTTCCTCACCCTCACCGGAGGAATGATATGCTGAGAAGTTGAGTGCCCTAATACCAAGAATAAGGGCATCATAAAGGGCTATGAGCCCACGGAGTACAGGTTTTTTAAGGAGCTTGTTTCTGTCGAGCTTGATATCATCACGCTTGAGGATGATGCTGTCATCCTGCCTGCGAACAGCTACCACAAGGCTGCTGGGTGCTCTCATCATAACGCCTTCAATAACAGCCTGCCCGCCTATATCTATCTTAGCCATCTATTTCTACCTCGTAATCTTCGATTTACCTGAAATGCAGGAGCAAGCTCATGGGCTGCACAGCCGTATTGTTCCTCCGTTTTTTCGGGTTCAGGATAATATATACTTTTCGGGAGATATTTAAAGACAAAAGAGAAACTACTTCTCTGGAGAAAGGTTCCTGTATTTTTCCCTGATCTCAGATGCACGTCCGCAGGTAAACTTCCCTTCGGGGCATTTTCCCCTGACGCATCCCGGTCCGGCACCGCTAAAGATGGAGGGTGCCTCTTTGATACACTCTATGAGCATAAGCTCGCTCATCCTGCGTATCTCCCACTGGGCCCTTTCACAGCATCGTACAGAGAAGAAATGCAGAAGCTCACGGCAGTTCATCGTTACGATTATCTTCGTTTCGCATGCGTTGGGGAGCACATAGCGTGCATCCTCGGCGGGGACCCCTCTCTCTGCGAGGGTGTCGTAAACATCTCCGATCCTTTTCATAAGATCGGTGTACAGACCAGTAAGTTCATTATCTTCGGCGATAGTATCGGGAAGAACGAACTGGAAACCGTCGCCGTGTTTAACGTAGCGCTGGGATTTCTGGGAAAAGCTTGCGATGCGGTGACGTACAAGCTGATGGGTGAGCGCTCTGGATACACCCTCAATACCGAAGGTAAAAGAGACATGCTCCAGAACAGAATGGTGTCCGATGCTAACAATCTTCTCTATGAAGGATTTCTGCTCGGAGGAAGAGACCTTTTCGAACAGATTTTCAATGTCAGCATCAGAATAGCAAAGCTTCGCCGCAAGAGCCGCCATAAGCTCACCCTCGGACGAACGGTTAAGCAGGCGGACGTTTAATGCCGCCTGCTTATCAGCATGGGAATCCTTCTCGAACCCTGCCACTGAAAACCAGCTTAGCCTTTCTTATCAGCCTGCTTGCCGTATTTTCTCATGAACTTCTCCACACGTCCGGCAGTGTCGATAAACTTCTGCTTTCCTGTGAAGAAGGGGTGGCATGCGGAGCATATAGCTACGGTGGCCTTCTCCTGCTCTACTGTGGAGCGGGTGTGTATCTCATTGCCGCAGGCACACTTGAATGTTACTTCTTCGTACTGGGGATGAATATCTTTTTTCATAGTTGTGATACCTCTCTAAAGTCAAGGGAAGAGTTTATATCATAAGCCCTGCGCTAATGCAAGGTAAACCTCGATAAAAAGCTCGACCGGGTTATATGATTGTGCCCAGCCGTTTTTTCGTCAAGGGGGAGCTTCCCTAATATGTACTGCAACGCCCTACTATAAAGGCTGTTGCGGGGATTTTATACGTCAGGTCCTACTTATTCATAGACTCAAGGAAACCGATATTGTTCTTCGTTCCCTTCATCCTGTCGAGGAGGAATTCCATAGCGTCCACAGTATTCATGTTGCTGAGGAAGCGGCGGAGGATCCAAACCTTGTTCAGCTCCTCTTTGGTGAAGAGGAGTTCCTCTCTTCTGGTTCCGGAGCGGTTTATGTCGATTGCGGGGAATATACGCTTCTCAACCAGCCTGCGGTCGAGGTGAAGCTCCATATTGCCCGTACCCTTGAATTCCTCGTAGATAACCTCGTCCATACGGGAACCTGTCTCCACAAGGCCGGTGGCGATGATGGTAAGACTGCCGCCTTCTTCCACGTTTCTCGCCGCACCGAAGAATCGCTTCGGCTTATGCAGAGCGTTAGAATCCACACCACCGGAAAGTACCTTTCCACTGGGGGGTTCGATGGAGTTATACGCCCTGGCAAGCCTTGTGATAGAGTCCAGCAGGATGCAGACGTCACGTCCATGCTCCACAAGACGCTTCGCCTTGTTCATAACCATCTCGGAAACCTGAACGTGTCTGTATGCGGGCTCGTCGAAGGTTGAGCTGATAACCTCACCATCAACGGAACGGGACATATCCGTAACCTCTTCGGGACGCTCATCAATAAGAAGGATTATCATGTAAACTTCGGGATGGTTCTCGGTGATGCTGTTTGCGATGGATTTAAGAAGCATTGTTTTACCCGTTTTAGGGGGTGCAACAATCAGACCCCTCTGCCCCTTACCGACAGGAGATATAAGGTTCATAACCCTTGTGTCGTAATGGGTGGGGAATGCTTCGAGACTAAGCCTCTCCTCGGGGAAGAGGGGGGTGAGGTTTTCGAAGAGGATCCTCTGTCTAGAGGGGTCCTCGAAGTTCACCTTCTCCACCTTGAGAAGTGCGAAATATTTTTCATTATCCTTGGGGGGCCTGATCTCCCCCGCTATGGTATCTCCGTTTCTCAGACCGAACTTGCGTATCTGGGCGGGTGAGACGTATATATCGTCGGGACCGGGGAGATAGTTGTAGTCTGTGGAGCGAAGAAAACCGAATCCGTCCGGAAGGACCTCAAGGACACCCTGGCCGTAGATATGGCCGTTTCTGGCACTGGTTGCCTTAAGGATTTCAAACATAAGCTCCTGCTTAAGAAGGCTTCCGGAGTTCTCAATCTCAACCGAGTTTGCAATAGCAACCAAGTCCTCGATCGATTTTTTCTTCAAGTCGTTCAGGTTCACGTTTTTCACCTCATAAGATCATGTACGGCTAACGATTGCTTTGGATATACTCCATGGAAGAGAAATAGTAATAGCTGTCAATCGATGTAACCTGTATTTTTTTGTTATAGATTTTCCTGTTTTTTCGTCTAGGTGTGAGTACAAACAAAATCCCAAATGCGAGAACGCTCATCTTAACAGCATCGGATAAATAATCCGGCGCCATGCCGCAACTTCGTATGATTAATTATCATGAAAACAAAATTAAGAGCGCGCCCAAGCGCATCTTCCAACCTGCTGAGACCCTGAACCCGGTTCTCCGATCAATAACGGATAAGAATAAACAGGTTCTAGTCCGTATTCGGGAGTATTTTTGAGCTTCTTTATAGGGAAACAGCGATACGCACCGCCGAGGTGCGCCTTGGGTGAAAGTTTATCGCTACACCTGTGGTATGTCAAGTGTTTTTTAATGCACTCTCCGGGGCGTTTCCGGCAGTTAGAGGGTCTATCAGACCTTAATTTGTTCACTATTACAAAACACACCTATAGCTCGATATCCCTTCCGATGACGGAGTGGATAATCTCCCTCGCCGTCTCTTCTATGGATTTATTCGTTGTGTCAATAATATGCCACCTTCTGTTCTTTCTGATTAACTCGTATACAAACTCCACCTCATCGAAGATCTTCTTCATATCGGTGTATGAACTATTCGTTCGGTAATGCCTGAGCCTCGCCGTACGAACCTTCTGTAGAACCTCGGGATCCATTATAAGGCAGACAACCTTGTTCTGATCCACCCGGAAGACCTCTTCGGGTATGGGGATCTCCTTCACAAGGGGAATGTTAACCACACGGAATCCCTGCTGGGCAAGGAAGAAGGAGGTGGGGGTTTTTGATGTCCTTGATAGACCGAGGATTATTATATCCGCCTCGTCGAGCCCTGTGGTTATCTTGCCGTCATCGTGGCTGAGGGTGTACTCGAGGGCATCGATACGGCGGAAGTATTTCTCATCCACCTTTCTGAGACGACCGGGGCTTTCGCTCGGGGTCTTCTCAAGGAAGGTTTTAAGTTTATTAATGGGGGGGCCCAGAATATCGAAGTGGAGTATCTCATTCTCGTGACAGAATTCGTGGATCGTCTTGCGGAACTCCGCCATAACGGTGGTGAAGGCGACAAAACCGTTGTCCAGTTTGGCATGCTCAAGGATAACCTTAAGCTTATCGATGGAGTCCACATTGGAGTATATGGTGAACTTCACATCGGGTTCGTCAAACTGCAAAAGCGCCGCCCTCATTATGTTCATCGCACTCTGACCCGTTCCGTCAGATACGATATATATCCTCTTCACGTTCTAATCTCCCTGGAGCAATTTATTAAATTCATCTTCGTTTATTGTTTTTACACCGAGTTTTTGAGCCTTTTCAAGCTTACTTCCAGCATCCTCACCCACAACGAGGTAGTCCAGATTCTTGCTCACGGAGCTGATGATGCGTCCACCCTCAGCCTTTACGCTATCCTCATAATCCTTGCGGCTCTTGGATAGCTTTCCGGTGAAGAGGAATTTCAGCCCCTCA
Source organism: Limisalsivibrio acetivorans (assembly GCF_000421105.1). Lineage (NCBI taxonomy): Bacteria > Pseudomonadati > Deferribacterota > Deferribacteres > Deferribacterales > Geovibrionaceae > Limisalsivibrio > Limisalsivibrio acetivorans. Next base: position 192,331 of record NZ_ATWF01000002.1, read on the forward strand.
AGGGTGCTTCCGGTTTGCTTCTTCTCGGCACTGAACTTCAGCCCTGCATCCTTAAGTCCTTCGATGAGCCTCTGCACCCTGCTCTCTGATAGGGTTTTAACAATATCCTCGGCAACGAGGGTTCCGATGGAATGCACCCTTTCAAGGCTCTGCAGATCGGCATCCATAAGCGCATCGATACTGCCGAACTCCTCCGCCAGAACCTCGGCAGTTTTGATCCCGACCGAAGGAATGCCTATACCGTAAAGCACCTTGGAAAAAGGTTTCTCTTTGCTTTTCTCAATGGCATCGGCTAGGTTTTCCACCGATTTTTCACCTAGGCGGTCCATCCCCCTAAGCTTATCATAGTCCAATCGGTATATATCGTCCGGAGTACTGAGCATACCCTCATCCACCAGGCGGTCTATGAGCTTTTCACCCAGCCCCTCTATATCCATGGCGTTTCTGGAGGCGAAATGCTGGAGTGCACCCCTCACTATAGCAGGGCATTCGGGGTTTACACACTTATAGTATGCGCTCTCCCTAACCAGCCTGCTTGAGCAGGAGGGGCATTCCTCGGGAAAAACAATCCCCCTCTCATCCCCTTTACGTTCATCCTCGTAAACCCTGATGATCTTGGGGATAACATCCCCACCCTTCTCAAGGGCAACGATATCCCCCACCCGGACACCAAGACGCTCTATCTCATCGGCGTTGTGTAGGGTTGCACGGGATACGGTGCTTCCGCTGACCTTTACAGGCTCAAGATAGGCCACGGGTGTTACGGTTCCCATACGCCCGACTTGAAACTGCACATCCTCCAGCCTCGTCTTCACCCTTTCGGCGGGGTATTTATACGCCTTCGCCCATTTCGGGGCCTTTATAGTCTGCCCCAGCTCTTCCTGTATGTGGTATTCGTTCACCTTCACCACGGCACCGTCTATCTCGTAGTCGAGGGAGTCCCTCTCATTCTCAATGGCGATAACAGCGTCTATAACCTCATCTATCTCCTTACAGAGGGTGAGCCGTTTATTGACATTAAAGCCCAGTTCTTTAAGATATTTAAGGTCGCTGTGGTGGTCATCCCCCCTGCCGACATCAAGGCCGAAGGTGAACATGTCAAGCTTGCGTTTTGCCGCTTCGGTGGAGTCCTTAAGTTTCAAGCTCCCTGCGGCGGCATTTCTCGGGTTTGCAAAGAGTGCCTGCTCATTCCTCTCCCGCTCTTCGTTGAGCGATTCAAAGGAATTAACCGGCATAAAGACCTCCCCACGAACCACAAGCCTGCGTTCATCATCTATAGTAAGGGGGATTGAGGGGATAGTACGTACGTTATGGGTTATCTCCTCCCCTACGCTTCCATCACCCCTTGTGGCGCCTCGAACAAGCTTTCCGTTTTCATAGGTAAGGCTTACAGATGCGCCGTCTATCTTTGGCTCCACGGTGAAGGAGACGTTATGCCCCACGGCATCTATAACCCCCAGGAGGAAGGAGCGAAGCTCCTCTTCATTATATGTGTTGTCCAGGGAGAGCATCTTAACCTCGTGGGTTACGGTATCAATGGAATCCACCTCCCCCGCTCCCACACGCTGGGTGGGGGAATAATCCACCTTCAGCCCAGGGTGCTCCACCTCTATTCTCTCAAGCTCCTTATAGAGCGTGTCGTACTCTTCATCGGATATTTCGGGCGCATTTTCTATGTAGTAAAGCTTGTTGTGGCGGTTAAGCTTCTCAACAAGCTCATGGTATCTATTCTCTATCTCCTGCATCTTCTTAGAATACTCCCCTCTTTGAGCTCCTCGCCGATGGTGTAGCGGTAGTTCGGTCTTGCGGCCTCCATCGGGGTGTCGCCATTCTCCATGAGTTCCTCAATAAAGGCGTTGCGTATGGACATATCCGGCGAAACGATTTCAAGCTCCTCCCCTCTCTCGAAACGGTTTCTGGCATGGATAAGCCCCTTTTCGTCCACCGAGCCTAGAAAGTCGCACTCCTGTATATAGTTGGAGCTTCCGTAGTTCATCGATTCCATATCCGCATAACCGTTGTAAAATCCCTGGGTGTAGTCCCTGTGGCTGACGCTCTTGAGCATGTCGAGCCAACCCGGATCCGCAACATAGTTGTAAGGGTCCTCCAAAGCTTTGTCCAGAGCCTGTCGATACACGCCGGTTGTCACAGCCGCATACATAACGCTCTTCATCCGACCCTCGATCTTGAGGCTCTTTATACCCATGGAGACGAGATCGCCGATGTAGTCGATAAGGCACAGATCCTTGGAGTTGAAGAAGTATGTACCCCTCTCATCCTCCTCTACGGGGAAGTACTCCCCCGGTCTCTGCTCCTCCATGAGGGCAAATTTCCAACGGCATGGATGGGTACAAAGCCCTGCATTGGCATCACGCCCCGTCATATAATTACTCATCAGGCATCTGCCCGACATCGATATGCACATTGCACCGTGGACGAAGACCTCGATCTCAGCCTTTGCTCCGGCGGCGATCCTCTTAAGCTCGTCACGATCCAGTTCACGTGCGAGAATAACCCGCTCCGCACCCATATCCGCCCAGAAGTTCACAGCGGAAAGGTTGGTAACATTCGCCTGGGTGCTTATATGAACAGGCGTCTTCAGGCCCATCCTCCGTATCTCCGCAAAGACTCCGGGATCCGATACGATGAGGGCATCCGGTGCAAGATCTTCCAGCTCCCCAAGATACTTGCGCAGATCATCAAACTCTTCGGTGCGGAGGTAGGCATTAACGGTAACGTATCCCCGCTTCCCCTGCCGCTGGAGATACCTGAGCGCCTCCTCAAGCTTATGGTTATCGAAGTTCCCAGCCTTGGCACGAAGACCGAAGCCCTCACCTGCGAGGTAAACAGCATCGGCACCATAGCGGATGGCGTAGTCCATCTTTTCGAAATTGCCGGCGGGGCTCAGAAGTTCTGTCATATATTCACCTAAAACTGTATCAGCATTACACCGGAGGCGATGGGGAGTATGGTTGAATCCTCCGGCTTTTCTGTTTTAACTTCTTCTAGGAACTGTATAAGTTCGTCGCACCCCTGACGGTATTTCTCAGGGATCTCCGATCTCTCCATGGCTGGATAGCCGAACAGGAGGACATCATCAAAGATAACAATCCCCCCGGGGTTTATGCGCTTCTTAATAAGGTTCCAGATGTGGCTGTACTTCCTTTTAACGGTGTCTACAAAGACAAGGTCGAAAGTCTCTCCGTTCTGTTCCAGATACTCGGGGGCGGACATGCAGAAGAACTCTATATCGCTCCCAAGCTCTGTGGAGAGCGCCTTTGCAACGGTTACACGGTTGCAGTTGAAGTCTATTCCGGTGATTCTGGCTCCGGGTGAGCCCCGGTAAAGATAGTTTGTGGATGCGCCTATTCCGCAGCCGAGATCCAGTATCCGCTCTGCACCGGACAGCTTGGAGAGTATGCAAAGCAGCTCACCGACCTCCGGTTCAACGGATGGAACACCGTGCTTTTCGGCGTAATCGTGGATATCCTTGAGCTTTCCCCTATGAAAAGAGGCAAGGAAGCGGTCAATATTAGGGTCTGTAATCGCAGGGTACATGCAGTCTACTGCTCCTGGCTGTCAATCAGCTGGAGTTTCTCCGGAGCAAGCCTTTCACTAAGCTTAGAGGCATACTGCGGGGCCTGCTTGCCCAGCTCGGACATGATCTTACCGGCAAAAAGAGGCTGGATGCGGATCATAAGCTGAACGGACTTATCAAGCTCCATATTGGATATGATGGCGGCGGCGGATTTCGCCTTTGTGGAAGCGTAAACCTTTGCCAGTGTGTCCAGATTCTCATCCTCAACCTTCTTGATATCCTCAAGGCGGCTTGTAACTGTCTGCTTTATCTTATTAAGCTCGTTCTCTTTATTGAGAAGCTCCTCCTCAAGGGCTCTGAGCCGTTTCTCCTTCTCATCGAGCTTTGCCGCACGCTGGTTAAGCTCCATCTCCCTCTGCTCCAGCTTGTTGGCGAGAGCCTGTATATCAACGATACTCTGGGGGTCTGCGGCATAAACATTTATCGATGCGAGCAAAAGGGCAAACAATAAAACCAGCCTACTCATCGTTCATCCTCTGCCTGCTGACCATAAGGTCATCTATCATCTTCATCTCCTCTTTATTAAGGTAGTCGATGTATTCTTTATCATGTTTTTCCTTCAGTTTCAGCATAACTTTATGATCGTTCATCGACTGAACAACCTTAGCCTTCTGCTTCTCCACGGCACGTTCAGCATCCCTGAGCGTTCTTTCCAGATTCCGCCTATGGTACTGAAGCTTGCGAAGGAAATCATCGTACATCTTTATGAAGGGGAACTCCCCCCTCTGCTTTACACCCTCCAGCTCCGACATCTTCTCAAGAATGGTGCGGTTCATACCCTCAAGCTGTTCCTGAACACTCCGCTGTTTCGCCCGCAGTTCGGAGAGCTTGCTTTTTTCAAGGTCAACTATCCTCTCCCTGTGTTCCAGAACCTTCTGGAGCTTGAATTCCCTTTTCATATTACTCCGCCACTATGGAGTTCAGGATGTTGCGGGTATCTTCGTATTTATATGATTCATTCATCCCCTGACGGAGAAAGTTATTGATCTTGTCGATCTTGGCTATCGCCTCATCGATCTTCGGGTTGCTCCCCTTAACGTATGCACCGATGTTGATGAGATCCTCCGCCTCACGATAGGATGAGAGCAGGTCACGGAACCTCCCCGCTCTGGCGAAATCCTCATCGGGGATAACCTCTTTCATGAGTCGGCTGGCACTGCGGAGCACATCCACCGCAGGGTAGTGGTTCTTTGCGGCGAGATCCCTGTCCAGAACAACGTGGCCGTCGATAATGGAACGTACGGAGTCTGCGATGGGATCGTTCATATCGTCCCCCTCGACAAGGACAGTATAGAGCCCCGTTACAGCACCCTTCCCCTTCTTAGTACCCGCCCGCTCAAGGAGCTTCGGCAGGAGTGCAAAGACGGAGGGGGTATAACCTTTCGAGGCGGGGGGTTCCCCCACTGTGAGGCCTATCTCCCTTTGGGCCATGGCAAATCGTGTTACAGAGTCCATCATGAACATAACGTTCTGCCCCTTATCACGGAAATATTCCGCAACGGCTGTGGCGGCGAAGGCTCCCAGCTTTCTGACAAGGGCGGACTGGTCACTGGTGGCCACGATAACCACGCTGCGCTTGAGCCCCTCCTCTCCAAGGTCACGCTCCACGAACTCCCGAACCTCTCTGCCACGCTCTCCGATTAGGGCTATGACGTTCACATCCGCTTCGGTGTTCCTTGCGATCATGCCGAGAAGCACTGATTTACCCACACCGGAACCTGCGAAGATCCCCACCCTCTGGCCGCTCCCCATGGTTATAAGGGAATCGATGGACTTGATCCCAGAGGATATTACATCCTTGATGATCTCCCTGTCCAGCGGCTGTGGTGGTGTGTTGTAGACGTTTACTAGTTCATAGTCACGGATAGGACCTTTACCGTCGATGGGGTTGCCGAGGCCGTCCAGAATGCGACCCAGCATGTTTTCGGATACCTTTACGGTGTTGCCGGAGGCGGTGTTGTAAACACGGCTCCCCGGTGCGATACCCTCGCTTTCGCCGTAGGGCATGAGTAGTACACGATCGTCACGGAAACCGATGATCTCCGCAAGAACGGTCCCCCCCGTTCCCTCGATGGCGCATCTCGTGCCGATACCGAGGAGGGGTCCGCTCGCTTCTATGGTGAGTCCGACAATCTTTGTTACCTTGCCGGAGATAATCACATCTTCGGATTTACTGATCCTGTTCAGACGAGTTAAGTTCTTCATATATCCGCTTTTCGAAGTTTTCGAGCATGGTCTCTATGGTATAGTCCATCTCGCCAATATTTGTTGATATACGCACCCCACCCTGCTCCACAGAGGGGTCAGCCTCTGAATCAAAGGCGGGGAGCTCTGAGCGCACCGCTTCAAGATCCTCCGGGTTGACTTTGAAAACCACGTTCTCAAGATCGCTCAGCTTATCAAGGGTTTTCCTTATGACAGATACAGCCAGTTTATCGTTCGCCTTACGCTCAAAGCCGATAAGCTCCTTAACGAAGCCCACTATCATATCGGGAAGAACCGAATCCAGCTCCTCAACGGCATCGGCGAAAACCTTGGCCTGTTCGCCAACCTCGCTGTAGCAGGATTTCAGCATATCTATATAGTCCTTCTTCTGCTTCTCATATTCACGCTGGGCACTGCCGGAGGCCTCATCGTAACCCTTACGGTGCCCCTCATCGAAGCCCTTTTTGTATTCCGCTTCAAGGAGTTTCTTAAGCTCCTCCTCATCCATGGCGGGCTTCTCCTCTTCTTCGGGCTCCTCGCCCTCCGAGCCCTCCTCCACCATCGGCTTAAAGCCGTCATCACTCTGGGGCTTCTTCGGTGCGTTCTGCTTCTGCTCAGCCTCCGCTTTCTCCTCTTCCAGCTTCTGCTTCTCAAGCTCCATTATCCGTTCACGCACTGAATCCTGACCGGTGCCTCCTATGACGGTGGAGGCTCCTTTGGCAACCTCATCATCAAAACTGTTGAGGCTGAACGTATCCTCACCGGCGGAATACCCTCCGGTTCCGAACGTCTCCAGCTCGTAGCGTTTTTCACCACGCTCCACATCGCCGTAGTTCTCTATCTCAAGATAACGGAATTTTTTGTCTTCGGATTTATAGATCTTCTTTTTAGACATAGGCTTTCACGATTAAACGACAGGGATAAGGGGAACGCTCAAAGAGCTTATACGTACTGATCCTCTTCTCCGCCGCCGATGTTGATAACCCCCTCTTCGTCAAGCTCACGGACGATGGCGACGATCTCATGCTGCGCCTTCTCCACCTCTTTGAGCTTGATGGGGCCCATATAGTCCATCTCCTCCTTCATTGTCTCAACGGCACGCTTTGACATGTTTCGGAAGAAACGCTCCTTGGTTTCATCATCCGCACCCTTAAGGGCGAGGGTGAGCACCTTTTTATCGGCTTTTTTGAGGATTTCCTGTATGGCGATATCGTTAAGCTCCTTGATATCATCGAATACGAACATCATATCCCTGATGGCCGCTACGAGCTCGGGAGCTTCCTTCTCAAGCTTTTCGAGTGTTACCTTGCTTGTGCTTCTATCCATACGGTTGAAGATCTCCGCAACGGACTTAACACCACCCACCTCTACGTTGTATGAGCTAAGGGATTCAAAACGCTCCTCAAGCACCCTGGAAAGGGTCTTAACAACGGAGGGGGATATATCCTGCAGGTTTGCGATTCTCAGAGTTATCTCCGCCTTCATCTCCTCGGGAAGCTGGGCGAGGGATTCCGCCGCATGGCTCGCATCCAGATGGGCGAGGATAAGGGCGATGGTCTGGGGGTGCTCGGTCTGGATAAACTTGGCGAGCTGCTTGGGGTCGATCTTCGTAAGGAACTCAAAGCCGCTCGACTGCTCGAGCATCTTTGTGAGCCTGTCGATGATCTTTCTGGCTCGTTCGGGTCCGAGGGATTTAACAAGGACAGACTTGGCGTATTCGATACCACCCTTTGCTATGAACTTCTTGGCGAGGATCATGTTGTAGAAGTCCTCAATCGCCTCGTCCATCTCCTCCGGAGGGACAACCTTGGTCATTGCTATCTCTTTGGAAAGCTCCTGCACCTCATCGTCGTCCAGAAAGGCAAAAAGTCTCGAAGAGGATTCCTCTCCGAGTGCGATCATAACCGTGGCCGCTCTTTTTATTCCCTGGGGTGTTCCAATACTCACTCTTAACCGCCCTTAAGCATGGTTTTAATAATATTAGCAGCCCCTTCGGGGTCTTCCTCGCAGAATTCTTCTATCTTCTTAACCATAACTTTTGTTTTAACTGTCTCTACATCCATAGGTGCGCTTTCGTCAAGCTCCTGTTCAACCTCACGCTCAAGCTCTTCGAGCGTTTTGGGAAATCCTGATTCATCCTTCACGGTAACGTCAAGCCCCCCTTCGTCGTAATGGCCGCCGGAGGCAACGGTAACCGTGCCATCCTCATGGTATACGACGGTTTTGTCCATCTTCTTGAGAATCCTGCGGATAACGAGGAAATAGAAGAGGATAAGGATAATAACGGCAACGGCGTATTTCGATGCCGTACTGATAAGCTCCATGGTTTTCTCACGCTTGAGCAGAACCTGCTCCTGGCTCTCTGCCGTCGTATCGAAGGATATGTTGGAGACCTCCACCTGATCCCCTCTGTTGCTGTTGTAGCCCACTGCCATAGCCACAAGGTTGCGTATGGCGGCAAGCTCTTCTTCACCGCGGGGCTGGGTCTCTACTATCTCATTCTCGCCCTCGGTACGGGTGACCTTCTTATCATCCACAACAACTGCCACGGAGATGCGCTTGATGGTTCCATAGGCCTTCTGTTCCCTCGTGACCTTCTTGCCCACCTCGAAGTTCTGGGTCTCCTCCGCTTTTTCATACTCGGAGTTAGCATCGTTGTTCAGTACCTCAGGCTCAGCCAGATTAGATTCCACACCGGGAACCCCCTGGGGTGTCTGAGGGGAGTTTGTGCTTGTGACAGAGAGGGACTGCTGGGAGCGCAGAACAGGGTTGGGGTCGAACTCCTCAGTGGTGGATTCCCTTTTAGAGAAATCTATCTCCGCAGTAACCCGGGCAACGGCATTACCGCTTCCCACTGTTCTGCCGAGTATATCGTTAAGCTTAAGCTCTAGGGAGCGTTCAATCTTCTTCTGGTATTCGAGCTGGGTCTGGGTGAGCATCAGCGGAGAGTCTTCGGTGTCAAGGAAGTCGCTCAAAAGACGTCCGTTGGTGTCTACGATCTGAACGTTCTCATTAACAAGCCCCTTCACAGAACCTGCAACGAGGGATGCGATAGCCTTAACCTGCTCCTGACCCAGCCTGCTACCAGCGAGCTTGAGCACAACAGCGGCCTTGGCGGATTCATCCTCGGATATGAAGAGCTTGTTCTTGGGGATTGTAAGGTGCACCCTAGCTTCTTCGATCTCGTTCAGGCTTGATATGGTTCGGGAAAGTTCACCCTGCAGAGCCCTCTGGTAGTTAACGTCCTGAAGGAACTCGGTCATTCCGTAGGATGATTTATCAAACAACTCAAAGCCCTGTCCGCCACCTTTGGGCAGACCCTCACGGGCAAGCTCAAGCCTCGTTTCGTAAACCATCTCCTGGGGAACCTCAACGGTGGCGCCACCCTCCTTGAGCCTGTAGGGAACGTTGTTCTCCTTCAGCTTCTCCACAACGGCGGGTGCATCGTCCTCAGTCATATTCGCAAAGAGGGTTTTATAAACGGGCCTGTTCGCCCAAATGAGTAAAGCCGCAAGGGTAATGATAACGGCTCCGGCCGCCGAGCCGATACTGATCTTTTGTACAAGTGTAAGTTTGTTGAAAATGTCCCTAAACTGGGAAACTACGTCATTTAAAGCCATTTAACCCCGGATTACTACAGTTGTGTTCTCATTACCTCTTGGTAGGCCTCAAGAATCTTATTCCTGACCTCAAGCATGAGTTTAAGGGAAACATCCGCTTTCTGCAGGGCGATCATGGTGGAGTGGATATCGTTCGTCTCACCATTGAGAACACTCTGCACAGCCTCATCAGCTTCAACCTGGGCGCTATTCACGTCCTGAAGTGCGTTCTTGAGCAGATCGGAGAAATCAACGTCGGTAGTTTTTTCCGCATTGCCCTGTTTGGACGCACCCTCATCCAGCTTATTCGGAAGCAGGAAGTTGATATTATTGATGTCGGCCATAAGTGTCTCCCTTATGAAAATATATAGTAAACCGGGCACATTTTACAACTGATAATTATACGCCGGGGCGGGTAATTTTTTCATCCCCCGCCTGTGGAAGCTCACGGCGGAATAATTATTTCAAGCCTTAGGCTCTTCCTATCTCAAGGGCACGGAGGGCGAGCTGTTTGGATGTGTTGAGCACTGTGGTATTCGCCTCATAACTCCTTGACGCCTCAAGCATATTGACCATTTCCTCAATGGGATTCACATTGGGGTAGGCCACATAACCCTCTTCATTTGCATCGGGGTGTTCCGGTTCGTACTTGAGAACCGGGGGCTTGTCGCTCTCGATAACCTTCTGCACCCTTACACCGCCGGCGAGCTCCCCTTCCATAACCTGTTCGAAAACAACATCCTTTCTTTTGTAGGGGCCGCCGTCTTCGGTTCTTGTGGTCTGGGCGTTTGCGAGGTTTGAGGAGATGGAACCTATCCTTATCCTCTGGGCTGAGAGACCGGTTGCCGAAACATCCATTATACTCATAAAGCTCATAATCTATCCTACCTTCCCTGTATTGCAGACTTCATTTTGGTGAACCCGTGGGATGAAAGGAGGCTCAGCTCCTGATAGCGCACGGTATTCTGTGCAAGTTCGCTCATCTCGTAATCGAGGTTTACGTCGTTGCCGTCGTTACGGAGCGAAGGGTTATTCTGCTTTCTTATGAAGGAGGAGGGGTCCATAATCTCATCCTTCGGGGGGAGGTGCATGTCATCGGTTCTGGATAAGGGCAATTTTTTCCCTTCACCCATATATTCGGCCATAGCCTCTCCAAACTCAAGCTTACCCGCCTTATAGCCGGGTGTGTCCACATTGGCTATATTCTCCGCTATCACGCCGTTCTTGGCGGATGCGGTGTCCATGGCATAGCCGATTGAGTCTGTGTGGATTGCGTTGAAGATTCCCTGCATAACTGCACCTCTTTATTCTTGGGTGAATAATAACAAAAGAGATGCCAAACAGATGGGGGAAAAAATGCTCAGTCTGAGTAGTGTCCGCTCTGGCGGTATTCGTTGAGCTTGTTCCGCAGGGTGCGGACTGTGATACCGAGGATTTCGGCGGCTTTTGTGCGATTGCCCCCTACATCCTCGAGGGTTTTGAGGATAAGCTCCCGCTCCATCTCGGCGATGGTGCTCCCAACATTAAGCCCAGATCCGTTACGGGGCTCCTCTTCACCATTAGGCTGTTCCTGAGGGGGGGAATAGTCGCCGCCGCTTTCGCCGCTCTTTGCCGCCGGAGCCTCAGGCACATAGTCGTCCCCCTCCAGTAAAAACTGCTTAACGGTGATGCCGTGGAGGAAAAGGTCACGCTCGGTTATGATATTCTCACGGCAGAGGACAACGGCACGCTCTATGGTGTGCTCCAGTTCACGTACGTTGCCGGGCCACTCGTAATCTATGAGCGCCTTAAGCGCCTTCTCGCCGAGACTGCATTTCCCTTTGCGGTTGATCTCAGCGTACTTCTCCACAAAGAACTCGGCCAGTTCCTGAACATCCTCCCTGCGATCCCTCAAAGGGGGGAGCTCAATACTGATAACATTCAGGCGGTAGTAGAGATCCTCACGGAAGTTCCCCTCCTCCACCTCCTTCTTAAGCTCACGGTTGGTGGTGGCGAGAATACGGACATCGATCTTAACGGGTCTTGTGGAGCCGAGACGTTCCACCTCACGCTCCTGTAGAACACGAAGGAGCTTCGCCTGCAGGTGCATGGGAACCTCCCCTATCTCATCAAGGAGTATGGTTCCCCCTTCGGCCAGCTCAAACTTTCCAGGCTTCCGGTTCACAGCACCGGTGAACGCCCCCTTCTCATAACCGAAAAGCTCACTCTCCATGAGATTCTCCGGGATAGCTGCACAGTTCACCGCAACAAACGCTCCGCCGGCTCTGCGGCTGTTTTCATGGATAAAACGGGCGAAAACCTCTTTACCCGTACCGGATTCACCGGTTATGAGCACAGTAGCCTCGCTCTCCGCCACATCCTTCGCCAAAGCAAAAAGCCTCGCCATGAAGGCGCTTCGGAATACGGCACGGTTCTTCTTCCTCCCCTTGGGACCGGTTTTCTCGTTCAGCTCAAAGGTTCTGCGGACAAGTTCCTCGATAACCTCCGGCGAGAAAGGTTTAAGTATATAGTCGAAGGCTCCGAGCTTAAGTGCATCTACAGCGTTGCCCACGGTTCCGTAGGCTGTTATGAAGCATACCGGAGTCTCAAGACCGGAGGATTTGATCATATTGAACATTGAAAGCCCGTCTATCTCGGGCATTCGCATATCGCTGATGATAAGGTCATAGGGGATGCGGGATGCCTTCTGGAAGCCGTCACGCCCATTTTCGGCGGTATCTGTCTGCACACCCATACGGGCTACGGTCTCCCGCAGAGCCTCACGCATGTTGTCATCGTCATCTACAATCAATACCCTTCTGTTCTCTGTTTCCGACATCGTTATCCCGTTCGTGGAACAGTCACACGGAAGGCCGTGTAGGTCTCGCCGTCACTGTCCGCCTCAATATTGCCGCCATGGGCCTTAACTATCTTATACACAATAGCAAGCCCAAGCCCTGTACCCTTTGCCTTGGTGGTCTGGAAGGGCATGAAAAGCTTGCCCGCCATGTCCGAATCTATCCCGCACCCGTTGTCTGTAACCGTTAACAGGGTCATACCATCCTCCTCGGAGGATTCCATGGTTATCTCACCACCCTTGGAGACAGCCTCCACGGCGTTGTGCAGGATATTCATAACCACCTGCTTAAACAGCTCCTCATCGCAGGTGATAACATCGTCCTCACCTATGCGGTTTTTAAAATGAACATCCTTGTCCCGCATAAGGTGCTGTAGGTAAAGTATAACATCATCCACAATATCGGCAACGTAAACTGTCTTCATGTCCAGCTGGATCTCTTTGGTAAAGAGGAGGATGTTGCTGATGATGGAGTTTATGGTTCTGACACCCTTGATTATGGAGTGGGTAAGCCTCTTCTTGTCGCTGTCACCCTCAAGATCACGACCGAGGAGCGATGCAAAAAGCTCTATACTTCCCAGAGGGTTGCGGATGTCATGGGCAATATTGGCAGCCATCTCACCCATCAGCTTCAGCTTCTCATCACGCTGACGTTCTACCTCCATATTCTTAAGCTCGCTTATGTCGTCGATAACATACACAAAGCCGGAGAGCTCCCCCGCCGAGAGTGCACCAGAGCTTATCTTAAGCCAGACACCCTTCTCGGGTTGCAGTTCGTAGAGCCCTTCCCCCTCAACACTTCTGAGCATTTCGATAAAATCTTCCCTGGTGAAACGTTCCAGCATCGATTCCGCCTCGCTGTTCATCATGATAGGCTCATGCTCCGAATCAAGGGCGATGATCGAGCTTCGGGAGTTCATGAGGATACCCTCAAGCATGTTGCTCAGCTCGGAAAGGCGGCGGTTCTTCTCCTCCACCTCTTCCCGGAGCTTGCGGGCCTCCTCCTGTATAAGCTCGTAGGACTCCTCCAGCTTGGAGGTGGCGGAGGTGAAGGATTCCATCAGCAGTTTAAGATCTTCTATACGGGCGTTCTCTGCTGATTTGCTCCCCTCTACTGGCTGTTCAGGCTTTTCCGCCATTCTATCTCCTCCAGCTCGCTCCTTGCGGCACTTGCGTATATCGAATCGGGCATGCTCTCAAGAAGCTCCATATAGTTTTTAACCGCCTTCTCGCTCTGACCGAGCTGAAGATGGGACTTACCCTTATAGTAAAGCCCCTCTGCACGCTTATCGTCTCTGGGCATATGCTTAACCAGAAACTGATCCAGAGTATCGATGGCGAGGCGGTAGTTGTTCTTCTTATAGTACAGTATACCAATATCAAGGTAAACCTCGTCGTGGCCGTCGAAGCGCTTAGCCTGATCCTGCTCAATGTCCCCTGGATTCAATAATTAAGTGCAACTTTTAAGTAGTGGTCAAAAGAGGTCAGGTGCGTTAGCATCGTAGCTCTTTAACCACCACGTCAAAGGAGCACCGAATGAAGAACTATACACACCTGACCCGTGAACAAAGGTACCAGATTTATGTGCTGAGGAAAACCGGACATTCTCAGACGGACATAGCTGATTTGCTTAAAGTACATAAATCTACCATCAGCCGAGAGTTACGCAGAAACACAGGAGGTCGTGGTTATCGCCCAAAGCAAGCTCATCGCAAAGCTATTGAACGAAGAATGGACAAGGTCCCAAGACGGATTGCACAAACTGAATGGTATTTTGTTGAACGTCTTCTGCTTGAAGACTGGAGCCCTGAGCAGGTGAGCAATTGGCTAAATCAAAATTATGGAATAAACGTAAGTCATGAGCGTATCTACCAGCACATTCTTGAAGATAAAAGTCATGGTGGAACACTTTATACTCACCTGCGTTGCCGAAGAAAACGCAGGAAGCGATATGGTGTTTATGAACGCAGAGGAGAGATACATGGCAAGTTAAGCATTGAGCAGCGTCCAAGTATTGTAGAAGAGAAAGCGAGATTCGGAGACTGGGAAGTGGATACAGTTATAGGAAAAGGGAACAAGCAGGCGATTGTTTCTCTTATTGAGCGGAAGTCTTATCTGACACTTATACGCAAGGTAGAAAGAAAGACTGCTGTACTGGTGACAAAAGCGGTTATAGAAATGTTGAAACCGATATCACACCTAGTCCATACAATCACTTCCGATAACGGGAAAGAGTTTGCAGGACATGCCGAAATATCTGAGATACTAGGGGCTGAATTCTACTTTGCTCATCCATATGCTTCGTGGGAACGCGGAATAAACGAAAATACAAACGGACTCATTAGGCAGTATGTACCAAAGAGTAGGATGCTTGAAAGTGTTGATGATATAGAGATTCAGAATATTATGCAGAAACTAAACAACAGACCAAGAAAAGCAACTGGATATAAAACTCCTAACCAGATACTATTCTCTATAGACCCCGTTGCACTTGCTAGTTGAATTCAGGTCCTGATATATATCAAGGAGAACCATCTCCCGCTTGTTGTCGTCAAAGATGTTCTTCGTTATGTCAAACTTAAGTTTTTCTGCAAGCATAGGGTCCTTGGTGTATCTGTCAAGAACCGCTATCGCCTTGTCCACATCCTGCTTTTCGAGCTCGTCCACGATGAACATAAAGGTCTCTCTGTCCAGTCCGTTTACATCGAAATCGATCCCACCCCGTCCAAGCAGTAGGTTGGTGAGCTTATAAACCGGGTTGTCCGTATATTCTATGGTATCCATAATCTGCGCGGACTTCTCCGGAAGGGTCAGCTTATAGAGGGAGAATGCGGCATACGCCTTGAGCTTATCCTGAAACTGCTGATCCTCGGAACCGTTGATCATACCTGAATTATCATCATAGAATCGTATAACATCCAGATACCTTTTATCATCAAAGCTCCCCTTCATGATTGTAAAAAGCGACTCCTCGTATATATCCCGCACCTCTTCCTGATGCTCACCCTCCTCCACATGGACGAAATACTGCTTTGCGGAGAGCTGGGCAAGCTCGAGCTGGCCGTTCTGGAGGTATCTGTCAGAGAGGGCGTAGTAGGCTTCATCCAGCAGAGAATTCCAGATGGCGGGTTCGTAGATCCTCTCGGTATTTGCGTAGAAGTTCTCCACATCGGAGATAACCTTATTGAACTCCCCGCCGTCCAGCTTTGCCCTGGTACGTATATACTTTATCTGCTGGAGGATTCTTTCCGCATCCTCACGATAGTCCGAATCGGGAAACTCCTCCAGAAGTGCGTTTATATACTGTTCGGAGACGTTATCCTTCCCTTCCTCATACGCTCTCTCAGCCTGCTTCAGCCTGATGAGCTGTTTTATATCAAAGACCTCCTCCATCAGCGGGGAGGAGTAATTGAGCCTGGCGAAATCATCTATGGCAGAAAGGGTTTTGTCGTAATCCCCTTCGTTATAGTATGCCTTTATCATCACAAGCTCCGCCTGTGACTTAACCTCAAAGTCTTCACTTTTGAGGGCGTTGTCCAGAAACTTCTGCCAGTCCGCCGGAGATTTCTCCGTAAGATGGTTATCCGCATATTTTATGGAGGCAAGCAGCCCTCCCGTTTTCTCGGGGTACAGATCTCTAGCTCTCACAAGAAGACTGTCGGCGGCATCCTGATTGCCGAGTTCCTCATTCATCTCCGCCGCACGGTACATGGCAAGGTCTGCATGCTCGCTGGAGGGGAAAAGCTCAAACACCTTACTGTACGCCCTCAGGGCATCCTGGTTCTCACCTTTCTCCTTAAACACCTCTCCCATACTGTAGATTATCTCCGGACTAAGGTCGGTAAAGTCGGTATTCTCGCCTCTGAATTCCTGAAAATTCAGGAAAGCGTTCTCGCTGTCTCCCCGCTTGGACTGGAGCATACCGATGGTGGCGTCCTGCACCCGCTTCGCCTCGGGGAACCTGCGCACATAGTTTTCCCTAGCCTCTATGGCCCTGTCGTACTGGCCGAGCTGTTCATATATCTCCGCAATCCTTCGGTAGGCAAGCTTCTGCATCTCCTCGTCCCGCACAAGCTTAATTATATTCTCATAGCCGAAGATGGCTTCGTAATACATCCCCGCCCTCTCCTTAGACTCCGCAGAACGCATAAGGGCATCACGAAAGCGGTAGGAATCGGGGTACATCTCTATGAAGTCATCGAAGATCTTTGCCGCTGTAACGTAATTCTTATAGGATTCTTCCCCCTTATGGAAATACGCCATGCCCATCCTGTATAACGCTTCCTGCCTGTAATACTCGCTGGGCTGGTTGGAAAGGAACCCCTCAAGCTGAACGATGGCCTCGTCAAAATTTCTGGAGGCGATAAGCTCGTCCACCCTTCCAAGGGAACGCTCCGATTCTTCATCCTCTATGATCTCACCACCCTTTCGGATGATAGGACTCTCGATACCGTAGCCCAGCTTGATATCATCCAGCTCCCTCTTCTTGGAGGAGACGAGCTTAACGTTTGCCCCTTCGGTGGTGAAGACGAAATCGGTTCCCTGGGCGAAATATACCGTGATGCTCTGCTCGCCCGATTCTATCCTTTTTATGAAAGGGTCGTTGAGTGAACCTGTGAAGTCCGCCGCCAGAGGGTCTTTGAACTGTATCGTAATGGTGTTATTGTCCTTGGATACACCATCTACCTCTGCTGCTATATCGCTTATAACTAGCTCTGTGAAAAACTGATTCTGCCGGAGGTAAATATCCTCGGCAAACAGCAGAGCGGGCAGAAAGAAGAGCGGGATAAGGATGCGGATCAGTTTCATTGTATTATAGTATTAAACCACAGGCGTGCCGATGGCAATGTTAAATTCTCCAAGCTCTTTGTGAGCAATCAATATCGCTTGAAACTACCCTGAACACGTGGTAATTTAAAACCAACTATGGAGGGACTATGGCACTCGATCACGGCATCCTGCTTGAAACAGGTACAAACGAATTTGAGATAGTTGAATTTATCGTGCGTGCCGAGAAGGATCACCACTTCGGCATAAACGTTGCCAAAGTGCGGGAAGTTATCCGTTTTCCGGAGATAGTCAAGGTTCCGGACGCTCACCCGTCGGTGATAGGAACCGCAAATATCCGGCAAAAGCTCGTACCCATTATCGATCTCGGTAACTGGCTTGAGATGAAATACGAGGATGACTACGAACAGAAAAAGATAATCGTCACCTACTTCAACCATCAATACAACGGCTTTATGGTTGATGAGGTTGTCCGTATTCACAGAATCACCTGGGCGGATATTAAAGATTACTCATCTATGACCGATTTCAGTCTGGTAGAGACTGTGCTCGGCGTTGTTGATATCGGCGGCAATCTCATTCAGCTGCTGGACTTTGAAAAGATCGTTGCGGAGCTTAACCCTGAAACAGCACTTAAGGAAATGGAGATAGACTATTCCCGCTTTGAAGACAGGGCGGAGAAAACGGTTTACCTCGCAGAGGATTCTCAGGTTATCAGACGCTTTCTGCACTCCAACCTTGAGAACGCAGGCTATCAGGTTAAATCCTTCGAAAACGGCAAGCTGCTCCTGAATGAGTTTAACACCAAGGTCCCCGATATCGTAATAACAGACCTGGAAATGCCCGTTGCGGACGGAGCATATGTTGTGCGGACCCTGCGTGAGAATGCACAGCTGATAGACCTCCCGATCCTTGTCTTCTCCTCACTCGCAAGCGAGGAGAACGAGAGAAAGGTTATGGCCATCGGTGCTAACATGTTCGTGGGCAAGCCGGACACAGACATACTAATCGGTAGTATAGACAGATATCTGCTTTAAGGAGTTTTTATGAAGAAGATTGCAATCTTTTCCATGCTTACAGTTTTTCTTTTTGGATGTACAAACGACAACGAAGTTATCAAACAGAGCCTCAACAACATCAAGGACGAAATGGTCAACATGCAGTCCGAAATGGCGGAGATGAAGATCACCGTTGAGGAGGTTAACTCTAAAACCCAGGCCAATACCGAGAATATCAACGCAAACTCTAACGCCCTTGCGGAGATCCGCTCCGAAACCAACTACCTCAGCAATGAGATCGCCCTTATGAAAGAGGCGGCCAAAGAGCGTGAGGCTATGATGGAAAAGCAGGAAAGCGAAACCATGGATATGGGTGAGCAGAACGCAGAGGATGAGATAATCATCATAGAGGACAACTTCACCGACAAGTCAAGCCTCTACAGCTACGCATACGAGCTCTACAAGAATGGACAATACGCCGAGAGTACAGCAAAATTCAACGAGTTCCTCGCCAAGTATCCCTCCGATGAACTCTCCGACAACGCTGTATACTGGCTTGGTGAGATACAGTACGCCCTTAAGGACTACGAGGCGGCCATCAGCAACTTCCAGAGGCTCGCTTCTGAGTACCCCCAGGGTAATAAGGTACCCGACGGTCTTGTGAAGATGGGATACTCCTACGGCAACATCGGTCAGATGGATAAAGCCAGGGAGACTATGAAAAGAGTAGTAAACCAGTATCCCGGAACCAGGGCATATAACCTTGCCCGCAAGAAGCTTGAAGCTTGGGGAGTTTCTGTTGAATAAGAAACTTTTATGTGTTCTCTGCGCCGGAGGGCTGCTTGCCGCATCTGCGGCGGCGGCCGAGACGGTGCACAAGGTCAAGAAGGGGGATACCCTTTGGGATATCTCCAGACATTACTACGGAGACAACTTCCAGTGGCCCATGATCTGGAAGGATAATGTCATCATTAACGATCCGGACCTTATCTACCCCGGGCAGCAGTTCAATGTTCCGGGCTTTTTAGACGATGCAGAAACCATCCGCAAGGATGATTCAGGCCTTATCAGAATCAGCGCTCCCGAAAACCGCAAACCCATGGATACCGACCCCCTCGAATCGGAAAAGCTTATCAATGCAAATGCACGGAACTCCATGGAAACCATATTCCTCAACGATATCGAGGTCGTCAGGGATAACGAACCTTCGGCAAACATCCTAAACGTTGAAGGGGAGAAGAGCTTTGCCACGACAAGGGATCGCATAACCATAAATCAAGGCTCCGGTGAAGGGCTCAATCTGGGCGATACTGTTGTACTCTACCAGAAACTCAGCACCCTTGAAAAAGAAAGAGCAGTATATCGGATAGTAGGATACGCAGAGGTTAGCGAGGTAAGGGCTGAAACCAGCGATGCAATTATCTACAAATCCTTCAACTCAATCCAGAAAGGATACTTTGCAGAGAAAGGTAACCGTCCCGACCTCCGATCTCCCAAGGTTTTCCGCAAGGCTGACACAGATATCGATGGAGAGATCGTATACATACCCGACAGCCACCGCAACACAGCCCAGGGCTACAGAGTCATTGTAAATGTGGGAAGCGTTGAGCGTGCAAAGCAGGGTGACAAGGTTTCCATATACAGAGAAACCGAAGAAAACGGTCGCACAAGAAAGGATTATATCGGCGAAGGCCAGCTTATTCTTGTGGGCGAGGAATACTCCACAGCGATAATCGTCACAAGCCTTGTTGAGATACATAAAGGGGACAGCGTAAACCTTACGGATATAGCTGTTTACTGATACCTAACAGTTTTTCAGTATCCTTCCTTTGAAAAGCTCCCCCCGAGGGGCTTTCTTCATCTGATTTAGCTCCACTTTGAAGCATCCTTTTTCTTGACTAAACCAATCTATTTCATTAATATTCTTGATTACTTGACCGGAATAGCCGATCATACGGCTCTTGCCCTCACATCCAAGTTAATTCGGGCATATTGTATTTGTACGGCAAAACATCTTATGGAGAGAGAATATGAGAAAACTTCTGTCTTTTCTGCTCGTTGCAGTTGCGGCTGTTTTTATAATGACAGCATGCAGCCAGCAGTCCGAAGAACCCGCACAGGAAGAAACCACACAGGAAACAACTCAGGAAGAAACACAGGAAGCCGAAGCCAGCACAGAGCCTATTAAGATAGGTGTTGCAGGACCCCATTCAGGTGACCTCGCTTCCTACGGAATCCCCACAGCTAATGCTGTTAAGCTCTACGTCGATGAGATCAACAGCAACGGCGGTGTGAACGGAAGACAAATCGAACTCGTCGTTGAAGACGATGTCTGCAAGCCCGAGGTTGCTGCCAACACAGCCGCCAAGCTTGTATCCGAAGAGGTTGTTGCTGTAGTAGGACACATCTGCTCCGGTGCTACAAAGGCTGCACTCGGCATGTACAAGGACGCTCAGATCCCTGTTATGTCCCCCTCTGCAACAAATCCCGCTCTCACTAAAAGCGGCGACTATCCTAACTTCTTCCGTACAATCGCACCCGATGATTCACAGGCAAGGCTCCAGGTTGACTTCGCCCTCGACAAGCTCGGTCTTAAAAAGCTCGCCGTTATCCACGACAAGGGTGACTACGGTAAAGGTCTTGCAGAATTCGCAAAGAGCTTCATTGAGCAGGCAGAAGGTGCTGAGGTTGTTCTCTATGAAGGTGTAACCCCCGGTGCTGTGGACTACTCCGCAGTTGTTCAAAAGGTTAAGCAGTCCGAAGCGGACGGCGTTATCTTTGGTGGATATCACCCCGAGGCCTCCAAGATCGTTACCGTTATGAAGAAGAAGAAGCTTGAGATCCCCTTCATCTCCGATGACGGTGTTAAGGACGAAACCTTCATCAAGGTTGCAGGCGATTTCGCAGAAGGCGTTTACGCCACAGGCCCCAAGGATGTTGAGTCCAACCCCCTTTCCCAGAAAGCTATCAACGCACACGTTGAGAAATACGGCGAAAAGCCCGGTGCTTTCTATCTTAACGGTTACTCTGCCATCATCGCTTTCATCAACGCCATCGATGTTGCAGACTCCACAGAGTATGACGCTATCGTAAACGCACTCACCACCGAGTACGTTGAAACTCCCGTGGGCAACATCTCCTTCGACAAGAAGGGTGATGCCATCGGCGTGGGCTTCTCTGTTTACCAAGTGCAGAACGGTGAATACGTAGAGCTCCAGTAAATCACTATAATAAAACAGTTATTCAAGAAGGGGTGCAAAAGCACCCCTTTTTCCATTTTAATAGACTAAATTTTTGACAGGAGCAGTCACGGAAAATGGAATATTTTATCGAGCTATTCTTGGGGGGCCTCACAAGGGGAAGCATCTACGCCCTTATCGCCCTCGGATACACAATGGTGTACGGCATCATTCAGCTTATCAACTTCGCCCACGGCGAGATATACATGATAGGCGCTTTCACGGCACTCATCGTAGCCAGCGTGCTCACAATACTGGGGCTTAACGGAATCGCCATCCTTATCCTTGCGGGCATTATCGCTGTAATATACTCCGCCGCATACGGATTCACGATGGAAAAGATCGCATACAGACCCCTGAGAAGCGCACCAAGGCTTTCACCCCTTATAAGTGCCATCGGTATGTCTATCTTCCTCCAGAACTACGTACTTCTCGCACAGACATCCGACTTTCTCCCATTCCCTGCACTCATCCCCGAGTTCGGGTTTATGGAGCCGGTATCGCATATAGTCAGCTCTGCAGAGCTTGTGATAATCCTCACAACGGCCTCCGTAATGGTTCTGCTTACGCTGTTTATCAAATACACCAGAATGGGCAAAGCGATGAGAGCGACATCTCAGGATAAGAAGATGGCAAGGCTCATCGGTATCGATGTGGACAAGGTTATCTCTCTCACCTTCATCATCGGTTCCTCACTCGCCGCCCTCGGCGGTGTTCTCATCGCTTCGCACATTGGACAGATAAACTTCTACATCGGATTCATCGCCGGAATTAAAGCCTTCACAGCGGCAGTTCTCGGCGGTATCGGGAGTATCCCCGGTGCGGTTCTGGGTGCTCTCATCCTCGGATGGACCGAAAGCTTCGCCACAGGATACGTTTCCAGTGACTACGAAGATGTTTTCGCATTCTCTCTGCTGGTCTTCATCCTGATATTCAGACCCGCCGGAATCCTGGGCAAGTCAGAAACTCAGAAGGTGTAACCAATGAATGGCATATTTAACGAAATAAAGCGATCGGCCCTTGTGGCAGTATGGTTTATGTTCCTCACATTCCCCATACTAGTCATCAAGGTAAACACCATCGAAAACACTATCATATGGCGCTGGAGCAACCTTATATACGTAGCCGTGGGCACCTTCTTCGGCTCATGGCTCTGGAGATGGATGGAGCATAAGAAAACCCATACGAGTGAGCGTAACGTTCGTGAACGGCTCAAGATGGGCGTCCAGAACATGCTGGTGGACAACAAGAAAATACTTCTACCTATCATCGGACTGGTAACAGCCTTCTGTATAGTCTTCCCCATGGTCTTCAACTCCTATCAGGTTAGCATCCTTACCACAGCACTTATGTATATAGTTCTCGGCCTCGGCCTCAACATTGTTGTGGGGCTTGCAGGCCTGCTCGACCTCGGCTATGTGGCATTCTACGCCGTGGGCGCATACAGCTACGCACTGCTGAACATGCACTTCGGCATATCATTCTGGATCGCTCTGCCCATCGGAGCGGCCCTTGCGATGCTCTTTGGAATAATCCTCGGTTTCCCCGTTCTCAGACTCAGGGGTGACTATCTCGCCATCGTAACCCTCGGTTTCGGTGAGATCATCCGCCTTGTCCTTGAGAACTGGAACGACTTTTCCCAGGGACCAAGCGGTGTTGCAGGCATTCCGAGACCCCAGATATGGGGTGTGGAGATGGACCTCGGTCAAGCAACGATATTCCTATACTACCTTGTGCTTGTGCTCGTTGTGGTAACCATATTCTCCGTCAACAGACTGCAGAACTCACGAATAGGCCGTGCATGGCTCGCCCTGCGTGAGGATGAGATCGCCTGCCAGGCAATGGGTATCGACAAAACTAAGACAAAGCTCACCGCATTCGCCCTCGGCGCAACATGGGCGGGTATCATGGGCGTTGTATTTGCGGCTAAGACCACCTTTATCAACCCCGCAAGCTTCACATTCCTCGAATCGGCCATTATCCTTTCTGTGGTTGTTCTAGGCGGTATGGGCTCTATCCTCGGGGTTATCCTCGGTGCGCTTATCCTTATCCTTCTCCCCGAGTATCTCAGGGCGTTCTCCGAGTTCCGTATGCTTATATTCGGAGGCTCTATGGTGCTTATGATGGTATTTAGACCCCAAGGTCTTATCAGTAACGTGAGAAGGAAATATCTGTTCCATAAAGAGAATCTTTCGGAGGTTGAGATACATGAGTGATTCAACAGCTAGCCTCCCCGTACTAGAGGTTAAGGGTCTTACAATGGATTTCGGCGGTCTTCGTGCCGTTGACCATGTGGATCTTGACATATACAACGGCGAGATCGTCGCCCTAATCGGCCCCAATGGTGCCGGAAAAACAACATTCTTCAACTGTATCACAGGGATCTACAAGCCCACCGAAGGGGATATCATTGTACATTCCAAGTTCGGAGAAAAGCGTGTAAACGGTCTTAAGCCAAACCACGTAACCGAGCTTGGCCTTGCACGAACCTTCCAGAACATCAGGCTTTTCCCCAACATGTCCGTTCTTGAGAACGTGATGATAGGAAGGCACTGCCGAACAAAGGCAAAGGTTATGGGTGCTCTTTTACGAGATAAAAGAACCCGCGTGGAGGAGACCCAGGCGGCGGCTGTGAGCTTTAACATCCTTGAGAAAGTGGGTCTCTCCCATCTGGAAAACGAGCTCGCCAGCAACCTATCCTACGGTAACCAGCGTAAGCTCGAGATCGCAAGAGCCCTTGCAACGGAGCCTGTTCTCCTTCTTCTGGACGAACCTGCGGCGGGAATGAACCCATACGAAACCGAAGAGCTCACCGAGCTCATTAAGAAGATCGCCACGGAGATGAAGATCTCCATACTCCTCATCGAGCATGATATGAAGCTCGTTATGAAGATCTCAGAGAGGATATACGTTATGGATCACGGCCAGCGCATCGCAGCCGGTTCACCCAATGAGATCAAAGAGGACCCCACTGTAATCAAGGCGTATCTTGGCGAGGAAGTCGATGCTTGAAGTTAACGGTATTAGTACATACTACGGAAATATACAGGCACTGCACGATGTCTCTCTCAAGGTTGACGAGGGGGAGATCATCACCCTCATCGGTGCAAACGGTGCCGGAAAAACAACCACCCTGCTCTCCATTAGCGGTATTACACAGCCGAAGCATGGGGAGATACTTTTCAGAGGGGAACCGGTACACAGAGCAAAGCCGGAAAGGCTTGTTAAGGACGGCCTGGTGCAGGTTCCGGAAGGAAGACACATATTCCCCTATCTAACAGTGGCAGAAAACCTTGATCTTGGCGCTTTCCTGCGTAAGGATAAGGATAGGATACGTAAGGACCTTGAGCACGTTTACGACCTATTCCCCCGTCTTGCAGAAAGAAGGCACCAGCAAGGGGGTACGCTAAGCGGAGGCGAACAGCAGATGCTCGCCATCTCAAGGGCCCTTATGGCAAGGCCAAAGCTTCTGCTTCTGGATGAACCGTCTCTCGGTCTCGCACCTATCATTGTTCAGCAGATCTTCGAGATCATCGAAAAGCTGAACAAGGAGGACGGCATGACCATATTCCTCGTGGAGCAGAATGCAAACCTCGCCCTCAAGATAGCCCACAGGGGCTACGTTATGGAAACGGGCAGGATAACCCTCGAGGACAAGGCAGAAAAGCTCCTCTCAAATGAGGATGTGCGTAAGGCATATCTGGGGATTTAATGAAGTATTTCAACAGTATCGAATCCCTTCCCGAGAAAAGAATCGGCGAAGGGCTTTATGCTCGCTTTCTTCATCTGGATAACATGACCATCTCCTTCTGGAGGATCGAAGCGGGTACGGCTCTGCTCAAGCACAGCCATCCACACGAACAAACCACCAAGCTCCTCTCCGGCGAGTTTATCATGAGCGTCGGCGGACAGGAGAAACAGCTCAGCGTTGACGACAGTGTTATTATACCTGCAAACGTTGAGCACGGCGGAAGCGCACTCAGCGACTGTATGCTGATGGACGTCTTCACCCCCGTTAGGGAAGACTATAAAGAGCTTTAGACCTTTAGGCCTTTCGCCGATAAGCCTTATATGAAAACATTTATCAGGGCGGTTCTTGCCGCCCTTATTCTAATCACCCTCTCAGCCTGCACTACCTCTGTGAGCTACCGTGTAAATGTGCCCATAGAGTTCGATGGCGGCGGCTCAAACGAGCTAGATATACCCATAGAAAACATGAAGTACTCCGTTCAGGTGGGGGCGTTCTCCGTTCAGGGAAATGCCGTAAACTTCGCCGATTCACTGGAACGAAGCGGCATCGATGCCTATTTCTTCCTCCACGATTCCGGGCTCTACAAGGTCCGATTTGGAAACTACTCCTCCTATGATGCCGCAAGAAGCCATGCAGAAAGGCTGAACAGACAGGGTAAGATTGACGATTTCTTCATTGTCCGCCCCGAAGATTACGCCGTTAACGAAAAGGATACCCCGGACAGAGGGAATATCCGGGATAAGATCGTCCGCACAGCCCATAGATACATCGGCGTACCGTACCAGTGGGGTGGAACAAACCCGAACACAGGCTTCGACTGCTCCGGCCTCACCATGGTTGTCTATAAATACAACGGCCTCAACCTCCCCAGAACATCAAGGGAACAATACAAAACTGGCCGCTACGTCAAAAGAAACAATCTGCGAAAAGGTGACCTCGTCTTCTTTGCCACCGGCGGCGGAAACAGGGTATCCCACGTCGGGATATATATTGGCTCAAACAAGTTTATCCACGCACCAAGCAGGGGTAAGAAGGTTCGGATAGAATCGATTAACTCCTACTGGCAGAGGAGATATGTGGGGGCAAAAAGCTACCTCTAGATAATCAGCCTAAAAGCGGCAAATACCAGAAACACACCCACAAACAAACGGAAAAGACCTTCACTCATACGACCAAACAGCTTTCCCCCCAGCCATGTACCGAGAGGCACAAAGGGGAGTGCGGCCAGAGAGTACACAAACAATCTCAAATCAAGAAGCCCGGCAGCCGTATAGGAGAGAACCTGTATGAATGCACCGGGTATGAATATGATAACCACCATGCGCCTGAGATAGGCTCTTGAGAGTCTCGAGCCGAAATGCCAAAACAACAGTGGCAGGCTTATCCCCACAAGCCCCGTACATGCACCAGCACCCATAGATACGGCAATATCCCTTCCGTCTGCACGCTCCGGCGGTTTTCCGTCACCCCTGGGTTTCAGCCCGCCGGTAACAAACCACAACGACATCAATATGAATACAGTACCGAGTAAGATCTCAAACAAACGCTTATCCAGCACCTTCAGCATACCTGCGCCTATGGCCGTTCCAGCCAGTACGGAGAAAACCACGGGAAGAGTGTACGCACGGGAAAGGCTTATGTCATCGGACTTGTACATGATAAGCCCTGCAAAGAGGCTGAGGATAGAGGAAAGCACAACGGCATCCTTCGCATCCAGAGCAAGGGTGGAGAGGGATACAACGACTGTGCCTAGACCTGTGCCTGTTATCCCCTTTACCAGCGCCGAAAGAAAACCTGTAAGGATCATGATGATGATTGTGTAAGTCATGGTTCATGATGATTGCACTATCCGCTGAAATAAGCAAGGGTGGTAGATGGTTAAGGGGAAGGTTTCCCCTTGGGATCCCCTTGTGAATCATCGTTGCTTCATTTTTAAGATGGGTTTTTAAGGGGGTTCTAGGGGGAAAGTTTTCCCTAAAAATTTCCCCTAGTCTTTTACTTTACATAATCACTAATTATTTATTTTCGTGCTGAAGCACGAAAATACAAATTTAGTGACTAATTTCTAATAGAAGTATGAAAGCAAAAAAAACGCAGGGAACTTTTTAGGGAACAAAGTTCCCCGCACCCCTCAAAAACCCATCTTGAAGAAAATATTAAGCTTGAGATATAACAAGCTTTCATCTACGAAAGCCTAATGAGTAGCAACCTTCATCGTCAGAATTGAATCAAGTTGGCTCCAGCGTTTACACTCAAGAGAAAACAACGAGAGACGTGAAGAGGTTTTCCAGTTAGATGGCTACTAATAGCCCATAACCAGTTTTGTCACAAACGCTCTTAATCTTCCCCGAATGTTTTACAGCCGAATGAGCTCTTTTGTAACCGCCCGGAAGTTTTGGCCGCACATGATAGGAGAGTGAACCCTGAGTATTGAATACTGGAATGTATGAAATGCGATTAAACTCCTCAGCATCAGCAAAACTTCAGGTGGAAAAAGAGCGAAATTAGGGCACCCCCATCAGCAGGTGATTTATGAACATAAATCACCTGCCATGGGGGCTGGAAAACCCTGAGGGAATAGTTTTGCTTACTTTTGTGAACCAAAAGTAAGTCGTGCTTTAGCACGAAAATACAAATTTAGTGACTAATTTCTAATATTAGCATGTATACTAGAGACTTAAGGGGTGCTTTTTAAGGAACAAACCACCCCTTAACAACCCCTCAAAAACTCCTTTATCTATCTGAATAATTTCCCATCCATGGAAATTATTCTGCTGTTTGAAGGAAGTAACTTCCTTCTCACTTACGCAAATCACACATTTGAGGTTGATACACAACTGGCTTCCAGGGATGGAAGCCTCTGAAGTGAAGAATATGGAGCTACGCTTCATATTCTGTAACGGAAGTAAGCGGAGCGAAGGCTTTGCCAAGCGAAGCGGCAGGGAAATTCTCAGGATGATGAATTTCCCAGATTATTATAGATAAAATTGGTAGCATTTATATAATATTTTGTATTAAGATTTATAAACATCTGCCGATAGTTTGATTGGAGGATTATATCGGATATGCTACTTGAAGCCATAAACGCATCGCTCACAGGCCGCATTACTCCCGCCGGGAGTACATCGTCCACTGCCCGCCCAAAACCTGTTGAACCGATTCAACAGCCCACAAGGGACACAGGGCAGTCTATTGGTGATCGTGTGTCTATATCTCCTGAAGCGAGGAGTATTCAGGCAGCAAAGAAGTCTGAAAACAGTGAATTCTCCACCTACGACAAAAGCGGAAGATCATCCGCCGGAGCAAATCAGGAGCTGACCCAAGAGGAACAGCAGAAGGTAGACGAGCTTAAGAAGCGTGATCAGGAAGTCCGCACCCATGAGATGCAGCACAAAACCGCCGGAGCACCATACACCAGCGGGCCCACCTACGAATACGAGAATGGGCCGGACGGCAAGCGTTACGCAGTGGGCGGTTCCGTTGATATAGACACATCTGAGATTGAGGGTGACCCACAGGCAACCATCGAAAAGGCGCAGAAGATTAAAGCCGCCGCCACAGCTCCTGCAGAGCCATCATCCGAGGACAGAGCCGTAGCCGCAGAGGCGAGCGCCATGGAGATGCGTGCCAAGCAGGATCTCCAGAAGGAGCAAACCGAGAACACAGAAGAAAACTCAAAGACTGGACAGACCAAATCCGGATTCGCACAATACGCCAAAGCGGCCTACGCTGGCACAATGGCGGCATCCCTCAACATATCCGCCTAGCTTGTAAACCAGATAGCAAACCTTACCCATAACGGTACAGTGACAATACTAACCAGTGTTGTGCCCAGAACAACCTTCACGGCGATGTGCGCTCTACCCGTGAAATAGCGTGTAACAGCGATATTCAGCATACCCGCAGGCATGGCGGACTGAACCGCTATGATAATCTTTAGCCCCGGGTCTTCAACAATATACCTTGCCGCAAGAAGGAATATTACAGACAGAACAAACATTCGCAGAACAACAGAACCCGTTATTATCCGCAGGCTCTTCCCCTGACCAAAGGAAGGGAGTGCCTCGCCGAGGGCGAGTCCGCTTATGAAAAGCCCCACAGGGATTGCAATGGAGGCGAAGAAACCGGTGGCGGCGTCAAGGATGTAAGGCTCCCATCCATCACTCCATAGGGCGTTGATAAAAAGGGAGACAATGATCATCTGCAGAGGAGGGCTCTTGAGGATCTTCCATGCATCTGAGGCTGGTGTTCCAGTGAGGATCATGACGCCGAGGGACCAGTACGCCGCATCGATACCCGTGTTAAAGACCAGAAGCTGACCAACTGCCTCGCTCCCATAGAGGGATGCGATGATGGGGATAGTGAAGAAGCCGAAGTTATATACGCCCAGGGAGAAGGAATAGGCCCTCCTATCCACAGTATCCTTTATGCCGAGCACAGGGGCGGCGAACCATGCGACAACGAATCCCAGGGCTATGGTGGCAAACCCCCACAGAGGAAGAAAGGCCGCATCTGCAACGTTCTCCAGCTTTACATTACCCACAACAAAATTGAATATGAGGCAAGGTATAAGGAATCTTATCAACAGTTTAAGAAGGAAGTCCTCAGGCTTTCGCCCCACCCAGCCCTTCAGGCGCATAAAAACACCGGCACCTGCAATGGCGAAATACGGAACTGTTATCAGAAATATATCAAGGTAGGAGGGCATTAACACTTCCCGTCAGGCAGTGTCATGAAATTCCTAGAAGCGTGGCCGCCCGCTGGGCGCTGAGATCCATATGTAGTTTTTGAGCCTGCACACCGAGTTGGAAGCGGGTTGTTTCTGAGGCGAGATTGCTTATCTCCTCTGCAAGGTTAACGCCGGCTAGCCGCTCGTTTGCCTTTGCAAGGTTTATCCCCGCCTGACGCAGTCCGTCTATCTCAGATTCTAGGGCGTTAATCTTCGTTCCGCCGTTAACTCGGGCGGAGTTCAGCTTACCCAGTGCGTTGTCTATCTTAATGAGAGCATTGGGATCCGAAAGATTAAAGTCATCAAGGCCGAGACCTTCGGCATCAGCATCGCCGGCGACGCTGTGACCGTTGAAATCCATATCTCCGGCGGTGTCATCAATGACTGATTTAAGCATGTTTGCCTGGTCAACCAGCATCTTCCTGTCGCTTTCATTGAGAATGGGGTTTTTATATTGGATGGCAAGCTCACGCAGTCTGTAGAGCGTTCCGCCGATATTCTCAAGGACCCCTTCCCTCGTCTGAAGGTAGCTGATGGCGTCCTGGGCGTTTCTCGCCTTTATAAAATTCTCGTTATACTGGGCACTGAGGCGTGAGGACACACCTATATCCGCAGGGCTTTCCCCTGTAGTCAGCCGGTTTCCGGAGGTTATCTTCTCCAGAGTGTCCCCTATCTTGCTGTAGGATCTGTTTATGCTGACCGAAAGACCAGCTGAAACGGGATCCATCATCTCACAACACCCCTCT
The DNA here is from genome assembly GCF_000421105.1 of Limisalsivibrio acetivorans. Lineage (NCBI taxonomy): Bacteria > Pseudomonadati > Deferribacterota > Deferribacteres > Deferribacterales > Geovibrionaceae > Limisalsivibrio > Limisalsivibrio acetivorans. The sequence continues at coordinate 222,820 of NZ_ATWF01000002.1, forward strand.
TTGCAGTAACGTCTATCTATATAATACTCTGCAATCCCCTGCTGATCAAGGTTTTGTTGATTCTATCGGAAACGTTACATCCCCATCCGGCAGTTCATCTTCGCCGAAAACTCTTATCCCGGCTGAGCTGAGAAGGGAGGCTGCAACGCCCATGCCGGAGCATTTAATCCCCGAGAAACTACCATCATATATAAGTCTGCATCCACAGGAGGGGCTACCCTGCTTAAGAAGTGCGGTTTCAATGCCATGTTCCCTGCATCTCTCAAGGGCGAGGCGTGCACCTTTGATAAAGTTTTCAGTAAAATCTTCACCATCGGCGGAACGGACTATGGCTACACCGGAAAGAACAGCTCCGCCTCCACCGCCTCCACAGATCTCAGCGGGCTTCCTGGGTGTGGGGAGTCCTCCCTCAACCTCCGGACAGAAGGGCATGACGCGCTCCTCCTCGATCCATCTGTCGATAACGGCAGACCCAAGAAGGTTGTTCCCTCCGTTATAGCGGACATTCTCGCCCAGCAGGCAAGAGCTTACCAAAATCTTCCTCAAAGGATTTCCTCAAGGATATTCACCGCAGAGCGAACAAATCCGCTGCACTTTATCCTGAGAACACCCGATTCCACAGCCTCTGTCCTGGCTTTTTCATCGGTCATATCAAACCCTACAAGATCGGAGCAGACAAGGCATCCGTTCATTTCCTCAAAGCGCTCTGTGAATCTCTGGACGAGTTCGTAGCATTTCGCCTTCGCCTCTGCATCATCAGCTTGTATGCGTCCCTCTTTGAGCCCGATAACCATAACACCGCCGTTGTATGCACCGCAGGTGTTCCCCTGTGCAGCGACTCCGCCGCCGAAGGGTGTTGCTATTCGAAGCGCATTCAGCTCATCAAGGCCGTATTCTTCACAGAATACCGTTAGTACAGCCTGGGCACAGTTGAAGCCCTCCATAAAGACTTTAACAGCCCTTTCCTCTCTCTCACTCATAATCACTCCTCCTTCTAGTGAGGATTATATCCCTTTCAGCAGTTATTTACAATGACGAGAAGATAGATTCCGAGAAATGTTGACATAAGAGGTTAAACAGTTAATTATTATGAGTATACATGCAAACTACCGTGGAGAATGCGGATGAAGATACTGATAGCGGAAGACAACCCGGTCAACCAAATGGTGACCAAAAAGATTATAGAGAAGCTCGGTGCGGAGGCAAGCATTGCCGGAAACGGTGTAGAGGCTGTGAAAATGGCCGCCGGCACCAGCTTTGATCTGATCCTTATGGATATAAATATGCCCGAGATGAGCGGCATAGAAGCAACACTTGCTCTGAGAGGTAGAGGGTATGACAGGCCCATTTATGCAATGACCGGAGATTCCGGCGAAGAAGCCGAGCAGGAGCTGGAAAGCGCAGGGATTGACGGATTCCTGAGCAAGCCTGTAAACCTGAAAAAACTTGAGGAGACCATTATGAAGTATTCTAACAATAACCAGGAATTCGATGATCCTGAGAAGAGTATAGAGCATGTTATGACCCAGCTCGGGCTTGACAGGGATACGATACAGGAGCTTATGGGCGAGTTTATAAAGGACAGCATGAAGCATCTTGTGCCCCTGAAAACCGCAGTTGATTCCGGCAACCTGAATGTGACAGCCACCGAAGCACACTATATCAAGGGTGCCGCCCGCAATATGGGCGTAAACATAATTGCTGAGAGTGCGGAAAGGCTGGAAAAAACAGCCAAGAGCGAGATGGACGAGAATTACGCAGCCCTTTATGAAGACCTTGAAATTAAGCTGAAAGGGCTTCGGGATAAGGTTGAAAACGGTTAACCCGTACTGCTGAAGTCGATGACGAAAACGGCCCCCTCATCCTCATTGCGGAGGGTGAGCTTCCCATTCATATTTTCCTCGATAATGGTTTTTGACATACTGAGACCTATGCCCGTCCCATTGTTCCCTTTATTGGAGACATAGGGTTCAAAAACTTTTTCGATAATATCTGCCGGAACCCCTCCCCCGTTATCAGCCACTTCAAGGCGGTTTACATTCTCATCCGATACGAACCTGAATTCGATAACGCCGTGGAATACGCCGCCTCCGGCCTTCCTCGCAGCTATGGCATCCTTTGCGTTTGAGATAAGGTTGAGTATAACCTGCTTAAACTCGTTTATCTGCCCCACAACACTGAGATCATTATCCCCTGTTACTCTGGTTTCTATCCCCGCCTGCTCAAGCTGGGGCTTAAGAAGCTTTATAACATCGGAAACGGCTTCATGTACATCGAAGCTCTTAAGCTCCTTGCCGGGCTTAAAGAAGTTCCGGAAGTCGTCCATAGTCTGGTTCATAAACTCAACCTGCTTCATAATATCACCAGCAAGGCTCAACATATCCTCTCGGTTGGGGCTGTCTTCATCAACAAGCTCAGGCATGAACTGAGCGATAAGATAAACGGCGTTAAGCGGCTGTTTCCACTGATGGGCGATAACACTTATCATCTCACCCATACTTGCCATCTTTGACTGCTGGATAAGCATCTGCTCCTGCTTCTCCTGTTTCTCCTCCAGCTCTTTATGCACAGTTATATCCTGAACCGTGGTAACGATAACCTCTTCGCCGTCCGTCATCATTATCTTCGCCAGGGTTGCATTGACAATAATCTGGTTGCCGTCCCGCCTAAGACATGTCCAAGTGGAGGGGAAGCTGTCAATCAAACCGTCTGCAAACTGGGAATAGAGCAGAACACACTGCTCTCTGAGGGACTGAGGGAGCACTATGGAGAAATGCCTCCCCTTGAGCTCCTTCTTTGTATAACCGAAGATACTGCAGTAGCTGTCATTCATGGTTATAAACCTGCCGCTCGGCTCTATGAGGCAGATACCGATGGCTGCGGAGGAGAAGGCGGCTTCCATAATATTATCGCTCCTCTCCTTTTCGCTCTGTAGATTTTTTATCTGGCGCATATCACGAAGAGTAGTTATCGCTGCCTTCCGTCCATCCAGCTCCACAAGGTTCGAGGTAAGCTGGGCATCCACGACGCTCCCATCCCTGGCCCTCAGCTTCGCATTGAAAAGAATGTGCTCCCCTTCGAATATCTCCTTTGCATACTCCTTTATCTTCGGTATCTCGGACTCAATATGGAAATCCTTCGGGCTCATGTTTAAAAGTTCCTCACGTGAATAGCCGAACATGGAACAAACCCTGTCATTGACTTCTGTGAAAGTGCTTGGGATACCGTTTTCGTCAAAGTAGTGGACGATAAGCCCTTCATTGATGGAATTAAAAAGGAACTCATATTTAAGCTCACTCTGCAACCTGTGCTTAACCTCTTCCTCTGCCATGGCGGAAAGCTCTTCATTCATAGATCTTAACGTCCTTTCCAGCTCCTTCTGATCGCTAATATCCACACCGATACAGACAAACCCCTCAAGAATTCCCGAGCTGTTCTCAACCCCTACCCTCACAAAGCGGTACTCACGCTCTCTACCGTTAATATCTACACTGCACTCCCATTCATGATAATCCCGACCCGCAAGCTCTCTGGAGCAAACCGAGGTGTCCATACCAAGCCTTTGGGCAAAGTGAACACCTTTAAGCCCGCCTGTATCTTCAGGGAGCTCCGCAGCGGACTTAGCCGAACTGTTGGCAAATATGATGTTATCTTTTATGTCCGTATAGATCATCAGGAGGGGAGTATTATCCATAATCGTTTTCAGAAGGCGAGACTGGGTGTTAAGCCTCTCCTCCATAATCTTTTTCTCATGAATGTCGGTTACGATGGAAAAAAGATACTTCTCACCGCCAATATCCACAGGGCTCGAATGAACCTCTACATTCCTCAGCTCTCCTTCTGCAAGCCTGTGGGTGAATTCGAAGGTATTAAGTTTATTGTCGAGGGCATTCGCCATAACGAGCATAACGTTCCCTTCAGAACAGTTAATATCGCTGATATTCATGTTTCTCAGCTCTTTAAGAGAATAACCGTAGTATTCAGCTGCGGCTGAATTTGCATCAAATACTTCGCCGGTAAAAGGATTAATGAGGAGCATGACGGCGCTGTGCCCATAAAACAGATTGCGAAAATGCCGCTCACTCTCGGCTATTGTCTCGAAGCGTTCCTCCTCGCCTGTTATATCCGTAAATGAAACAGCCGTTAAATCATCCTCGCCATAGAAATCGGCGATATCGATGAGAAATACCCGTTCCTCGCCGCTACGGGAGTCTTTCATAACAGCCTTGCTCTCCCTGCCCATCTCCTTGTTCTGGATTACCTTGTTCGTCCATTCCCGAAGATTGTTTCCATGGATATAGCCCTCCTTTTCAAGAAAGAACTCGCAGATGCAGTCATGTTCGCTTTTAAAGGTTTCCTCATCATCATAGCCCAGGAATTCGAGCACGCGCCTGTTACAGCTGAGCATCTCTGCTCCGTCAGTAACAGTAACCATATTCGGCTGCATATCAAGCATCCGGAACTTTATCTTCTGTTCGGCTCGAAGCCTCCTCAGCGTTCTGCTTCGGTCATACACCAGATAAATGGTGATTAAGAGCATACCTGCTGTAAAGATAATAACCAGGATAGTTTTCTTGTGGGATCTTTCATGGGCAACCAGGGAGTCTGTACTATTGCGAACCAGCTCTTCCCAAACCACAATCTCTGCATTTTCAAGACAGTTGGAGGAATAATCCGTAAGATCAAAGAAACGACGCCTGGTATCAGTTGTATATACAAGGTTTTTGTCATTCAGCCGATTTTCAAGCTCTGCTATACTGTTCTTCAGTATATCAACACATTCAAAATCGCTTGTGCCTGCAAGGTTCAGATAACCCAAAGCCCTTCCCAGCTTATTGATGGCGGTATCGAGATAGTAGCTCCGGGGGTTTGAGAGACCGCTTTCATAAAATGAATAAGACTCGCCGATAAGTGACTTAGCATAAAGAAGATACCTGCTTTCCTCCTTCGTGTTAAAATCCACAGCATGCAAGTTTATATATTGGGAATTGATCCTTAAAAGGATTAGGGCAAGAACAGCAAAAAGAAGTGCAACAGGTAAGATTCTTCGCAGCTTCACAATACACCCTTGGTATGAATCATCACTTAATGAGTTACGATAGAGTAAGTCTTTACATAAATACTATTACATATAGGAGAGCTTTTCAATATCAGTAATAGAGGAAAACCTTTAATCAGTAGCAGTTATGATTTAGCGGAGGAATCTGGTCAAAATTTGATTATTCTGCGATGGAGAGAGGAAAAAAGGCCTGCGGTTATGCCAAACAGATCGGCTGTTCCTCCCATTGTCAGATTGATTGCCTTAAACTTTTCATTCATATCAATAAGTTCGTTGAATGGTACATCGCCCCTTTCCAGGAGTGCCCCTAGCCTGAAGCCGGAGTTTCTTAGGGTGGTGAGCCCCTCGATACCGCATCTTTTCACAGCGGTACTGTCCTCGGTTACACTCATCAGCTTAGCCAAACAGTGGAATGCGGCCAAGGGGTAGTTGTCAGTTTCCTCGTATACGCTGAACATAACGGGTAGAGCTTTATCTAAAACCGTGGGAAGACCGTTTAGGCACTCCCCCCTGATACCCCCTATTCCAGCCTCCTTCCTCACAGCTGCCCCGCAGGAACCGGGCTCACGCTCATCCTTAAAAAGTGATGCAGAGGCCTCGGCGCATCTTTCTGACAGTTCACAAAGGGAAGGGATACCGGAACATCTGGAATAAGCATCCGTCAGAAGCCCCATGAGGAAGATAAAGCCCTTGTGGGTATTCGTTCCAAGGAGGCTCATCATCCGCTCCTCCGCCCTTATTCCCGCCTGAACCATATCATCAAGGCTTTTCGCCGATACGAGTTCTGCCCTGTACTCCTCAAGGAGACAAATGGAGCGAGACATATTCACAAGGTTGAGATCCTCATGGGAACCGGAATCGAGCAGATCCACTAGCCCCGGCTTCGGGGTAAGATAAAGCTCGGTCCTCGCACCTTGAACTATGTGTGCAAGAAAACTGCTAAGCTGTTCTTTATGCGATTCTTTCGGCTCTTTTATTAAGGAGTTCAAGGGCAGCCTCCGCAACCTCATCTATACTGTGCCTCTTCAGCCGCATGCACTCTTTGGCGGGCTCACTGCATACAAGACACCTTCGCTCCGGCTTTGCAACGGCGCTCCTGCTCACTATGCCGTCGCTGGTGTATATATCTATATCCAGAAGCCTGTGCTCTGCGATAGATTCCTCAATGAACATCATGCTGTTCTTGGCCCCATATGGGTCGCCGAAGCCCGAGTAAACCTTGAACGGCCCCAGCGCATCCTCCATGGAGCAATCCTTCTTAAGCCCCACAGGGAGGGACTCCACCAAAGCCGCCCCGTTTTTTGCCAGCTCCGCCGCACCCGGTGGCATCTTCACCACACCGGGGATATTCATGGAGAGCGTTACTATAAACGCCCTCCCCTCACGGGCTGGCCTCCCTGCAAAACGTTCAAGGGAGTTGCGCAGGCACATGTCTATACGTTTCTGCCTGTCATCACGACAGGCGAGGATGCTATTCCTTAACCCGTCGTACTGCATCTATGATACTTCCATCTCTGTATTCAATAACTGCGGCCACATCGTCCTCGAACTCCAGCGGTCTGGGAACGCCTGTTATAGCCTGTATCTCATTCTTTAGCTGAACGATATCCTTAACGGGGAAACGTCTCTTCTCAAGCTCACGCCTCAGTTCCGCCTGACGCTCGTTCACAGCTATACCCCGCTCGGTGATGATAACATCAACGGTTTCTCCAGGTGTGGTAACGGTGGTGACACTGTCCGTAACTATGGGAAGCCTTCCTCTAATGGAGGGAGCTGTAATAATGGATAGCTTTGCGCCGCTGGCCGTGTCGCTGTGTCCGCCGGTGTTATGCAGAAGGTAGCCGCTCGATTCGGTGTTCACGTTCACGTTGAAGTCAACATCCACCTCGGTTGCACCGAGGATAACAGCATCGAGCCTGTCCACAACGCATCCAGCGTTAAAGGGGTTCGCATACATATCCGCACTCATCTCGATATGGTTTATGTTGCGCCCTATGGAATCCACAGCCTTCAGGTCGAAGCACTGTACATCGAAGAGGGTTTCGAATATCCCCTCCTCCAGCATATCAACGAAGTATCCTGTTATGCCGCCGGAGCCGAAGCTCCCCTTTATGTCATCATTCTTCATAATTCTGCGAACATTCTCCGCAACGGCAAGTGATATGCCGCCGCTTCCGGTCTGGAAACTGAAACCGTCTTTGATAAGTCCAGAAGCTTCGATAACCCCTGCGGCGTATTTCGCAATCTGCAAACCAACAGGGTCGGTGGTCACTCTCGTTGTGGTGGATACGATCTTTGATGGATCGCCGAGGGTATCCACAACAACAACGTGGTCCACCTCGGTCTCTGCGATGCTGATAGGGTGACAAGGATACGGGACGAGGTTATCGGTAACTGCGATTACCTTGTCCGCATATAGTGCATCGGTATGGGCATAACCAAGGCTTCCGCAAGCGGAAGGTCCGTGGTATCCGTTCATGTTGCCGAATTCGTCGCATGAGGGTGCGCCTATGAAGGCAACATCTATCTTTATCTCCCGGTTCATAACCGCTCTGGCACGTCCGCCGTGGGTACGAACCACAACGGGTGAATCTATCTCCCCCTTGGAGAGTGCCTCACCTATTGGTCCATTCACACCGCACTCGAAACCCGTTATCACACCCTCTTTTATGTAGGGTATCAGACCTGCATGCACAGGGTGGATGGAGCTTGAGGCTATCTTGATGTCTTTTATACCGAGGGAGGCTATCTCCTCCACCACCTGCATGAGAACATGGTCGCCGTTACGCAGATGGTGGTGGGTGGCGATGGTCATTCCGTCCTTAAGGCCGGAGGCCTCCACAGCCTCCCGGATCGAGCTGAGCATCTTGTTGGGTCTGCCGTAGGAGTATCTCAGCTTTCTGGTGGCTCTGTCTCCGCTGGGGATAACCTTGCCAACACCCTGAAAGGGTATGCTCTTCCTTCCCGCAAAATTCTCCGGTATATATCTTCCAAGCGAGTTCTTTATCATGATTCACCCAATTCGCCGTAAACAACGTTCTCGTCCGGCTCTTCGTCCACAAGCCCGAGGGCGTAGGCGGTCTTGACCACACGCAGGGCACGCTTAACCACGGGGGCATCGATCATCTTGCCGCCAAGGGCGATAACGCCGGTACCCATCTCCCTCGCCTTCTCTATGGCATCGATAACCTGCAGTGCGTAATCGATCTCCTCCTGCTTAGGAGCAAATACGGAGTGTACAACCTCTATCTGTCTCGGGTTTACAAGGGATTTGCCTGTGAAACCGAGGCTCTTGATCAGCTCACACTCGTTAGTGAAGCTCTCCATATCCGCAACATCGGTGAAGACTGTATCCACAGCCTGTATGCCAGCCGCCTTGGCCGCCCATACCACTCTCGTCCTTGCGTGGAATAGCTCCTCACCAGTTTTTGTTCTATCGATCTCAAGGCTCGCCGTATAGTCCTCCGCACCGAAGGCGAGAGCCACAATACGGCTGGACGCCCTTGCTGTTCTAATACAATTGATAACACCCTGGGCGTTCTCAATGGAGGGGAGTATCCTGAAGGTCTCCAGCTCGAATCCCAATTCCTCCTCAAACTCTGTGAGCACGGTATCCAGCTTCTCAACGATCTCCGGCGTGTCCGCCTTGGGCAGGCGTATCCCGTCCGGCTTTGCAGGCAGAACCGCCGCAAGGTCATCGTACCACCACTTCGTATCAAGACCGTTTATCCGGATGAAGATCTCCACATTGCGCTCTTTGAAGGTGTCCAGAAAGGAGCGTACAAGGTTCCTCGCCGCATCCTTCTCATTTACGGGAACTGCATCCTCAAGGTCGATAATCACAGCATCGGACTGGAATATCGGTATATTCTGGAGCATGGAGGGCATGTTCCCCGGTACGTACAGGAGCGACCTGCGTACATTCATCTCTTTGCTCATTCCTCCGCCTCCGATATAAATATTGTTGAAACACCGCCGGACTGGGAATGATGCCTCTCTATACCCTTAACTATGATCTCGGCGATGATAATCTCGCATGTGGCGAATACGTTGCAGTCGAAGAGGTGTCCCCCCACAACCTCGCCGGAGGACTTTGCCCCGATGATGTGCAGGTGGGTATCTATAAGCCCCTCCTCATCGGGGAAGATGTTCCCCTCAAGGCCGAGGAGCTCAAGGGGCCCCTCTATCTCATGGGCGGTGGTTCTGGGTCTGGTGATGGGGAGCTTCGCCCCCGTCTTTATACCCCGGAAGCGGACATCCTTAACGGAGCCCACTGCGGATACGATGGATGCGTTGCTCAGGTTTACCTCGCTAGCAAACTGGAGCAGATGATCACGCAGGTTCTCCCCCGGGCTTATCTTCAGGACGAAACGACGCCCCTGGGTGTATTCCTTATACCAGTGTCCATGCATATCAGTCCTCCAGCCCTGCCCGCTGTACTGCGGAGCTGAGCCTCGCCTTTATGGCATAATCAAGGGCTCCCCTGTCCGCAATGCGAATGTATCCTTCGCTTACGTCATTGGCGGCGAGCTCCTCCTCAACGGCGGCTCTAATAAGATGCTCAAACTGTTTCGCCACGGTTGATTCCACCTCTATCTCAAGGGAATCCGAGGGCTCCACAAATACCATAAGGTCGCTGGACTGCATTGTTCCGGCCTGGGCCGGTGATTTGATCCTCATCTTGCCAGACTCCTTCTATATGTCTATCAAGGCCTAGTGCCTTGTCTTTCTCTCTTTAAGTCGCTGAACCACCTTGAAGCCTGCCTCCGAAGACAGGAATTTCCATGTGGATGCAGGTACAAGCTCCTTCGCTCTGTCAAAGTCATTAATCCGCAGAGCCTCCCTTACTGCCGAGGCGCTCACAGCAATACCGTTCTGCTCATACCGCTCTATCTCGCAGAACTCCATGCCGTTCCTTCGCAGGGATCTACCCATCGCCTCGTTGTATGCGCATGTTACGCCGCAGTAGGGCTCGCTTCCGGCGTATCTTGTACCTATGTGGAAGAATGGGGCGATATGGCGGCAGAATATATCAAGGTCCATCTCCATCTGTATGGAGGAAGTATCCGTGCCGCTTTTCAGGAAGTATGATGGAAAGGTTATACCGCTCACCGCATAGGAGGATGCGCTCATTACGGTTACGTTGTCAAGATCCTCAGTCCCGTCCTCTACAAGCTTGAGACGTACATCAAAGGGGAAGGAGGAGGCGTCCTCCTGAACAACGAAGATATAGAGGTGTTCACTCCTTGATGCGGCCTCTTCTATGAGCTTTCTATGCCCCATGGTGAAGGGGTTGCAGTTCATCACGATACCGCCGTTTCCCTTATCCTTGAGGGGTTTGTGCACAAGCTCACGGTGACGGTTGAGATACCTTGAAATACCCCGTCCGTACTCCATCATAACCGCCTTCTCATGCCTTGCCAGCGGATGGAAGTTCAGCCTGGAGAAGCTTACGGCATACTCGGGCTTGGTGAAGAGGAAGAAGTCACGCACGCCAGAATCGAAGCCGTCCTGAACGAGGCTTGTGGCCACATCGCCCACAGCATCGGTGCTGGAGCAGTCGGGGTGTACGGCAAACATCTTCAGGATGTTTCCAGCCCTTGCGCCTACCGCTGTGAGGCGCCGGTTCTCGAAGATACCCACAAGCCTGTCGTGGTCAGCCTCGTAGCTGAGGCCGTGGAGGCTTAGAAGTTCCTTTGCGGACTGTCTGTCGTGCTCGGCAAGAAGCTCTGTTACCATCGTGCACCCCTTTCGGTTCAAACATAGGGGCTTGAACCTATAAATAGAACATATTCCAAAGATTTTGGCACTTCCATAGAAACTTAAAACGGATCCCGCTTAAAACAGATTTCTATTTACAAAATCGTGTTTATTTATCTGATATTAAGGATTTTTCGTAAAGAATCGAGAGCGTTTAGGTCAAAAAAAAAGTGCTATGAAGGGAATCTGGTTCACAATTATGTTTTCAAATACCTGTTGTACAAAGGGCTTTTCAGCTTGCTTTTTAATCCGGAATGCAAATTTACATAATTAATTAAGGAGAAACGAGTAAAAACCCTCCCCGTGGCGGCGGGGAGGGTGTCAGAAATAGAGGCCGTTCATACGGCTGTATAATGGATAGGGTCAGTTACTTCCTTTTCACTTCGAAACCCAGGGCTTCAACATCCCTTACCACCCTCTCGCAGACATCTGCCAAAACCGCCTGCAGTGGTTCAGTTAGTGAATCCCCGGCTTGAATACTTTGGGGAATAACGCCGTAAAGCTTTATCGATTCGGGGCATTTCCCCCTCATCTCACTAATGAGCATTACCTCCTGAAGGCCTATCTGATGGGGGCTAAGCTTTGCGGGGATCCTGTCCAGCATGATATCCTCACGCCCGTAGGTACGTATATCGCCGGGTGTGCCCTCCCCTGCGATCACATCGATCATAAGGATATGCTCCGCCTCTTCCATCTTATATGTGGCCATAAGGCCGAGGGTTCCGGCATCGAATACCTCAACCCCTTCGGGAAACTCAAAATTCTCCTCAAGGTAGCGCACAGCATGTACGCCAAAGCCCTCATCGGCGAGGAGGACGTTCCCCGCTCCGAATACAAGAACGTTCATTACCTTACCTGCACCTTCACGATCTCGTTCTTTTCGGGATCGATGGTATGCACTGCACAGGCAAGGCATGGGTCGAAGGAGTGTACCGTACGGATAACCTCAAGGGGCTTGTCCGCCTCAAGGACGGGGTTGCCCACAAGGGAAGCCTCGTAAGGTCCGGGTGTTCCTTGCTCATCCCTTGGTCCTGCATTCCATGTGGAGGGAACAACCGCCTGATAATTGAAGATCTTCTTATCACGCATAACAAGCCAGTGGCTCAGCAGACCTCTGGGAGCCTCATGGAATCCCACACCGCTGTATTCACCGTCGGGAAGCTCCGTATCGTTGGCGTAGGTTTGATCACCTGCGGCGATATTCGCCTCAAGGGCATCTATGTATTCAACGGCCTTATCCGCCATGACAACGGCTCTTGCAGCTCTGGCGTAGTGCCTTCCCATGGTGGAATGAAGGTCATCAAGGCCTATGCCGAGAGTGGATGCGGCGGAGTTCACAAGCTCCGTGACCTTCTCATCACCAGCGGCGTAGTTCACTAGTATCTGGGCAAGGGGGCCCACCTGTGCGGGTTTGCCCTCAAGGCGGGGAGCCTTAACCCATGTGTATTTGCCCTCATCATCGAACTCGCCGTAGCTGGGCTCGGTCTCACCCTTCCACGGATGAAGGGGTTCGCCGTCTTCATACCAGGCATGGGCAACAGACTCGGTGATGTTCTTTCTTATGTAGTCATCATTCCAGCTGGCGGATTCTCTGAACGTCGAGAGATCGCCGTTCATTATGGTTCCGCCTGTCACACCGAAACTGGTGCTCTTGCCGTCCAAAGGGAAGTCGGGGGTAGCGAGGTAGTTATCCACACCCCTGCCGTACTTGAACCAGTCCTTATAAAAGGAGGCGATGGCGAGAACATCGGGATAGTATACCTCGTTTACGAACTGCTTAACCTCCATGGTGAGGCTTCTGAGGAGTGCGAGACGCTCCACGTTGAGGGTTGCTGGATTGTCCACGTTAACCGCAGTGGCAACGCCTCCTACAACGAGGTTCTGGATATGGGGGTTCTTCGAACCGAGGATAGCCACCGCCTGTGCTGCTTTTCTCTGGTAATCGAGCGCTTTCAGGTAGTGCGCAACGGCGATGAGGTTTATCTCCGGCTCGAGGCGCATATCCTTGTGCCCCCAGTAACCGGAGGAGAAGATGCCGAGTTTACCCGTTGATACGAAGCCTTTGAGCCTCTCCTTAACGGCGGCGAACTCTGTTACAGAGTTACCCGGCCATGGCGAGAGGGACTGGGCAATGGAGGCGGCCTTTGCGGGGTCTGCCTCAAGGGCGGAGGTTATATCCACCCAGTCAAGGGCGGAGAGGTGATAGAAATGCACGATATGGTCCTGCAGAGAGTGGAGCGCAATCATAATGTTACGGATCATCTGCGCATTCACGGGGAGCTCAACGTCCAGAGCATCCTCTACGGAGCGTATGGAGCTGATCGCATGCACCGTTGTGCAAACTCCGCAGAAACGCTGGGCGAAGACCCATGCGTCCTTGGGGTTTCTACCCTTGAGCATTGTTTCGATACCCCGCCACATCTGGCCGCTCGCCCACGCTTTACTCACGCTTCCGTTGTCCACTTCCACATCTATTCTGAGGTGACCCTCGATCCTTGTGATGGGGTCTACTGTAATCCTTTTACCCATTATTCTATATCTCCTTAATGCTTAATATTTATTTAACCGGACTCTCTACACCCGGGTTATGCACCTTATGGGGCTTGGGCATAATAGGGAAGAGCTTAACAAACACGATGTAGCCGAGTATCTCGAAGCTGATAAGCCCGAGGGTGATCATGAACTCGGGGAGTGAGGGGAAATACTTCCACCCCGCACCGGGATCATATCCTATGAGATAAACGTTGAAGCGGTACCATCCCCCACCGATAACCAGCATGATAGCCGCAATGAAAACCATGCGGGGGGAGTTTCTGTACGCCCTCCAGCTGAGGATAAAAGCACCACCGGCTATGAGCAGAAGCTCACCGAGGAACATCCATGAATGGAAATCACCCGCAAAGGCATCCGCAAGGTGGCCTCTGTTGATAAGGTCATAGAACCTCACGCCGAGCCACGCCGCCGCAAGGATGGGGATTATCTTGGATAGCCCCGCTATCTCCCTTGTCTCAAGGTTTCTGCGGAATCCCACACTCGAAAGGGTGGACTCGAAGATAACCATGGAGTAGCCGATGAAGATACAGTTAATGAGGAACAGCAGAGGGAGAAGCCCCGTATGCCACAGAGGGTGCATCTTCGATTCGGCGATAATGAACATGGAGCCGAGGGATGACTGGTGCATGGTGGGGAGTGTAATACCAAGCACTACGAAGAAGATGAGAGCCTTATCAAGCCTGGGGTATATCCATCTCGCTGCCTTCTTAATGGTCATGAAACGCTTCTTCTCGGAGTAGATAAGCCGCTCAAGGAAGGCGGGGGCTATCTCGATGGCGAGAACAAGGGTGTATGTCATAACACAGAGGGCGACCTCGAAAAGAACGGAGTTCGGCTGCCAACGGTTCGGCATGAAGAACCCGTACATGTTCCAGTAACGCCCGAGATCCAGAACAACAGAAAACCCCGCAAGGGAGTATCCGAAGAGGCTTGTTACGATGGCGGAACGGATTAGGGGGTGGTACTTCATGTTGTTCATTATATATACGAGGATCGCAACGGCGTATCCTCCACAGGCAAAGGCTGTGCCTGTGGCAACGTCGTATGTGATCCATATGCCCCACGGGTAGCCGTCCGAAAGGTTTGTTACGGCACCGATTCCCTCAACGAAACGTACTCCGATATAATAGAATCCGATGATAACAACGGCGAGGAGCCCGAAGAAGGCGGGTGTGAAAATCTTCGATCTATGTACAATATATTCGTCATGGTGTCCCATTATTCCTCATCCTCCGATCCGTCGTTCTTCTTCCTGTTTCTTATCGCCACGAATGTGAGCAGAGAGTAAAGAGCCACCGGTGCGATGAAACCTTTGTATATGGTGTGCTGGATATTCTCGCTGAAGGCCGCATAGGAGTGGGTCTCAAGCTCAGGGAAGCCGAGCTGGGCGAAGTTCACCTTCTGAGGTGCGAGGTATATGACGTTTGTTCCGCCTATCTCATGCTCGCCGTAGATCTTCTCCTGATACTTTTCGGGCTCGGTCTCCATCCTCCGCTTCGCCTCGGCTAGGAGATCGCTCCTTTTTCCGAATATGACAGCCTCTGTGGGGCAAACCTCACAACATGCGGGGATCCCCTTCTCCTTAAGGTTTGTGAACTTGCAGAGGTCACATTTAACGATCTTGGGAAATGCCTTGGGCCACTCAAATTTGGGGATAACGAAGGGGCAGGCTATCTGACAGTAACGGCAGCCGATGCACTTATCCTTGTCATAATACACAATCCCCCGCTCATCCTTCATCATTGCGGTTACAGGGCATGCGGAGACACATCCCGGCTTAACGCAGTGCATGCACTGGTGCTTCACATAGGACCATGTTTCCTCATCCTCTTTGTAAAGCTGGATGATGTTTCTGGTGCGGTAATCGAGCTTGCCCGGGGCATCCCACAGCCTGTCCTCATCGTTGGGTGCGGGAACAGCGTCCATGTCGTTAACCCTTTTGCATGCAGCAACGCAGGCCTTACAGCCGACGCATTTTGTGGCATCATAGAACATGCCCACATCGTTCTCACCCAGCTTTACACCTTCGGAGGCAGACGCAGTGGATGCCATAAGCGAAGCCGCTCCCAGACCTGTGAGCTTTAGAAAATCACGGCGGGAACTATTCTTCATCTTCAAGCTCCTTATTGCGTTTGTCCGCATCCTCAAGGTTGTTGGGGAGCTTCTTTGCAACCATGGCGCTGGCACCGAGTGCCGCTCCGGCAACTCCTCCGATAACCGCTGTGGTCACAGGATCTGCACCCTTCTTTTCACCGTTGTCGAGGGTGTCGGGGTAGTGGTCCGGGGGTGTGGGATTATGTATCTGGACTTTGTCGAATATGCTCATATGGAAGGCTAGATCCGGCTCGGTACAGCCTATGCAGGGGTGTCCTACGGATATGGGCCAAACGTTAACATCGTTGAACTTCAGTGTCATGCAGTTTGCAAATGTAGCAGGACCCTTACAACCAAGCTTGTAGAGGCAGTAACCTTCGGAATGGTTCTCGTCGCCGAACTTCTCAGCAAAACGTCCCGCATCGAAATGGGGGCGGCGCTCACAGTGTTCATGGATCTTACGTCCGTAGGCAAACATCGGCCTGTTCATTTTATCAAGCTCGGGGAGCCTGTTGAATGTGAGCAGATTGAGGATTGTGGAAAGGAGGTTATAAGGGCTTGGGGGGCATCCGGGGATGTTTATCACAGCCCTGTCCTTCAATACATCAGAAGCGGGAACGGCTTGCGTGGGGTTAGGATCCGCAGCTGCAACTCCGCCGAAGGAGGCGCATGTCCCTATACTTATGATATGGGCCGCATGCTCGGCGACCTCCTCCAGACTGTCCTTGGCGGTTTTTCCAGCTACCTTGCAGTATATGCCGTTGTCCTTGAGGGGAACGGCGCCCTCTACAATGAGTATATATTTACCGGCATACTCCTCCATGGTTTTGTGGAGAGCCTCTTCTGCCTGATGGCCGGAGCCGGCCATAAGCGTTTCGTGGTAATCGAGGGAGATCATATCGAGTATGAGCGTTGCCACATCGGGGTGGCTGGCACGGATGAGCGATTCGGAACATCCTGTACATTCCTGAAAATGTAGCCATATAACCGGAGGACGGGAATCGGATTCGGCGGCTTCTGCCACCTGGGCCGTCATTGTAAAATCAAGCCCCATCATCGCTGTTGCGGCTGTAACTGTCTTAAGAAAGCTCCGGCGTGATATGCCGGCAAAAAAAAAGCCGTTCTCTAACATATGTATACCTCTGATATAATTACGCCCGCATTTGGGCATAGTGCCATTGCGGATACGCTTTTACGTAACCTTTTCTATTACCGCTGTTTGCACTCTGATGCCGAAATGAGAGTAAAGCCCGCGGGCGGCTTTAAACCTGACCTTCTATCAATAAAGCGGCATTAAATGCCGTAAGGAGAGCCTAACTACATTTTATAAAAGCGTTATCATAGTCTGGCCTAACTTGTTACGAGCATCTGCTTTTATTTATACTTAAATAAAGACAGTGTTTAACTTTTATAGTGCCAACACAAACACCATGACAACGCAAGATAGTGGTCAGACGGACTGACTGAATACTGTATACAATTTAAATATTGCATAAAATTTTTCATGTCAAGGTTAAAATATACCCTACACACCGGGTATACTTACTCCGAAAACAGAACTGTTTTCAGCATTATTTTATATTCCGAAGAAGGCTATAAAATTCACCGATGTATCTGGAGGCTCATTTATTGGTCGAAAATATTTAACACAGGGCTTTTTTGAACGCAAGATTTATTTATAACAGCATTACTATGGATAATTTCCGGTTAATCTACTCGTATACATATACTTTTGAGTTTGTAACTTTTGTTCACCATGGTGCCAACATTGTTTAAATTTTCATCATATTTATGTAGCGTGCCACTGTCTCAGATCACATTCCTGCATCCATGTAGCTGTATATTACTTTGATATTTAGATATTTTAGCACTATCATATCGCACTTATCCTATAACATCATCTTATTACCGTATCAGAGAGATTGTTTTAGAATGTTGTGCTAAATGGCTGTAATAGGTGAGTTTTTCTTCATGTAAATAAAAAAAAATCCGTGCAGACATGGGTTTCTTCATGCCCGCACGGAAATTCGATTACCGGCGCTTTGGAGTATTCTTGTTTATTTATCCGGTATGATCACTGTATGTCACCTACAGGGGTTCGTGACTTTACACCGGTTTTATTGAAGAGGATGCCTCTTCCTCAGATAACTTAGCCTAATATTTCTCTGCTCTCCTTCAGGGCTCCCTCAAGAAGCTTGCCAGCTCCTTTATAGAAGTCCGTTGTGGAGTTTGTTGTCACCTGTTCTACAAAATTGCCCGACCAGACCAGCAGATGCTCATCCAGAAAAGACTTGAGAACCTCGACATACTCTGAAGGGTCTTCACCCTTGTCTACAGCTTCGGTGTACTGCATGCAGAGGAAGTTTACAAATGCGCACTCGTATGCGACATGATCGTCGGGCTCTTTATGAAGGTTATGGATCTTTAGTCCGTATTTTTTATAGTAACCCCTTACATCAAGGGTAGCCTTACCGAACATTGTGCCGTCTCTTTCAAGGTATACCGATTCCCAGGGGGCGGCATAGAGATGTCCGGGGCCTATGAAAAGCTTGTTGAAATTATGTCTGATAGCCTCGTAGCTCTCTTTGTTTTCTATGGAGGATTTTATAAGGGCAACGCCCTCATTTGATTCCTCGCTCTCCATAAGAGGCCACTCGTCAAACAGCTCTGCGGAACCGGCGAGTTCTTCTATGAACTCTTCTTCCGGCAGTTCGCTGAAAAGTTTATACATAAAGCTGAAGGCAACGGACATCCTAATCATATCCGTGTACATTTCAGTCTGTTTTTTTGACCCTGTCATATATTTGTCTCCCGAAAGCATATAAAACAGCCGCAGGGGACACGCTCCCCTGCGGCTGAATCTAAATTATTAAAGAACCTCTTCGGGGTTCACATGCTCGAATCCCTTACCGGAATCGCTGTGGAGCTTGTAAACCACATTAGGCTCAGTTGTGGAGGGGAATGCTGCAGTTGCCTGAACATTTCCGTACTTCGCCTTGAGGTTTTCGATGGTATCGAAATCAAGAGCTCTTGAGGGACATGCCTTAACGCATGAGGGTGAAGGAGTTCCTGATTCTGTTTTTTCGTCCGTACACATGATGCACTTCTTCATGTTCTTGCTCTCATAGTCGTACGTGGGTGCGCTGTAGGGGCATGAATTCTTGCATGCGAAGCATGAGATACACTTGGATGTATCCATAACAACCACGCCGTCGCTCTCTCTTATGGAGTAAACGGAGGCGGGGCATGCGTTGAGGCATGCGGGGTTATCGCACTGGTTGCACGCCATGGAGACATAGAAGGTGAATACGTCGTTGGTGAATCCACCGTAAGCATCGGTTCCCCATCCGCCGCCGGCAAACTCATAAACCTTACGGAACATTTCACCGTCCGCTAGATTCTGTCTGTCCTTACAGGCATTCATACAGGCCTTGCAGCCTGTGCAATGCTGTGTATCGATGTAAAATCCGTATTGAGTACTCATTATATCCCTCCAGATTATCCGATTTTCTTAACGTTTGCGAGAATACTGTGCTGGCAGTTACCTTTAGACACGGGGCCGGGTCTAAGGCTGGTGAGTGCGTTTACGCAGCCGCCATAGTCCAGCACATCCTTGCTTCCGATCTTGGAAGAATCGTATCCTTCGGAGTGCTCCAGGTTGTTGTTAAACCACTTTCCTTCGGGGTTGTACCATGCACCCTGAGGAATAGAGATAACACCGGGCATGATCCTGGAGGTTACCTTTGCAGGAATGCGAACCCTTCCGAGCTCGTTGTAAACCTCAATAAGATCGCCGTGCTTAATGCCGAGATCAGCCGCATCCTTGGTATTCACCCATGCAGTCTGGGGGCTGGCTTCCCTGTTCCATGAGCAGTTCTGATAAGTAGAGTGGGTTCTCTGCTTAAAGTGGTGCCCGATGATCTGGAAGGGGTATGTGCTTCTCGCGGGGTCGCCGTAGCCTCTGTATGCATCATAGTACTGGGGCAGAGGAGTGATCTGGTCGAGACCGTCATCATACTCTGCGGGGAACTGCCACTGATGGCTGAGGTTGTACAGACGCTTACTGAAGATCTCAAACTTTCCAGAGGGGGTTGATACACTGTTGTTCTGAGGATCTTCAACGAAGGACTTATATGCAACGCTGGGTGTTGCCGAGGCGTCGTACTTCTTAACGAGTCCCTGAGCGTGGGCTTTCTCATAGGTGTCAAGGCCGTTGGCCGCTGTGAAAACACCCTGATCGCCGTAAGACTCAAGGCCCTTGTTGAAGAGATACTCAAGCCACTCGTCCTGGGTTTTGCCTTCTGTATATTCCTGCTCAATGCCGAGCTTCGCTGCGATCTTGCTCATCATCTCATAGATGGTGATGCACTCGAAGGGGGGCTCAACTGCCTTGTTCTGGAATACGAGTGAGGCTGTGTTACCACCGCTGTTGCCGGAGACGTCGTTCTGCTCCCAGTTTGTACAGTCGGGGAGGAGATAGTCTGCAACCATTGCGGAGGGTGTGAAGTAGTTATCGATGTTTACGATGCACTCACATTTAGTATCGTCTTTATAGATCTCAAGCATCTTGTTGATATCACCGTGCTGGTTAAGCATACAGTTACCGGCGTAGTTCCAGATGAACTTGATGGGATTCTTAAGAGCCTCATCGGGACTGTCGAAGCCTCTAACACCCCAGGTTCTGCCTGTCATAACAGTATGGTCTACAATGGCCTGATACCAAGTGTAGTTTGAGATCTGCTGCTTAACATCGTTACCGGGGAATGTGCTGGACCATCCGGGGAAGCTGAGTCCTACGGATGCTGCGCCCTCTCTTGCAGAGGAACCGCCGCCGGTGATACCGATGTTCTTTGTAAGTATGGTCATAAGACCGATGGCTCTGGTGTTGTTTCCACCGAGGGAGTGACGCTGGGGTCCCCATCCCTGAATAACCATAGCGGGGGATTCTTCCATGAGCCTCTTGGCAAAGCTCTTAATGAGGCTTACGGAAACACCGGTAACAGCTGCAGCCCATTCGGGTGTCTTAGCTGTGCCGTCGGGTCCGTCGCCAAGGATATATGCTTTGTATGAGCTGTTTACGGGAACTGCAGGCTCTGTACCGTCGCTGTCTCCCCAGTTGGGGTCGTATGCGGGGGGGAAGTAACCTTCGCCAACTTCCTTGATACCTGACATGGAAGCTTCATCCCAGCCCACTGCACGCTCAGCAAGCCATGCTTCGTCCACAAGGCCTTCCTGATAGAGGTAGTATGCCATACCGGCAACGAGTGCGGAGTCTGTACCGGGACGAACGGGTACCCAGTCAGCATCCAGAGCAACTGCCGTATCTGTGTAATGGGGGTCTACCACTACTACCTTGAGGTTGGGGTTTTGCTCCTTAGCCTTCTGAAGGTGGTATGTGAAGTGGCGTCCAGCACCCATACGGGTATTGGCAGGGTTGTTACCCCAGAGAACCACAAGGTTTGAGTTCACTGCATCTGTGATAGTGTTGTTGCTCCATGAGGAGCCCTCAATGAGACAGAGTGCCGCTGTTATCTGTGAAGTTGAATAGTCGGAATAGTGCTGAAGCCATCCGCCCCAAAGGTTATGAAGCCTTGCAATGGGGGATGCCGCAGGGGGCCATGAATCGGAGAACTTCGCATCGATAGTACCCGTAGCATACTGAATATAGAAGGCATCGGGACCATAGTTTGACTTAACTTCCTGCATCTTTGCGGAGATTTCGTTTATCGCCTGCTCCCATGATATCCTCTCGTACTTGCCTTCACCTCTAATGGATCCTGCAACACGCTTCATGGGGTATTTAAGTCTATCAGGGTGATAGATACGCTGGCGGACAGAGCGTCCTCTCACACATGAGCGGAACTGATAGTTTGTACCATACTCGCCGTACTCATCGGGGCTGTCGCTGTCGGTTTCCACACGAACAACAACTCCGTCCTTAACATAAAGCTTAAGGGGGCAGTTACTTCCGCAGTTAACGTTACAGCCATTCCAAACAGCCTTATCGTACTCGAATGTTTCCTGCGGTGCTACTCCGCCGCCTGTGCTGCCGCCGTCATCATCATCGTCGCTTCCGAATGCACCGCAACCCACTGATGCTGCTGCACCAAGCATTGCGCTCCATTTCATGAATGAACGTCTTGAGATCTGAAGGGCGTTTTTAATCTTGTCCTTCTCAGACACTGTCATGCTACACCTCCAAAGCGTATAGTCGTCTATAAACTCTTATTCAGCCGAAAGAATAAAAAAGATAGCCTTCGGCTTCATCCCTGCCCCAGTTAATATGTCCTTCTGCGGTTCATTATATACCGAAGAACGGACCTATAAGCTCTGTGGACTTCCGGGGTTTTTCCTGCTTGCGCTGTTTTGTTATAAATATATGATGTCAAAGTTTTTTTACCTTGAGCAAGGAGAGTTCGGCGGATTGCTGAATAAATAAAACCGGTCATCTTAGTCTCCCA
The DNA here is from genome assembly GCF_000421105.1 of Limisalsivibrio acetivorans. NCBI lineage: Bacteria > Pseudomonadati > Deferribacterota > Deferribacteres > Deferribacterales > Geovibrionaceae > Limisalsivibrio > Limisalsivibrio acetivorans. Next base: position 244,747 of record NZ_ATWF01000002.1, read on the forward strand.
TCCCGGCTGAATACCCTGATATATTTGGATGGTATCCTATCCGGCGATGGTTGTAAGTTAACACTGTTCAAGTAAAGAGAAGGTAAAGAGGGTGTAAAAAAATACGACTTTTTATACTTGTTTTTTCTGGATTAATAACGTGTTACGAGGGCACGTTGTGTGTAATAGGACTCATTATCCTCTAATAGTGAACTCCTACACAGTATTCATATATAAGCATAAATAAAGTATACATAAACAGTCCGCTACTCCTTATTAAGGATTATATACCTGTAAAGCGAGTCGATCTCATGGGGGCTAAGCCCCGCATGTGACTGCATAGATGTAAGAATACCGTACCACTGCCTTTTAGAATATCTGCCAAGCGAAACCGCACGATGGCATGAGCCGCATTTTTCGTAATAAAGATCCTCATACTGCATCGTTGCATCCTGAAAAGTGCTCGACAGATCGGCCTTTTTGATGGTTCCGTAAACAGCAACACGTATAAAACCGTTCCTCACTTCACCTGTGGGTGAGAAGGAGGAGTAATCCATTATCCTGCCGTTAACGATCTCCTCGGAGGGAGAGGCGTACAGGGTCGGTTCACCTTTTTTAACCCAGCTTTTTACAGCACCGTTTTCGTATACCGCACCAAACCGGATGAATGCAACCTCATTGCCAGCAACATACATCACAGTATCCCTTCTCACATAGTTTCGAACACCCGCAACGGCTGTAACGGAAATAAGAACTATCAGAACCAAAAGCCCCCTTTTCATCTCTCCTCCCCCTTATTACCTGGAGTACGAACCACAGGAGGGTCGTAGGCATCATGAGCATTCGGTTTTTCCCTAAGCTTCCTGATATTTACAAGAGTACTGTTGGCAGCGCAAGCCTGGGAAAGATTGGAGCTGGGAACCGAAGTGGTGAGAACGTTTACATCACCGGAAAGGCACCTTGATTTAATCACACCAGGCTTCTCCGGAGCAAACCACGCTCCCTCATCCACACGAATCACCCTCTCTCTGACGCTATCTGTGATCATGACACCACAAACTATCGAGCCCCGCTCGTTGTAAATCTCAACCAGATCACCATTGTCTACCCCAAGCTCCTTAGCATCCAGGGGATTTATACTCATAGGCTCACGATTGTCAATCTTGTATCTATTTCTTATTGATAGGTTATCCATCTGGGAATGAAGCCTGTACTTCGGGTGTATGGACATAAGATGAAAGGGATACTCCTTCGCCTTTTCCGAACCGAGCCATTCATCGGGCGCATACCATTTGGCGTGACCCGCACAGTCGTCGTAGCCGAAACTTGCTATCTTCTCTGAAAAAATCTCGATCTTTCCGGAGGCTGTATAAAGCGGGCTTCTCTGGGGATCCTCCCTGAAGTCCTCGAACCTTATAAAATTCTTGCGCTCCTCCGGTATCTCAAACTCAACGTACCCTTTATTCCAGAATTCCTCGAAGGATGTATCCTTAACTGTGCTTGTGAAGCTCCAGCGGATCCAGTCCATCTGGGTTCTTCCCTTGGTGAACTTGTCACGAAAGCCCAGCCGGTCGGAAAGCTCAGTAAGGATCCAGTAATCATCCATAGCCTCATGCTGTCTTTTCATGAGCTTTTTCATCGCATAGATATACTTAACATTCTTGTCAAAGGTTATATCGTTCCTTTCGAAGGTTGTTGTGGCAGGAAGTACTATATCAGAATATTTGGCGGAAGAGGTCCACATAATTTCATGGGCGACGATGGTATCAACACGTCTGAGCCCTTCGAGAAGCTCATTAATATTCTGATGATGGGTAAGGACATTGGCTCCCATGGAATAGATCATCCGCACATCGGGGTAGGTTATGCGGCTCCCGTTGAACTTGATTGTTCTGCCCGGATTGTTCAGCATCTCACCGACCCGGGAAGCGGGTATCGCCTTCTGAACCGGGTTTCGCCCCTGGGATACACTTCTGGGAATCGGATGCCCCGTTGAGGGTATACCCCTCTTGCCAAACTGGAATCCTCCCCCCGGCTCACCTATCTGCCCGAGCATGCATGCAAGGTTCACAAGCATCCAATGGAACTGCTCACCGTACTGGGAACGCTGGGGTCCGTAGTGGCTCCGCAAAAGGGTTTTATTATTAGAGAAGAGTCTGGCAAGTTCACGTATCTTTCCCGCACTGATACCGCATATCTCCGCAGCCCATTCCGGTGTTTTCTCCGCCTCGCCGTTCTTTCCCATCAGGTATTCTTCAAAATGATCGAAGCCAACCGTGTATCTCTCTATGAAGCCACGATCGTATAAACCTTTACGGTAAAGCTCGTTGCATATACCCAGCATCAGGGCTGTATCCGTATTCGGACGAACAGATATCCATTCTGCGCCAACCTCTTTGGCGGTTTCGGTATATACAGGATCTATGCAGATAAAACGCTTGCCAGCCTCCTTTAGCCTTTTGAGCCACCTGTCATAGCAGTCATTGGGAACGGCATAGTCTATGCGGAATGTCTTTGCCGGGTCAGCACCCCAGAGGACAATTATATCCGTGTCTTTCAGGATAACCTCGTGGGATGTCTGGGTATGGTATAGCTCAATACTGCCGAGAATGTAGGGCATGAGATGGGTTGCCGCACCTGCGGAATAGTCTCCTATGGTGTCTGTGAATCCGCCGAAGAGACCGAGAAAACGCCCCTGAAGCATATCCGGCCTGCCGATAACACCCGGATGAGCCCAGCCTGCGAAGGATGTACGGAATATAGATTCGCTTCCATATTCCTTCTTAACACCCTTCAGCTTCTCCGCAACCAGATCGAGTGCGGTTTTCCAGTCTACCCGGATAAACTCCTCCGAGCCTCTGAGGTAGTTATTACCCGTTCCGTCAAGATAGCTTTTGCGAACACATGGATAACGCACACGCCCCGGAGAGTAAGCATACTCCACAAGGCTTTCGAGCATTTCTGTGGGGGGGAACACATCCTTGAAAGGCTCAACACTACGAAAGACCCCACCCTCGGTGACACCCGCAAAAGGGCCGAAGTGGGTAGCATGTATATGACGCAGGGCTTCCTCGGAGGCAAAAAGTTTCTCCGGTCCCAGCGTTCCGGCTGCTGCTGTAGCCGCTGTAAGCTTCATAAAATCTCGTCTGCTTATTCTACTCACTAAGAACTCCTACATTACAAATAAACAAACAGCCTTATTCAGGCTGTTCTTATCTAACAGATTCACAGGCAAGCCAAGGTTAAATGCTGTTTATTTTTATAAGATCCAGCTCCTTGGCACTGCATGTACAGCGTTCTTTCTGATTAAAACAGATAACAACCTTCGTACCCTCACCCTTGCGGGAATCTATGAGGAAATGCCAGCCCATGTTGTTGCAAAGCCTTCTCACAATGGATATTCCAAACCCGAAGCCATCCGCATGATATCTACCCTTGCCGTCCCTCAGCTTCTCCAGATCAGCACGGTCTATCCCTCCACCTGTATCCTCAACACGAAGGCAGGACTCAAGGATGCGAACTCGAACCTTGCCGCTCTGGGTATATGTGAAGGCGTTACGTAAAAGGTTGGATAGAAGGATGCTCATTATCTGGGGCGCCACGGGGAGCATCTGCCTATCCTCCTCCTCTATAACCACTTCCACAGGCTTGCCCTGCAGGAGGTATTCGTGATCCTCGATAACTTCCCGGGCCACCGTTACGGTCTCTATACCGATCCCCTCTTCACTGTGCACCTCATGGCGAGAAAGCCAAAGGAATGAGGTTATGAGATGTTCCATCTTCATGGTGGAGCGCTTTATCCGCCCTATAATTCTGTTCAGCTTTTCGTCCTGAACCGCATCTGAATGCTCAAGGAGCTCTATGGCTCCCTTGATGGTGGTGACAGGGGTTCTGAGCTCATGGGAGGCATCCCTGGCGAAGGATTTTTCACGCTCCACAGATGCCTTCATGCCGTTAATCGACTGCTCCAGAGTGCTTGCGAGGAACCCCACTTCGTCATCGGAGAATCTTGAAGACAAATTCTCCGGCAGCTCTCTGCCATCCCCCGATTGTCTCACCATTCTGGTAAGCTTAACCACCGGGGATATAGCCTTGTGGGCTGTAATAAATCCAAGAAGAAGCCCAAAACCTATGATGGGAAGGATTACTATGATAAGGGTTCTTCTCAGCGACATCAGTGATTCACGACCGGTGTTGAAGCGGGTGACATTGTAGAGCATATAAAACCGTTCACCATCGGGCAGGTTCTTAAGGGTCAGGTGGTAATCCTGCTTATCGTGCTCGAGGTAGTAGTTCCCCGGAGTAGCCATGCCGTATTCCTTCTCCACCCATTCAGGAAGGAGATCATCACCGTAATATACTGTTACAAAGGGTGAAGACGGGATATTGAAGTTATATGCATTGGACACCGGGGCAACATCGGAGACGGCATGCTCACGCATATAATACTCCGCCTCAAGCTCTATCCTTTTTCGTATTGAACGTTTTTCGTTGAGATGCGTGGCAAGGATAACACCCCCCACAACCATCGAGCTGAGAAGGATACTGAATCCGATAAAAACAAGGATGATCCTTGTCCTCAGCCCGGACCGGAAAGGCATTAGTCCACCGCCTCAATCTTATAGCCCCGCCCCCTTATGGTTACAAGCATGTTGATACTGAAAGGCTTATCAACCAGCTGGCGCAGAGTGTAGAAATGCACCTTGAGGGAATCGCTGTCCGGAGGTGTCTCCCCCCAGATGGCATACTCGAGATCCCCTTTGGAGACTATACCGGGGTGGGCCTCCATGAGGTTTTTAAGTATCTGGTAGCATACGGGGGGAAGGTCTATAAACTTGCCGTCACGTATCACAGTCCCTTTTCTGGGATCAAGGCTCAGACCTCCGATCTGGAATATCTCGGCAACGCTCTGCTTTGCCCTGCGCACCAGAGCCTCTATCCTTGCCTTTAGCTCTGCCAGCTCGAAGGGTTTCGGAAGATAGTCATCTGTGCCCGACTCAAAGCCCTCAAGCTTGTCGGTGAGCATCGTCCGGGCTGTGAGCATTATCACAGGTATATTCAGCCTCATCTGCCTTCGAAGTATTCGGCATACCTCAAAGCCATCAATACCGGGGAGGTTTATGTCCAGGACAACGGCATCGTATTTGTTCGCATGGGCGAACTCCACGGCGGATTCACCGTTCATGGCATAGTCCACTGACCAGTCCGCAAACTCCAGATAATCTATAACGTTCTCTGCGAGGTCAACATCATCCTCAACAAGGAGTATTCTCATTTTGCACACCTTTGTAATAAAATATTATTGAGTGGTTAATTAGAAAATATTAGCAAGAGGATTGGATAACACAATATATTTCTTATTAAAAGATTCACATCCATGTTCATCTGTTCCTCTTTTTATCAATCTACTATATATTTAACCAAGCTGATATTATACATCATCAATCGTAACTATCCATAATTCAACCCTGCTTCACAGTTATAAAGCCATCCCAGAGAAGTTTACGGTTGAAACAAAAAAAGACAGGGGAGGCACAGGTTTACTGGAGGCTGAACAAGCTAGAACAGTTTGATTAACCCCGAAACTGAGAGATATTCTGTAGTCTTACCAGTAAAAAAGGGGCTGAACAACTCAACCCCTTCTCGAACTAACTTGCTATCAACTGTATGTCAGGTAAGCCCTATGGAGTTAAACCTTCCTTCGAGACACTCCGTTGAAGTGTTGAACTTGTTCACCATCTCATTAAGATTCGACGATTCATCCTTTATGTTATGGATACCGGCGGTCAGGTTTTTCATCGAGACCACGTTTGACTCAACACCGGCTGAGATAGCATTGATATTCTCAGTAACCAGACGGATAGCATCATTCTGCTCTGTTACTGCTATGGTAATCTGGTTATTGGCATCGGTGATCTCGCTCACCGCAACAACAATCCCGTTAAAGAGTTCGTTGGCCTCACCTATAACCTTAACACCGTTATCCACAGTCAGTTCCGACTTATGCATCTCACTGCTGGCACTTTCGGTTTCTTTCTGAACACTGGAGACTATTTCGTTTATCTGGGAGGTTGCACCCTGTGTTCTTTCCGCCAGCTTTCGAACCTCATCGGCAACAACCGCAAACCCTCTTCCCGCCTCACCGGCCCTTGCTGCCTCAATGGCGGCATTAAGGGCGAGGAGGTTTGTCTGGTCTGCAATATCGTTTATCACTCTTATAATGTCCCCTATCTCTGCCGAGGATGCACTCAAGCCTTCAATAATCTTGGCCAACGAAGCTGCCTGTGTTTTGATGGTAGTTATACTTTCAACAACCTCGTTAAGGCTTTCCATTCCTTTCTGGGTCTGATCGTTTGCACTTTCTGTAACAGATGTCGCATTTTCAACGTTCATGAGAACGCCGTCCGCTGTGGAATTCATCTTCTCCATTGCGCTTGCAATCTCTGTTATCTGCTGTGCCTGCTCGGTGAAAGTGCCGGAGATCTCCTCCGCCACCACAGTAAGCTCATCACAACTGTCATCAAGTTTTTCCGAGTTTTCTTTTATGTTGTGAATAATATTATGGATCGTATCGATAAAGGCGTTTGTGAGCTGGCAAAGCCTGACAATCTCATCGACACTAAGCTCCTCTTTTGTTTTTGCCCCCCTTCCTGTCTGCTGTTTTGAGAGCATAACACGCTTGGTAAGGTCCGCATCTCCGGAAACCAGATCGCTCATCACCTCTGTCAGAAGCCTCAACCTCTTTCCGATTATCTGCTGAATCATAAAGAGCATAATTGCTACCAGCAGGACAGTAAGCCCGAGTGCTGTCATGTAAAGGATATTGCGCATACTGATAGCGGAGGCCATAGCCTCTGCATAGTCGATCTCTGCAATAATGCCCCAGTTGAGGCCAAGTATACTCAGCGGTGCATACGAACTAAGCACCTCTACACCTCTATAGTCGGGAATAACCTGAGAGCCCGATTCCCCCGCAAGTGCCTTCCGGGTGGAATCAGTCTTGATCTTAAGCACGCCTATCGTTGTCCCAAGCTTCTGCACAATACTCTCTTTGATATCAGCGAGGAAACGGCTGTTGTTTCTCATACCGTTGTCCCCTCCCACAAGATAACATTCACCCGATTCACCAAGACCTGCCTTCTGATAATGGCCGCCAAAGCTCATTATATTGTTTATCGTATCAATAGACATCTGCATGATCATAACGCCGGCAATCTCTCCTCCGATATAAACCGGTGTTGAGATAAAGGATGCGGGCAGGTTATAGCTCGGCTCATATGATTTGAAATCATCCAGAAAGACATCGCCGTCCTTCAGTTTCATCGCCTTTCTGAAAGCCTCTCCTATTCCTGTATCGGCATAGGGGCCGTTAAAAAGGTTTGTGGCGAAATCCTTCTCCTTAAAAACGGTGTATATCAAATCCCCCTTTGTGTTAACGAGAAAAATATCATAAAGGCTAAACTGCTCCAGAAGTGTCCTGAAAGCCTTATGGTAATATGCATGATCCTTCGTGTATTCGGCATCAACCCCTTCAACTTCCACGAGGTTATGCTTTTCACCGATTTTTTCCGGGTTACCCACTATATAAAGATACTGTGCTACAGCTGCATTAGGGTCAGTCGGCAGGTATGCGGAGGTACTTCTTCTCTGGGCGGAATCAGGCACGTCATAATTTACGTCCTTCAGGTACAGCTGTTCAAAATGTTTTACCGCATCGGATCTGACAGCTTCCGGCTCTATACCGGTTTCCTGCTGGAGTGTGTAAAATGATTTATCAAACCTCTCCATTGCTGTGGAAACCTGTGTACTGGAAGCAGAGGCAACTATTAAGCTGGCTATTGTATCGAAGTAATCCTCAATATGCCCGCTCTTTGACTCCCTTACAGCATCAAGCTGATCAAGCTTACTTTGCATAAGCGATGAAAAGGACTTGTTTGCAGAAACAGTTGCAATAAGAAGACCCAAAACTAGAAGACCTATACAGGTGATAATCAAAAGCCTTGCTCTTATAGATATTTTGCTGAACATGGCAACCTCCAATGTTTGTCTAATAAAAAGTATACACCTGTTTTCTGCTTAAAGCTTATTAATACAAACTATTCTTAACTACATATATTAACATTTGTGCAGCCCTCCTTCTTCTGTTTATCGGCTGCATACCTCTGCATATGGGGATCTATGATGTCTTAATCCCCCAAGAGGCTAAAGTAATCGTGCAAAGTGGATTACAGGCTGGACTGCCAAAATGGGTAGGAGGTTGCAATAATCATTAGAGCTCTCTTTCCAGACAAACCTATAAGATCTTTGTTGTTCCTGCTCATTTTTAGACAGGGTGAGTGAAGGTGTCTCTTTAGTCTGAATGGAAGGATGTTATAGGGAGTGGCCCTATGTTAAATAACAGGATGCTGAACTTCGTATATACATGAATACAAATGGAAGAGATTTAAGCAAAAAAGGGGCTGAACAAGTCAGGCCAATGTGCTGATAACTTTCACATGTTTGAACAAAAAATCCAGTTTTATACACAAAAAAAGGGGCTGAACAAGTCAGCCCCTTCTTGGTAGTGCCGAGAGCGAGACTCGAACTCGCACACGGTTTAACCCGCACAGGATCCTTAGTCCTGCGTGTCTACCAATTCCACCACCTCGGCTTGGGAGAATCTTTATATTGACTTTTCAGAGAAATGTCAACACTTAAAAGCACATTTTTTTTCATTTTTTTCGACAGATGCTTAGACCGCCTCACAGCGGCTTATTTCATATTGGATTTCAGAAAAGGTGCGTACTTCTTATCCACCTTGATTATGTGGTTCTTGACCCAATCCTGCAGAAAGCTGAGGAGGTTAAAACCGATAACCTCACGTCCGCTTTCATAGTTCTCCATAAACTCCATAACCTTGGACTTAAGACTCTCATGAACGTCCCTGTGGGTATGGGCGTCTGGATACCCGTGTTTACGGAAAGCCTCTTCTTCGGAATCGAAATGGTAAACGGTATACTCTACAAGCTCGTTAAGTGTCTTTTCAAGGGCTTTTTTATCCTGCCCTTTCTGGATCCCGTCGTACAGCTCATTGATGATGCTGATAAGTTTCTTGTGCTGATCATCAAACTGCTTTATCCCCGTCTCGAGCTCACTACTCCATTTCATAAAGGTATCATCGGCACCTTTGCGGAAGTAGGATATGCTGCTTGTGAGCCCGGAGGTGACAGAAAGAAGGTTCTCACCCGCACTCTGGGATTCATGGGCCATATGCGTAATGTTCTCGGACATATTGGCGATCTCCAGCGTACTGTTGGAAACCTCGCTGAGAGCCAGAGTCTGTTCCTCCATGGAGCGGACGATTCCATCTATCTGCCCAGCGATGTCATTGATATTAATGGAAATAGCCTCTATGGCCTCCACTGATTCATCCGAATGCTCTATCCCCTCGTCAACGGCATGGACACCCGCCTGCACAGTCTCGAAAACATTGTTTATCCTACCCTGAAGCTCCTTGATAACCTCTCCGATTCGCTTGGTTGAATCGGTGGTCTTTGTGGCAAGCTTCCTTACTTCATCGGCCACAACGGCAAAGCCTCTGCCGTGCTCGCCAGCCCTTGCCGCCTCAATAGCTGCATTAAGGGCTAGGAGGTTTGTCTGGTCTGCGATGTCGTTAATGGAAACAACAATATGCCCGATCTCCTCGGACTGCTTCATAACCTGCTCCACAACCTCGGAAATCGAGCTGATATTACTCGATATATCCTGCATGCTCTCTTTATTCTTATCGATAACAGTCTTACCCTGCTCCACCCTATCGTTGCAACTGCTAACACTGTCGAGTGAGTTTTTACAGGTATCCAGAACAGAGTTGCTCGTGGAGGAGAGCTCCTCGGTGGCGCTTGAAACGGTGCTTACGTTATCGTTGATAACGTTTATCTGTCCGTTAATCTCATTATTTACGTTTGTAAGGTTTTCAGCCAACGAACTGATATTCTTGGATGCGAAGAAGAAATCGGCGATTGTACCCTCCATCTTCCCTAGAAAAGAGTTCATAGTTTCTGCCAGATGCGCCATCTCACCCCTGCAGTCGCCGTTTACCCGGCTTCCCAGTTCGCCAGACTCGGCATTCTTAAGCGCTCCGGAGAGGCTTTTAACCCCGCATGTCTTCTCCCTCATCATAAAATAGGGGATAAAAAAGGCTAAAAGGATACCAAAGATTATGCAGGCTACGGAGAATGTGATACCGGAGCCGGCTAGATCGTGGGCAAGCCTGATGGATGACTCTCCCCCTTCTGAAATGATCTCCTGAAACTTAAGATAGTTTCTGATGCCCATGAAAGATGATGTCAAAAGCGGAATTGAGATTAATAAAACTACAAGTGTGAACCGTAAGCTTAGTCTCATAACATTTACCTATAATAGAATATTTGTCATTGATGAATGCGATGAATATTATCCGATAAAAAGATAAAACTTTCAATAATTATTACTAGTTAATATGGAGGATTTACGAATTTAATAATTATCGCATGAATATATCAGCAAACCTTTCAGAAAAGGTTATATAGTTGTAATGCTCTGTGACAGCGGAGAAATCCTTGATACAACCTACAATAGAATCCACATCGCCGGGCTCGAAGATGTTCTGTTCAGGGAATATCTCCGGTATAACTCCTGTTCTACTGCCGATTACAGGCACGCCGCATGCCATCATCTCCATACCTACCCTGCATATCGCCTCGGAGCCGAGGGACGGGATTGCGCCAAGGTCCATGGCACTGATAAGGGCGGGCACATCATCCCTGCGCCCTGTGAAGAAGGCGTGTTCCGTCATGTTATGCTCTATGAGAATGCGGCGTATATCCTCCTCGGTTGTTACAGCATCGAAGCCTGCTATCATAAGCTTGATGTCATGCCTCCCCCCTTTTATAAGCTCTGAGCACGCCTTTATGAGGCTCTCATGCCCTTTAACGGGATCGAAGCGACCGAGTATACCTATAACAAAGTCCGACTCTTTCAGCCCGAACTCACCCCTCACACGCTCCCCTCCCGAACCGTCTCGCCGGAAGTAGTCTGTGTCCACACCGCCGAAGAGAACGGATACTTTGTTCTCGGGCACTCTAAGTCCGTCCGTATGGACATCCTTCATGAATTCGCCACTGGTTACTATGTGGTCCACAGCGTTATTATAGAGCCATCTGTTCAGGGGGTTAATACCGGGGGTTCTTCTGTCCCCCCGAACACGGACAAGCTTCCATGTTGGCTTTGTGCGGTAGCGGAGATGAGTGAAGTACCAGAACATCTCCCCCCGGTGGCAGACGATTACATCGGGGCGGTATTCCTTTATATACTTATTAATACGGCGTATCGAGTCTGGAACAATAAGGGGTGAGGAGCTGTTTAAGCGGGCCTCGTAGGTTACGAGACCCGCATTGTCGGACTTTTTAACAGGGGGGGAATCGGGCAGCCCAAGAACCGCCGCATCATGGCCCAGTTTTTCAAGGCCAAGGCAGAGCATATGGGCATACCATGCGGTGGCGTTGAACCACCTCACATTTACTACATGCAGAAAACGCATCTGCCTTTAGTCGGCCTGATTCCTCAGGTAGGCAGGGATATCGTACTCGTCCTCGTTGTAGTCGCCAACGGACTTGAGAGAGGCATCCTTCTGCTTTATCTTGTTCACCTTATTCTTAAAGCTGACAGCCTGCTCGTTCTGCTTCCCTACTATGTTGTCTACCTCGCCGCTCTTCTTGCGGTCCTTAGCTTTGCCGAGCCCTGTGGCAACAACGGTAACCTTGATGGTTCCCTCGTAGTTATCATCGACAACAACACCCTTGTAGATGGCTGCGTTGTCCCCTGCGCTGTCGTGAATCTTGGTGGCGATGGTCTGCACCTCGAACATCTTGAGGTCGGAGCCTCCGGTGATGTTCACGAGGATTCCCTCCGCACCGTTTATGCTGACATCCGCAAGAAGGGGTGACTTGAGTGCCTTGTCGGCGGCCTCAATGTCTCTGTTTTCTCCGGATGCCTCGCCGATACCCATAAGGGACATACCCTTGGCCTCCATAATGGAGCGTACATCGGCGAAATCTACGTTGATATATCCGTTGCCGTTTATGGCGTCGCTTATACCCTGAACACCCTGACGCAGAACGTCATCGGCGAACTTGAACGCCTCGGCAAACTGTGTGGTCTCCTTGCACTGCTCAAGGATCCTGTCGTTGGGCACAACGATGAATGTATCGATATGCTCCTTAAGGAATTTTATTCCCTGGTCAGCGAAGTCGAGCCTTCTTCTTCCTTCCCATGTGAAGGGGCGGCATACAACAGCCACTGTGAGAGCACCTAAGCCCTTGGCCACATTGGCAATAACGGGAGCCGCACCGGTTCCTGTTCCACCACCCATTCCGGCGGCTATGAAGACGAGGTCCGCACCCTTAAGCTGTGCTTCGATGGCCTCCATATCTTCAATGGCCGCTTTTTTTCCTACTTCGGGCATCCCGCCCGCTCCGAGCCCCTTTGTCAGGGTGGTTCCGAGCTGGATCTTATTGGGAGCCTTATTGCTCGCAAGAGCCTGCTGATCGGTATTTGCGGCGATGAAATCAACGCCTTCGATACCGTGGTTTATCATATTGTTTACGGCATTGCCTCCGGCTCCGCCGACTCCGATCACCTTTATGACCGCACCTTGTTTGATGTCTTCGAATTCAAACATATGTTAATACCCCCGTGTTAATATACTTTTAGAAGAATTCACTCATCCAGCCCTTCATCCTTGTGAAGATGTTGCCGAATACCTTGTCCTCACCACCGCGGGAAATCTTCTGACCACCTTTACCCTTCTTTGCAGAATATATAGCAAGTCCTACACCAGTAGAGAATCTGGGGTCCATGACCACGTCGGTAAGTCCGCCGATGTTAATCGGTCTACCCACCCTCACGGGCAGGTCAAAAACTTCGGAGGCGAGTTCCTCAATACCTTCAAAGTTGCTGAAACCGCCTGTTACAACAACACCCGCACCCATAAGCTCGAGGAGTTTGTGCTTTTGAAGCTCACCCTTGAACATATGGAACACTTCCTCTGCCCTGGCCTGGAGGATCTGGGTAAATACAGGCTTGCCCACCCTTCTGGGAGGCCTTCCCCCCACTGTGGGCACATCTACAAACTCATCGTCGGACACCAGAGGCATCCAGACGCATCCGTGTTCTTTCTTGAGATCCTCCGCCTCGGACTCGGGCGTGCTGAGACCGATGGAGAGATCCTTGGTAAAATGATTACCGCCTATCTGCAGAACAGCTGTGTGGAAAACCGCACCCTGCTTATAAACGGCCATGTCGCATGTTCCGCCGCCGCCGTCTATGAGGCAGACGCCGATCTCCTTCTCATCCTCGCTGAGAACCGCCTGGGATGATGCAAACTGCTCAAGTATCACATCATCAACCACGATTCCCGCCTTTTCGCAGCACTTTATAATGTTCTGCGCCGAGGATACGGCTCCGGTTACGATATGTACATCCGCCTCAAGGCGTACTCCGTTCATTCCGACGGGATCCTTTATCTCGGTCTGGCCGTCGAGGATGAACTGCTGGGGTATAACATCCAGAACCTCTTCACCAAGCTGCATGTTGTATGCAGAGGCGGACTCGATAACCCTGTCCACATCCTGCTTGGTGACCTCTGAGCTCTTTACTGCGATGGTTCCCCTTTTATTGAAACTCTTTATATGACCGCTAGCGAGACCTGCGGTAACTGTTTTCACTTCAATCCCGGACATGCGCTGTGCTTCCACAAGGGCCTTCTTAATGGAGTCCACAGTGGCTTCGATATTCACCACCACACCCCTTCTGATCCCCTTTGAGGGCACATTGCCTATGCCGAGGATATCTATGCTGTCGTCCTCGTTCTTTCTGGCAACGACCACGCAAATTTTTGTGGTTCCCATATCCAGTCCGACATAGATGTTATCCAGAGACATTCATCACCCCGTTTACATAAATTTTGCCCGGCAGCCTCATATCGACATACTCGATCCTCTTGTACCGCTGTTTAATGAGCCGGGTATAGACCTCCAGCCTCTGCGGAAGCCCTTCTCCATCGTAACCGCATTTAATCTCAACCCCGTCGAGCTCGAGGGTGAAATAGAGCGGCTTCAGTATAATATTACCCTTTCTCAGGGTTTCTAAACTGTCATACATCTGCAGGAAGGAGCTGAACTCCTCATCGGAGACATCCTTCCACCTGTAAACCTCATCCCCCTTACACTCTGCGGGGATTTCGGAACCGGAGGCTGTTGCTGTGTAACACCTGTCGTACATCTCAACCTGCGCCACCGGCCTCTCTTCGAAGACCTCAACCTCGATGCTGTCGGGAAAAACCTTCCTGAGTTCAAGCTTCTCCACCCAGGGATCCTCGGGCCTGCTTACTGTGTCGGCGAGGCTGAAGATGTTCTTTCCCACCAGCTCCTCGGCGAAGGAGTCTATCTTCTCCCTGTCCGCCTGGATAATGCCCTGCACGCCTACGTGCTTCACATTAAAATAGCCGCTGGCCCGGATCATCCCCACAGCCTCCATGGCCGCCCATACAGCACCGGCTGTGAGAGCTCCTATGAGTGCTATCAGAAAGAGGATCCTTATTACCCTGGCGAGCTTCTTCATTATCTCTCCAATGCACCCTTAACCATTGCGGTTATCATTTCATCAAAGCTGATTCCCGCTTTATCCGCCGCCTTGGGCAGAAGGGATGTTTCAGTCATCCCGGGGAGCGTGTTTGCCTCAAGGGCATAGGGGGTTTCACCGTCCCAGATAAAATCCACCCTGCCGTAATCCCTGCATCCGAGGGCTTTGAAGGCATCAGCCGCGTATTCTTTAACCTGTTTCTCTTCCTGCTCGCTGAGTCCGGTTTCAAAATTGTACTCCGTCTTACCCTTCGTGTACTTCGACTCGTAGTCGTAAAAACCGGACAAAGGATTTATCCATATAATCGGCAGAGATTTAGATTCCAATATACCTACCGTAAGTTCTTTTCCTTTTATGTACCGTTCAACAAAAACCCTGTCGTCGTGGCGGAAGGCTTCCTCCACCGCCGTCCGGTAGTCCTTTTCCTCTTTAACAATGCCTATCCCTATGGTGGAGCCCTGCCTGGAGGGCTTTACAACACAGGGGAGGAAGGGGGCTTCAGCCGAATCCCTATCTATAACAACGTATTCCGCAGACGGAATGCCGCTTCTTTCAAAGACCATCTTTGTTAAAAGCTTATCAAAAGCCACTGCGCTTGAAAAACTGTCCGAACCAGCATAGGGGATGCCCATAAGCTCTAGAAGACCCTGTATGCGTCCATCTTCGCCGTAGGTTCCATGGAGAACGCTGAGAACGGCATCGGGTCTGTTCTTTTCAAGCTCTGCGGCGAGGTTCCTGTCTGCATCAAGGAGGCGGATATTCCTGAAACCCGCACTCTGCAATCCTCTGTAAACAGCCTCTCCACTCTTTAGCGATACATCCCTCTCCGAGGATATACCGCCGTAGAGCAGTGTAATACGCTTATCTAACACTACGCTTCCTCTCTACCATCGCCGAAAGTTCTATGGAGAACCTTGTTATGCTTCCCGCTCCGAGGGTGAGTATCACAGTATCCTCACACCCGTTCTCCTCGAAGTATTTATAAACATCCTCGAATTCACTTATATAATGAGCGTTTTTAAAACCGTGCTCCTTAATCCCCTTAACCATCTCCTCGGATGTTACCCCCTCGATGGGCTCCTCGCTGGCGGCATATATGTCGGTAACAAAGAGCTCGTCCGCATCCATGAAGCATGATGTGAAGTCCTTCATCAGCGCCGCAGTTCTGGAATATCTGTGGGGCTGAAATACGGCCACAATCTTTCTGTCACCGTAGGCCTCATGCACCGCACGGAGGGTTGTGCGTATCTCTGTGGGGTGGTGCCCGTAATCATCCATAACCGTACAGCAACCGTCGTCAAAACGGACTGTAAGCCTGCGCTGTACACCGGAAAACTCCTCAAGGGCGGCCTTTGCGACCCTGAATGGGACATCGAACTCCGATGCAACGGCTATGGCAGCCAGGGCATTCAGCACGTTGTGCTCTCCGGGGAAGCCGAGCTTCACCCTACCCTTCTTCTCACCCTTGATAACCACATCAAAGCTTATGCTGAAGCCGTCTTTGCGTATATTCTCACCACGCACATCCGCCTGCGCCTTAATGCCGTAAGTGAGAAAACGCTTCTCAAGCCTAGGGATTATGTCCACAGTGTTGTCATCGTCAACACAGACAACCGCAAGGCCAAAGAAGGGTATCTTCGCTGCAAAGTCCACAAATGCGTTTTTAACATCATCCAGAGAGCTGTAGGCATCGGGGTGCTCATAGTCTATATTCGTAATAATCGCTATGGAAGGAGCCATCATAAGAAAGCTTCTGTCGCTCTCATCCGCCTCTGCAATAACGATATGCCCCTTACCGAAGGCCGCATTGGAATCGCCTCTGTTGAGGATTCCGCCCACTATGATTGTGGGATCAAGCTCCGCACGGTTAAAGATCTCCGCCACCATGGAGGTGGTAGTGGTTTTACCGTGACTTCCCGATACGGCTATGGAGAACTTCATCCGCATGAGCTCGGCAAGCATCTCCCCCCGCTTTATCACAGGTATATAGTTGTCCCTCGCATAAACGAGCTCGGGGTTGTCTTCCTTCACAGCTGAGGAGTAAACCACAACATGGGCCCCCTCGGCATTCTCCGCTCTGTGTCCCACAAAAACATCTATTCCCAGATCACGCAGTCTGAGGACGTTCCCCCCCTCTGCAATATCCGATCCGGTTACATGGTATCCGATGGATTTAAGTACCTCGGCGATACCGCTCATACCTATTCCGCCGATTCCCACAAAATGGATGTTTCTGACCTTACCAAACATTTCAGTCATATATTCATCCCTCCGGCGATCATCTCTGCACTCCTCATATATTTGACCTCGCTAAGGCTTTTGAAAACCTCCGGCGAGTTCAGTGAGTGCAGAATCTCAAGGAGCCTTGCCGGCTCCGCTCCATCCTCCTCCAGAACACGGGCAACGCCGAGCTTCTCGGCGTATCTCGCATTGTAGAGCTGATGGTTGTCCGCAGAGGCTTTCAGCGGTATGAAAACCGCAGGTCGCCTCGAATATACGGTTTCGAATACACTCCCCGAGCCTGAGCGGGCGATGATAATATCAGCTTTTGAGTATTCTTCAACCATATCATTTATATAGCCTTTGAGAACGATCCTTTCCGGATACCTGTCTGGATCAACACCGTTCTCTTCGTACATCAGTTTTGTTTCATCAAGCAGTTTCAACCCCGCCTGATGAACTATCGTATAACCCTCCTCCATAAGCATCGGCGAAGCTTTGGCAACGAGGGTGTTTATAAACCTGCTCCCCTGACTTCCACCGAGAACAAGGATAACCTCAGGGGATCTCTCCTTCGGAGCAAAAGCCGCAAGCTCTTTGCGGACAGGGTTCCCAGTCCAGACGGTTCTCCCTTTGGCCTCCTTTGTCTCCTCAAAGGAGAGGAAAACCTTGCGGCAGAAGCGTGCGAAGGCCTTGTTCGTAAGCCCCATGACACTGTTCTGTTCATGGAGGTAGAGCTCTGCTCCTTTCACAAGGGCGGCGGCAGCTGGTGCTGCACTGGCGAACCCGCCTGTTAGAAGCACCTTATCACCCCTTTTAACAACACCCAGCATCCTGAAAAACTCCATGCCGAGCCCCATGAGGGAGGAGATGCGCCTTAGTACCCCTGTACCCTTGAGGGGGGTCTGCCTCTGTTCGATGAAGCTGTATCCCCTTTCGGAAAGGATTCTCCGCTCGAGCCCCCTGTCCGTAACGAGAAACAGAATCTCATCAACCCTGTCTTTGACCTCCTCAGCCACGGCTATGCCGGGGTAGAGGTGTCCGCCGGTTCCGCCTCCGGCTATGAGAAGACGGCTCATTCCGCCTCCTCAGCACTCCTTATAAGAACCCCCGTCATAAAGAGGGAGAAAAGCATATTCGAACCCCCGTAGCTCACAAAGGGAAGACCTATACCCTTAGTGGGAAGAAGACCCGTTACGACAGACATATGGAAGAAAGCCTGTACAAGCAGACAGAAGGCCAGTCCGAAGGTTAAAAGCTTTGCAAACAGATCCGTATGCTTCATTGCCACACGCACACCGATAACAAAGAGAGCAAGCACAGCGGCAAGTATAACAAAACCGCCGAACATCCCCGTCTCCTCGGTGATGATGGCAAAGATGAAGTCCGTATGCGCCTCGGGGAGGAAATGCAGTTTCTGGGAGGAGTTGCCTATTCCTTTCCCGAAAACCCCGCCGCTCCCCACAGCCGTAAGGGACTGTATGAGTTGGTATCCAGTGCCGTATCTGTCCTCCCATGGGTTTATGAAGCTCAGGATACGCCCCTTTCTGTAACCAACCATGAGACCTGCGCCGATGATGGGTGCGATAAACCCGATAACACCGAACATATGCTTGAGGCTCGCTCCGCCGACAAAAAACATGCCGAAGGATACAGCGATAATAAGCATGGTTGTTCCGTAGTCCGGCTCCAGAAGTATCAGTGCACCCATGATTCCGAGGAGTATGGATGCGGGGAGGAACCCTCTGGAGAAATCCCCCATCTTATCGTGCTTCTTATCCAGATAGTGCGCCAGATAGAGCACGGTGGTAAACTTTGCAAGCTCCGAGGGCTGGAGGTTTATACCGGGCATAATAATCCAGCGGTGGGAGCCGTTTATAGGTCGGAAGAAGAATACTGCAATGAGCAGTACAAGGGTAAGGAAGTATAGTACGGGAACAAACTTCCGCCATGTACGTATCGGTATGCGGTATGCCATGTACATCATGGCAAGCCCTGCGAATACGGAGAGGAGCTGTTTTGTGAAAAAGAACAGTTCACCCCTGCCTATGCGCAGTGCCTGCATGGATCCGGCTGAGAATACAAATATAAGCCCTACGGAAACTAGAAAGGCGGTTAGGATAAGTATCTTTGCTCTGGAATCACCGGTAAAAGTCAACTCTCACCCCCCAGTTTTCTCACAAGAGCCTTGTAGTAGTCTCCTCGCTCTTCGAAGTTCTTGAACTCGTCAAAGCTCGAACATGCGGGGGAGAGGATAACGGTGTCCCCCTTTTCGGAGAGATGCAGAGCGGTGCGAACAGCCTCGCCGAGGGTTTTTACAGTGGTGAAGTCAACTGTAAGAAGCCCCCTGAGTCTCCCCTTTATTATCTTCCTCGCTTCGCCGAAGGCGATAACGTTGGAAGCGACCCTGTTAAGCTCATCCGCAAGAATACTGAAATCCCCGTTTTTGTCCCTTCCCCCGAGCAGTACGGTAACTGGGGGACGGAATCCTTTAAGGCATGCTAGGGTGGAGAAAACATTAGTTCCCTTGGAATCGTTTATGAACCTTATGCCGTTAACTGCGCCTGCATACTCACATCGGTGCTCAAGCCCTGTCAGTCCCTCTACTATGCCTGTAATATCCCCTTCGAAGCCGACAACAGTTCTCGCCGCCTCCAGTGCAAAGGCGAGGTTCACAAGGTTGTGCCTGCCGTAGAGATGGAAATGTCTCGTATCCGCTTTATACTCTTTGAAGTCCAGCTCAAGCCCCTTAAGCACAGGGAACTTGTTAAGACCTTCATAGATTGTTATTTTGTTCAGCTTCATCTCAGATGTTCTATCCGCAAGGTCCCTACTGTCGGAGAGGATAGCTTTCCCCCCTTCCTTGAGGAAGTCGAGAAGCTTCAGCTTCGCATCGGCGTATTCATCGTAGTCCACATATCTGTCCAGGTGATCCGGCGCAAGGTTGGTTATAATCACCGTGTCCGCCTCAAAGTCCTGGAGGAGCTCTATCTGGAAGCTGGAAAGCTCAAGGACGTAAACATCGGCCTTGTTCTCCAAAACAGCCTCACCAAAGGTTGCGCCGATATTTCCGCATGCAACTGCCCTTACACCGAGGGCGTTGAGGATCTGTGCGGTGATATGGGTTACGGTGCTTTTACCGTTCGTTCCGGTAACGGCGATTATTTTGGACTCTCTGGGAACGAGCTTGTAGGCGAGCTCTATCTCGCTGGTGAGGTTATCGGGGTGCAGACCTATACGGTTAAGGTCAACACCGGGGCTTGCCGCCACATGATCATAGATGTCTGTGTAGCCGGAAATACCGGAATAATCCGGATTCCTGTCATCAAAGATATCGATATGCTCAGCTCCCATCCTTTTCAGGAGTTTCTCAGCCGCCTGTCCGCTCTTGCCGTAGCCCAGTATCGCCGCTCTCATATCCTCACCTCAGCTTCAATGTACTGAGAGCCACAAGGGCCAGCACAAAAGATATAATCCAGAAGCGAACGGTGATCTTAGTCTCGCTCCAACCCTTAAGCTCAAAATGGTGATGTATGGGTGCCATGCGGAAAAGCCGCTTACCCTTGGTAGCTTTATAAAAACCAACCTGAAGTATTACGCTGACGGTCTCCATGACAAAGATTCCGCCCACAATTGCAAGGACTATCTCATGCTTGGTGATAACAGCCACAACAGCCATGGCACCGCCGATGGAGAGGCTTCCCACATCACCCATGAAAACACTGGCCGGAAAGGCGTTGAACCAGAGAAAGCCGAGCCCTGCTCCCACCATGGCGCCGCAGAAGACCGCAAGCTCACCCGAACCGCTTACGAAAAGAATGTTCAGATAACCAGCGAACTCCTTGTGCCCTGTGAGGTATACGAAGAAGCTTAGTGTTCCGAAGGATATAACAGAGGGTGCTATGGCAAGGCCGTCCAGTCCATCGGTTATGTTCACCGCATTGGAGGTTCCCACCAACACGAAGAGAGCGAATATGAAATAGAAAGCTCCAAGATCTATAACAAGATTCTTGAAGAAGGGCATGGCAAGGATCGTGGCCGTATTCCCCTTATCTGCGATGGTGATAAAGGTTATGGCAAGGACACCCGTTGTAACCTGACCAAGGAACTTCGCCCTTGCGCTTATCCCGCCGGGCTTCTTCTTTATGGTCTTTATGTAGTCATCACGGAACCCTATGGCGGCATAGCAGAAGAATGTGAAGAGGGTTATCCATACATAGGGGTTTGTGATATCAGCCCAGAGGAATGTAGAGAGACCTCCGGCGATAACTATCATAACCCCGCCCATGGTGGGGGTTCCCTCTTTGCTCTTATGTGCCTTGGGTCCGTATTCTTTGGAGAGCATGCTGAATTCGAGCTGCTTCAGCTTGCGGATTACAAAGGGACCTATGATCAGAGTTATTACCAGAGCGGTAATGGTCGCATACGCTGTGCGGAATGTGATATATCGAAAAACGTTCAGAATCCCCACCGTATCCGACAGGGGTGTTAAAAGGTTATACAGCACTCCGCTTTTTCTCCTTCTCGATGAAGTCTATGAACTCCTCGAACCTTTTTGCTCTGGAAGCCTTTATTAAAACCACACCCTCGGATATGCCGGAAACCAGCTCTCTGGCCTCCTCCTTTGTGGGTGCTATGGAGATATTTTCCGTATCCTGAAACTTTCTATAGCTCTGTCCGGCGAAGATAAAGTTTATATCCTTGCGTTTCTTCGCCTCTTTATAAAGACGGAGGTAAAGCATCTCTTCGAATCCCTCGATCTCACCCATCTCGCCAATAAGTGCATATCGTTTTTCATCGGGCATTTCATCGAGGTTTTCTACGGCACTGATTATCGACTCGAAGCCTGCGTTGTAGGTGTCGTCGATGACACGTATACCGTTGATAACCTTAACAGCTCCGCGCCCCTTAACGGGTTTGAACTTAAGAACACCCTTCATAACATCCTGATAATCCAACCCTGCGGAGAAGCCTATGCCTATGGCAACGAGGCTGTTTGTTATGAAATGGCTGTATACGTGGTCGAGGATAAAGCAGTAGGGGAATCCCTTATGGACCGCAGTGAAATAGAACTGCCCCTTGTTGTTTCTGTTCGCATCCGCAAGGATAACGTCACAGTTCATATCCTCGCCGTAGTAGCGGACCTCCACACTACCCAGCACCTTATCATCCAGATATTTCCGGCAGGTGTCGTTAACCCACAGGACGGAATCCTTCTTCATGCCGTCTACTATGGAGAGCTTCTCCTCAGCCAGCTTCTCTATGCTCCCCATTCTGCCTATGTGGGCATGCCCAATGCCTGTAACTACGGCTATCTCGGGCTTAACGTACTTGGAGAGCTCCGCTATCTCGCCGGGTGAATTCGTTCCGAACTCGAATACGGCAAAGGTGCTTCTCATATTAAGGTTGGCGGCGCAGATGGCAACGCCAAGCTCGTTATTGTAGTTTCCGTAGGCTGTATATA
Source organism: Limisalsivibrio acetivorans (assembly GCF_000421105.1). Taxonomy (NCBI): domain Bacteria; kingdom Pseudomonadati; phylum Deferribacterota; class Deferribacteres; order Deferribacterales; family Geovibrionaceae; genus Limisalsivibrio; species Limisalsivibrio acetivorans. The sequence goes on from NZ_ATWF01000002.1 coordinate 267,071, forward strand.
CACGTCTGCGTGAGGAAAGCACCGAAGAGATAAGCTCCTTCGTGCTGGTTTTGCCCATGCTTCCGGTTACGGCTATCTTTGTTCCGTTGTACTTGCGGAGTTTATATGCGCCAAGCCCCTTTACAGCGGCCAGTACATCACGAACAAGGACCTTGTTACCCTGAAGGGCGTCATAGGCTGCTCTATTCTCCATTATGACGAGGGACGCTCCCCTGTTCACAGCTTCAGCAGCGTAGAGGCTTCCATCCACATTCTCACCTGGAAATGCGGCAAAGATATCCCCTTTGCGCACCTTTCTGCTGTCTATGACAAGACGCCTAACCTTGCTTGTTCCATCCGTATCAGCCGAGATTACTCCGGCAAGGGCATTAACCGTTTCACGCAGATTCATTCGCTTCCCTCCAGGTATTTACGTACTTCTTCCCTGTCATCGAAGTGAATCCTTTCCTTCCCGATAACCATGTAGTCCTCATGCCCCTTGCCGGCTATGAGGATGATGTCACCCTCTTCGGCTCTGTCGAGGGTGCTTCTTATAGCCTCCCTCCTCTCGGGGCATATTATTACACGCTCCGCATCCTCGAATCCTTCAAGGATGTCCTCGATAACCTGCTGGGGATTTTCAGTTCTCGGGTTATCGTTGGTGACAACCACCTCATCGGAGAACTCTTCGGCGGCCTTGGCCATCCTTGCCCTTTTCGTCCTGTCCCTGTCTCCGCCGCAGCCGAATATCGTGATCACCCTGTTCTTCCTGAACGGGGTGAGAGCTTCCAGTACATTAGACAGCGCATCATCCGTGTGGGCATAGTCCACAAAAACGAAGGCTCCCTTTACCTCAAACTTCTCAAGCCTGCCGGGAACATTGCCCAGTTCCTCAAGACCTGCCTTTATGTATTGATCTCCAATGCCCAGGGCGAGGGATGCCGCTACGGCACTGAGTATATTCTCAAGATTGTGAAGCCCCACAAGGGTTGTTTTGAAGCTGAACTCACCTCCGGGGTATTTGATTACTGCGCCGATACCATCAAGGCTGAGATCCACCTTCTCCGCCGTAATCTCGGAACGGTTGTAGAGCCCGTAGGTTATCTTGTCCAGCTCGGTTTCACCGGCCAGTCTGGCGCCGAATTCATCATCGATGTTAACTACACAGACATTGGAATATTCGCTTGTAAAGAGCCTCTTCTTCGCCTCGTAGTATTCCTCCATGGTGTTATGGTAATCGAGGTGATCACCGGACAGGTTTGTGAAGAGCCCCACATCGAAAACGGTTCCGAAGAGCCTGTTCTGATGGAGTGAATGGGAGGATACCTCCACAGCGAGGGAGTCGCATCCCTCGGCGACGGCTTCTGCAAGTACTTGATAATATTCGAAGGATGAGGGCGTTGTATTGATTGAGTCCAGCGTTGTTCCGCAGAAACGGCAACCGGTGGTTCCCATGCGTATCGGCTTCTTCCCCGCACGGCTGAATATCGATTCAAGGAGATAGCTCACGGTGGTTTTTCCGTTTGTTCCTGTTATGCCCACCTTCTCAAGCTTTTCATCGGGCTTGTGAAACCAGTTTCTGCATGCAAGGGCGAGGGCCTTGCGCCCGTCCTCTACGAGTACCGTCGGTATATTCTTAAGCTCTTTCTCAGCAACGATAAAAGGAACCTTTCCAGTGGCATAAACCTCTGCGGCTACAGTGTGGGAATCGAAGTCTGCACCCTGATACGCAAAGAAGATGCTGTTCTCGCATATCTCTCTGCTGTCGTAGCTTATGCCGTCGATCTCCGCTTCGAAGTTGATCCCGCTGTCGTAACCCTTAAGCTCGATTCCATCGAGTATGCTATAGGCTTTCATTGATCACGTTCCTTTTTAACCCGAGATAAAGCGATGCTATTTCGGCTATCTTCCTGTAGGTTCTCGCTGCGGTGGAGCCTCCGTAGATGCTTGTTCTGGGGCTGTCGTAAACAACCACCATGGCTATCTTCGGGTCATCCGCAGGGAAGAAGCCGGCGAAGCTCGCCGCATAATCCCGGCTGCTGTACTCACCCTTCTCGGAGTCAAACCTCTGCCCCGTTCCGGTCTTTCCCGCTATATCTATGTAGCTGGACTTTGCTCTTTTTCCTGTACCCTCTTCAACTACCTCTGCGAGGATCTTTCCAAGCTTTGTTGCGCTCGTTTCGGACATGATGGGCAGCCTGTCCACCTCGGGGGTAACTGTGCGTCCGTTCTTGCTTACCTCTTTCACGATTCTTGGTTTAAGCAGAAAACCGCCGTTGGCCACGGCGGCATAGAAACGAACCATCTGAAGAGGTGTTACGAGTATCTCCTGCCCCATACTCAGCGAAGGCCTTGAGAGACCGGACCAGTTCTTATAACTCCGAAGCAGACCCTCTTCTTCGCCAAGGCCAAGGACTCCGGTTTTTGCACCGAAGCCCGCTATGGAGAGGAATTCGTAGAAATCTTCGTTCTTAACCTTCTTCGTAAGCTTTATGATTCCGATGTTGCTGGATTTAACCAGAACATCCTTAGCTGTGAGCATTCCGTAACGGTGCACATCCTTTATGGTGTGTCCGTAGATCGTGTAGCGCCCCATCTCACAGTCCACCTTCTCCTCTATATCCTGTGAATGCCTGTCCAGAAGATAGGAGAATGAAACGGGCTTAAAGATGGAACCGGGCTCATATAGAAACGTTGCCGCCCTGTTCTTCCAGTCGCTCTTGCCGTATGAGCGGAAGTTGTTAGGGTCGAACCCTCCGGAGGAGGCCGCAAAGAGTATATCTCCCGTCTTTACGTCCATAGCAACTGCGACACCTTCTCTCGCCCTGAAGGCTGCGGCGTCCTCACGGAGCAGATGTTCGACCGTACCCTGCAGGTACATATCTATAGTAGTATGAACCGATGAAACGGTCCGTTTCTTGTCCCTGGTATCCTCAAAGAGGATGAGCCTTCCTGTGCTGTCACGCAGGCTCACAAGCTCTGTCTTATCACCCTTAAGCACCTTCTCAAACCGCCCCTCAAGACCCCAAAGGCCCTGATTATCGGTCCCTGTGAAGCCTATTACGGAAGAGGCAAGCTCGTTTTCCGGATAGAGTCGGTTCTCTGTAACCGTATAATCCAGCTCGGGTATATTCTTCTTAAGCTCCCTAGCCTCCTCTATACCGATGTTCCTCTTTATCCAAACGAAGCCGTCCGATTTATAGACACGCTTCTTGTTGCTCTTGCTCATGGTTATGCCATTATTCGCAAGGTCGATGATAAACTTGCGTCTGTCCTTGAGGTTACTGCCGAAAACAAAAACCGATGCCACACGCCTGTTAATCGCCATAGGCTTGCCTGTGCGGTCGTATATCTCGCCACGCCCCCTGTAGGTTGTTATGGTTTTCTCGGCCTGGTTGCCGGCCAGCTTAGCGTAGAAATCACCCTCAAGTACCTGAAGATGGAAAAGACGCACCCCGATTACGAGTGCAAAGAATATACATACATACAGAAAGAAAAGAATCCGGCTCTTTTCACTGAACATAAAAAGTCTTCTCCACGTTGGGCATTACAAGCCCAAGCTCCTCCGCTTTTTTATACATACCATCTATATCGAGGTCCTCTGTCTTCTTCTCCACAAGTAGCTGGTACTGGATCTCCCTTTCCTCAAGGAGACCACTTAGGCGGCTTATCTCGTATCCCTCACGGACACACATATGACGGACATAAACAATCAGAAATACTGCAATGATTACCATGGAGAGTATAAAGACCCTGCCAAATCCGATGCCTTCGGCCTCGTTCCTTTCAAAGCTCTTTTCCCAGTATGCCGCCTTCGTTCTCATGAAGTTCTCCCTTCCAAAGTTTTTAAGGGCGTTAAAACATATATAAGCTCCTCCGGGATGCCGCTTTCCCGAAGGAGCTCTAAATCCTCAAACATCTACGAGGATGACACTCTCTCTGCAACCCTGAGCTTGGCGCTTCTGGAAAGAGGATTCTCCTCTACCTCCGCTTCGCCCGGGGCTATGGGTTTTCTAGTGAGGATCTTGAAGGTGCGTTCCTTGTCGCAGTTGCATATAACCTGTTTCGGGGGGCATATGCACTCCCTCTCAAGCTCACGGAATTTCTCCTTCACGAGCCTGTCCTCAAGGGAATGGAAGGATATAAACGCCACCCTTCCGCCGGGGTTTACCCTGTCCTCAAGCTTTGAAAGCATGCTCTCGATCTCCCTGAGCTCGCCGTTCACGTGGATACGTATAGCCTGGAAGGTCTTTGTGGCAGGATTAATACCCTTTTTCCTGAACTTTGCAGGTACTGCCGATGCAACCGTATCCGCAAGCTCCAGCGTTGTCTCAAAGGGCTTCTCTTCCCTCGCATTCTCTATCGCTCCGGCGATGCGCCATGCAAAACGCTCCTCGCCGTAGGTCTTTATTATCCCGCTTAGCTCTTCTCTGGTAAGTGTATTCACGACATCTGCCGCACTGAAGCCAGCGGAGTTGTCCATGCGCATATCGAGGGGGCCATCCTCCCGGAAGGAGAAGCCTCTGCTTCCATCCCTTACCTGCATTGTGGAAAGCCCGAAATCTGCAAGCAAACCGTCTACCCTCTCTATGCCCCGCTGGTCGAGAACCCTGTTGAAATCCCCGAAGTTTTCGTGAAACACCTCTATGCTACTGACCCCTTTGAACCGCTCACGGAGCCGCTGAACGGACTCGGGGTCTCTGTCGATTATGATATGCTTTGCATCGCTGCTGAGCCTTTCGTTAATAGCTGCGGAGTGTCCGCCAAAGCCGCCTGTCAGATCAATAAATACGCCGTCTCTCTTTGCGGGAAGATACTCTAAAACCTCCGCCAGCATAACCGGCTTGTGCATACTCCCCTCCGGACGCTTAAAACTTGTTGGCGAATTTAGCGAAAAGCTCGTCCTTTCTCTCCTCGCTGTTTACGCTGTTCCAGGCATCCCTGCTCCATATCTCCATACGGTTGCGGAATCCTGTAAAGAAACAATCCCCTGTAAGACCGTTTTCTCTGCGTACATCCTGGCCGATAACTATACGGCCGTTCTTGTCGATACTGCATTCGTCCATCATGGCATAGAGCCTGCGGAGAAACTCGTTGAACTCGGGGTCGTTTTCCTCTTCCCAGCGTTCCTCCTGCTTCTCCCATTCCGCCACAGGATAAACACGAAGATGATCCCCCATGGAGATCAAAACGAGATGGTCGCTTTCGTACTTCCCTTTCAGGATCTCCCTGAACTTGGAAGGTACGCTTATGCGCCCTGTTTCGCTGATTTTATGTTCGTGTTTTCCTCTGAAACTTCCCATATCACCATGCCATTCTGATCCAATTTATGACCTTATCGACCAATACATGCCAAACTTTAACAGATAGGGTTATGAGCGTCAAGCTGAAAAGAGAGAAAAAGACAACGCTGAAATCCCCGAATGGCGGGCATTAGAGGGCTATAAGGGGGCGTATGGTTTTCTACTTTGGGAACATGGGCTTAGAAAAGCGGATTTTATTTGTGGCAATTAAAACACATGAGCGAACAGGCGTTCGCTTTTCCAGCGCATCACTGAACAACGACAGGAATTTATAGCCTCCAAATATCTGATAGTTCGGGCATATAGACTGCAGAAAAAGCATCAAAACATCGGTTTATTCAGCTAAAAATAAAAAAAGGCGGGTTATGAACCCGCCCCTCTATATCCTGAATGGTAATTTTCACTATATTTAAACTTTATGGTGTTTCTCAATGAGCCTGTCAAGCTCTGCCACAAAGCCTTCCACATGCTCACGGAACTGATTAAGCACCTTCTCCTGATTCTCCCTATCACCTTTGGCACCGTAATCCTTGAACTTGCGTGCAAGATCATGAACAACCTTATGGGGCTCCTCGAGTGCTCTGTACTGAGGATCCTCAGCAAGCTTGCCCTGTGTTTGTCCGTAGAATATCTTTCCAAAATCGCACTGGGTATGTTCGGGGACAGGCATGTCGCACTGGCCAAGGAGCCAGCAACCGTAGATATTCTTAAGGAACATGATGTGAGCGATCTTCGCCTTAACCAGAACAGAGGCATCATCGGAGAGCTTGAACCTTATAAGCTCTTTCTCAATACTCTTAAGCTCGCTGATGAGGGAGTTGATATCATCAAGCATCTTATCCACTTCACCCTTGGTGCTTACGGAGGAGTTTGCGATGTTATCAATACTTGTCGAGATCTCCTGGGTGGTGGCGGACTGCTGCTCAACGGCCGTTGAAATGCTTATGATAAGTCCGTTGAGATTCTCGATGGACTCAAGGATGCTCTTAAACTTGGCGTTCGCTTCCTCGGTGGTGTTAACCTGCTCGGTAACGATCTCTGATACCGCTCTGGTATTCTCGCCGGCAGCATTGACACCATTCTGGATCTCCTTGATCGCCTTCTCGATCTCGCCGGTGGATTCCATGGTTTTCTCCGCAAGCTTGCGCACCTCATCTGCGACAACGGCGAACCCTCTTCCAGCTTCACCAGCTCTAGCTGCCTCGATGGCGGCATTAAGTGCAAGGAGATTTGTCTGCTCGGAGATGTCGTTAATAACAGAAACAACGCTGCCGATCTCCTCGGCATTGGAAACGAGCCTCTCAATATCCTGTGCGAGCTTGTCTATGGTTTCCTTAACCTCTTCCGCCCTTCTGGTGGCCTCGCTCACTATCTCTGCACCCTCGGTTGCCTCTTTAACAGTGTTCTCCGCCTGAACTGAGGAGTCCGTTGCGTTTTGGGCTATCTCGCTAACCGTTGCGGCCATCTCCTCTCCGGCAGCGGCTACGGACTTTGTGAGATCCAGATGCTCTTCATAAACACTGGAAACCTTGATGAGAGAGTCGAATATTGGCAGAGCCTTCTCCGTAACATCCCCCAGCGCAAAAAGCGTATTGCTGAAATCCTTATCGAGGGTTGCAAGGAACTCGTTCACATTTAAGCTCATCTCGTGGAGTTCATCACCCTTCTTCTTGTTCTTCACAGGGAGGCGCTTACGGAGATCCCCCTCATCGGTGGCAAGTTCCTTGGTCATTGTGACTAAGCTTTTGACAGACTTCAGGCTGCCACGGAGCATCAGGAAAATGATCATCGTTACGATGAAGGCGAGAACGATGGTTATCACAAACTTTGTGATCATTGCACCCCTGAGCTCCTTAACCAGTGCGGTGTAGTCATCGAAGAAAACGACGTTCCCGATCTCTGCTCCACTGAAGTCTTTAAGGGGTACCACCCTCGATGAGAAGTAGTGCCCGTTTATAGTATATTCGTTCTTTCCTGCCTCATGCATTTCAAGGAGCTTACCGGCATCTTCGCCTGAGTTGGTGTAGTAGACGACATCACCCTTAACGATATCCTCGGGTTTGATATCGAAGCGTCTGGCATTCTCAAATACCTTCTGTTTTATACCTATGGCATACTCCACACCAAAGGTTCTCTGGAGAGATTTCATAATACCGTTTATGGAGCCCCCGAACTCGACACTTCCAATGTGCTTACCCTCGTGGAAGACGGGATAAACAACACGCAGACCGGGGCCTCCCCTTCCGACCTCAATGCCGGAAACGGGCTCCTTTGTCTTATTAACCTGAATAACTGTGTTCCTGAACCCGGAAAGATCATCACCAAACTTGCCCGGCTTATGGAGCCTGAGAAAGCTGGTTGCTGGAGGAACATGGAACTGGAACTGGGCAATGCCGTGTTCCTTTTTGATATTATTGTAGAAATCGAGATAATCATTCTTGAGCGCTTCCCGATCCTCCTCGGCAAAAAGCCGGGTTGTTCTCGGGTTCATGGCTATGCTTTCCACCGTAATGGAAAGGTCGCCGAGCTTGTTGTCAAGCTCAACAGACATAGCTTCACGCACACTCCTGTAAAAATCCTCCTGCTCCTTTTGAAGGCTTTTACCGAAGTTTGCATAATCAACACCGATAAGTACCGCAAGAATAATAAGAATTCCGCCGAAGACGAAGATATTAATTGTTTCTCTAAGACCGATTCGCATGAATACACTCCGCTAAGGTTATTAGTTGCAATATAACTAATAATACCTTCGGAGTCGTATTATTCAATAAAAACAGTTCTTCTATTTGAAGAAAATATAACAGCTTTTAGAAGAATGATCTCACGCAGGATGTAAGTATGCCTCTGTTCAGGTAGAACCTGTCATCCTCGGTACCCTTCAACAACCCCATCTCATGAAGCTTTTTAACATCCCGGGCCACGGTGGTTCTGCTGACCTTGCCGTAAAGCTTAACGTATTCCTTTTTCAGCTGGAGTTCCGGAGGGGTGAAACCTTCGGGGACATTCACGAGCAGCATGAGAAGCTCAAACTGCCTCTTGTTGATGCGCTTCTCCTTGAGAAGATTCTCAAGGTAGTTTTCAAGGGTAACACCCTGAACATTCTCGATACTCTGTCTGCTTATATCCTGAAGTGTATCGATAACACCTTCGGCAGCGAAATCGGCAAAGGAAGAGGGGTCGTTTGTATCAAAGAAACCGGCAAGCTCCTTAAGATAGCGCTCACGGTTATTGTTGTAGAATATACTAAGCGAATAGGGAACAAAGCGCCCACCGCCGGACCTTACAATAAGGCTCTCCGCATATCTTCCGATAACTCCGTTGAAGGAGTGAAATGGGAGGATCTTTGCGATATAGAGGTGTGTGCAAACCGCCCTGAAAAGGCTTCCGGCACTCTTCATCTCATCGGAGTTAATCCACAGGTAGAAGTTCTTCATAAGGAAGTTCACATCAAGCCTTGAGGAGGGGGGATTCCATGAGCAGTCGGGAAGATCCTTATAAACCTTCGCTTCGCCGTTCCTGTAGTGCCCCTCCTCATCCTTTGAACCGCTGAGTCCCTTCACGAGTATGCCGAGAGCGCTGTGTACGGTATCAGAGGTGATCTCAAATCCCTCCTCAGAACTCTGGGAGGCTATATACTTATAGAGGTTCTTAAGGTTGTAGATCCTTATGGCAAGGGGATCGTGTCCTATAACCCCCTCTTTCTGCGAAATAATATTCTCTACCTCGGAGAGGGAGAGGGTGCTCCCCTCGATACTCGCCTGTGCATGGATAGATGCAGCAGGCAGACGAACGAGCTTCTGCTCTGCCACTTCGGGTAGAACAGGAACACTTGCCACCATATCGATTAGAGCCTGGGCACGGACAAGTTTTCCGGGTCTGCCGCTGAAAATACCGTTATATGTGAATTTCCCTGAATGGAAACTGTTTACTTCCTTGATCATAACTCTCCTTCGCAATAATTAGAATTTAAAAGAATAATAAAGGGCCGTTTATCCGGCCTCGGTTTTCTTTGCTTCCTGCCAGAGCTCTTCCATCTCTTCCAGTGATGCTTCTTCATAGGCCATCCCCTTCTCTTTGAGCCTTTTGCCTATGTAGTCAAACCTGGAAACAAATCTGGAGTTGCATTTCCGCAAAGCCTCATCAGAATCGACATCCAAAAAGCGGGAAATGTTCACTAGGGCAAACAAAATGTCCCCGAGTTCGTGCTCGATCTCCTCACGGCTACCGTTTAGAACCGCCTCTGTGAACTCGCCGAACTCCTCATTCACCTTATCCATACACTGGGCCTTGCTGTCCCAGTCGAATCCAACCTTCCTGGCCTTCTCCTGAAGCTTTCTCGCCGTGGGAAGGGTTGGGAGGGTGGCAGGAACGCCGTCCAGTACAGATTTGCGGCTGTTCTTCTTCTCTTCAGCCTTTATCTTTTCCCAGCTTTCAACAACCTCTTCGGAATTATTAACAGCTGCATCGCCGAAAACGTGGGGATGTCTTCTTACAAGCTTTTCGCTCACCAGGTCAAGGGCTTCTTCAAGGCTGAACTTACCCTCTTCCTCCGCCATTACCCCATGGAAAACAACATGGAACGCCACATCCCCAAGCTCCTCCCGGACATGCTCAATATCTTCGTTATCAAGGGCTTCAAGGAGTTCGTAGGCCTCTTCAAGGAAATGCTCCTTTATGGAATAAAGGTTTTGCTCCCTGTCCCATGGACATCCTTCAGGGCTTCTGAGTTTTTTTACAATTTCAACGAGTCTTTCATAGGAAGAGTTCATAAGGCAAATAATCCTCTTTGGAAGCTTACGAAGAATTTTAATTCACCGATGTCCAAAAATCAACCGTTACTCACATGGTGATTTCTTCTGTCCTCTGAATATTCAGGTAGTAAACGATTTATCCATAAAAAAAGCCGCCCGGAGGCGGCCTGCTGTCTTAGTCCTTCCTTTTGTCCTCTAACACAACCAAGTTTCCATCATAGATCTTTCCATTGAAAACAATCTCTGCATTAACGCCCCTGCAGGGCGGAACTTCTTGAGGCTCTGTCGTTTTTTTTAGTGAAACAAAGTATCCGTCTGCAGAAATGCTAAAGGGCACCCTCCATAGGTTCAATCTCCATACCCCTGTATCGGGTATATCAAGCGTCCTCAGTCCATTCTCATTATCGTTGTATATCTCAAAAGTCATAATACCACCTATACCTTTGCTATTCTTGTAGCAAAATGTTCAGTTCTGGTTGCGTCAGCAACTGTGATATTGTGTTTGAATAGTCCATCAGTAGTTCCACTCATGTACGCTCCTCCTAATGAGATAGACTGTTCTTCGGTTGATGAGCTGGGATAAAAGAAGTCGGAGAAGGTCGAGTTCAGCTCTTCCGACTGCACAGATGCGGGAATGAACACTGCAGACATATCGAACCCCGCTCCAGTCGAATCATGAACCGTTGAAACCCACCCTGAGGAGCCTAGATCGGATAGACCTGTGTTCACGTAATTACCCGTCCCAGTATTCTCCAAAATGTGTAAATAGCCCGATGTATCGCTCTTAAAACCCTCACACATCTTAATGCAGTTACCCCAAAGCTCATACAGACCCCTCCATACTGCCCCTGTAGAACCGTTTGTCATTATTTCCGAGCCGTTCGAGTTTCCTGGATCTATGGCGGACTGCACATCCGGCGTTCCTGTTTCAATCAGGCATAGCATCTGGATCGCTCCTATTTCATAGATCGTCCACATATGAAAGCCGTCTACACCCCCGGTATTCCTTGCTTCCGCCTTTGTTATGAAAGTACTCATAAGCTCATCTGTCATGGCGAGCACGCCATAGGTTGAGCCAAGCATGGTACCTCCATCATCATTGGCGTTATATTTCCCGACGTAAAACTGTTCTATTTCAACCCCCGCATCTACAAACGCAGGATGAACTGAAAAGCCATCTTCCGGGGTATCGGAAATCCACCAGCACTTCTTGCCCTCATATTCACTTCCGGTTGGTGCTGCAGCAACCTTGTAGTAAAACTTAGGTATCCTAACCATCTCCTGAGAGTCTATGGTTACGTCCGTTATTCCACCCCATACTGGGTGGGAATCAAAGGTAGAACTGGTAGGTGATATACTGTTCCCCTGTTCGTCCACATATGCCCACGTCCCGCTCCCCCCTCCGGGAGTTACAAGTGCCAATCCGATAATGCCCGAGGTTGTATCGGCCGTGGCGAAGGATGTTTCTGAGGAGTATTCAGACCATCCGAGTACAGACCCCTTATGCCTTACACGCCAGTAGTAGGAAGTGTTCGGACTAAGGGCACCGAAAGGTACACTGACTGAAACCAGATTCAGTGGATCTTCCCCTGAGTCCCATACAGTCGACGTATAGTCTCCAGATACATCAGTAATCTGCCACTGACTGGCAGAGTGTGTGTCTGTTGTGCCTGATACTGAGAATGCACTGGATGACAGGCTAAGCGTTGTAGAGGTATCGACGGATGCATCAGGAGGGCTCTGGTTAAAGGGTGTGCTAACATACTCAAAAGCAGAAGCGGTTGTGAATGAAGTGTAATCCGACCACTCGGATGTCAGACCCGAATCCGAGGTATAAGCCACACGCCAGTAGTACGTTGAATTTGCCGAAAGGTTTCCCGACGGAACATTACATTGGGCAATATAACCTATCTGTCCGCTATCATAAGCAAGCGTACTAAATCCGCTATCCGAAGCGATTTGAAACCTTGCATACATTGCAGGGTTAAGCCCGGAATAGTCGGATGAAGTAAGAGTGGGCGTTTCCTGAATATCCACTGCACCGGATGCGGGTGATATATTCGAAGGCTTATCAGGTGCATAAGCCTGCTCTACAACTACGGAAAAAGCACCGCTCCAAGGCGAATCGGAGTATGTCACACCATCACCCTTTGCACGAACACGGACATTATAACTTCCCGATGCCCCCCATGAAAGGGTTATGGTAGGGTCCGCACTACCCGCCAGCATACCGGATACCACCGTATAGGTCCCATCCGCCTCCCATTCAAGGGATACAGCCTCGGCTGCTATATTTGATGCAGATAAGAGCGAACCCTCATCGGTGTAGACAGGGGTCACTCCCGAAACCGAAGGGGCTGTGAGAGCCGGAAGTGACGCAGGAGGGTTGCTTAACCTTACTCTTAGCGCAGATTCTGACTCATCATGGACAAGATTCAGGACCTCTCCATCCGTTTTATATGTTGCTTTAAGTTCCTGCGAATCCGAATCAAATACATCATTCAGAATCTCAGGAACGGTTTTTCTGCCAGCCATTGTTCCCTCCTAGAGTGACTTTTTAACCCTTTTAACGTCGATCTTATCCAGTGATTTCCGTACCTCTTCAAGTATCTCATCATCAATGGAAGTGTCCGTTCTTTCGGTAAGATTCTCCAAAGACCTCAATACAATGAGCCTTATGATATTCTCCGTTACAAATGCCTTGAAGATAGACATAAGCGAACCTGTCAGAACTGTTGTTAGCGTACTAATCATCATCTCCCCCTATACTTTTGTATGCACTTTCAAAACCTGTGTAACTACTGCCGATTCTCCCCCAGCGTGCAGAGTATCCCCGGATATCCAGATGAAAGCCGGGATCTCTCCAGTCCGGATATATCCCTAGCCCCACATAAGCGGCTGATACGGTATCGCATATCTGAACCTTATGGAGTGCCTCAAGCAGTGCATTGACCCCGGTTTTGTAGCCAACCCCTTCAATATGGAAATCCACCGCATCACCCGTATAGTGGCGACTGCTGGTGGCATGCCCCGATGTTTCATAGCCACAGTGGATCAGAAAAGGCCTGTCTACACAACCCCTCAGACTATCCAGCAGGATAAGCAGAGCAGGGTTTATCCTGTCCGGATCCCCCCAGTTTTCATCCTTACTGAAATACTTTAGATTATTCCAAATCATTCCCTCCTCCCTGTTACAACCTTCATTAAAGGCTCCCCCCTGGAGCCGTTGTAGTCAACATAGCCCAAAAATGGATATTTGTTAGCCTCCTTATTATTAGCGTTAATTGTGTGTACTGCGAAATGGAAAGTGCTCTCGGGCGTTCCAGCTGTTAATGAGAATGCTGCACGACCGTTGTCTAAGCGATAAACCTCTCCTGCCTCCAAAACCACAAGGCCATTGTAGTCCGGCTCTGGTCGCCACTCTGTATTCATCTCATACAGCAGTTCGGCTTTTCCATTGATATAAAGGAATGTTTTTGTGTTCGTATCCCAGCTGGTGTTTGTTGTAATTGTCTGCCTGGTGTGTTCAATTACTGCAATATCAAGCCCCGGCACAGATGCCTGGGCCTTAATCTCAATCCATTCCCCCCAGCGGTCCACAAGACAGGAATCGTAGTATTCAGAAACGACCATAACTCCAGAACCATCCCGAAGGAGTATACGGTCGATTCGCTCGACACACTCATCAATGTCCACAGCGGACTCCATGATGCTGAACAAACCTGTCCCAGCCTGTGAGACTTCCTCATATCCTTCATCGAATTCATCGTTTGTTATCAATTCATAAGGCTCAGTCTCACCACATTTAGAGATTAACCATCCACCTTCTGCAAGATAAGCGTATTTCACCTTACAACAGGGTCTCAGCTCATCAGCGAAACCTATCACCCTGTCAGTTGCTCCACACAATAAAAGCACCTCATCACCAACGCTGAATGCACTGGATGCGCCTGCAATCGAACCATCCACAACTTCTTCTGAGTCGGGAGTGCAGTGATACAAAACGGGGACACCCGTAAGCAGCTCTCCAGTATCAATATCCAATGTATTCCCTTCTTTATCCACACCGGTCACCACACCGTGCACAAGGCTGTATGCCTCGGCAGCCTGCCCTAAGTTATTGACCTTTAATAAAGACATACGCTCACCTCATCCGTAAAGTGCCACAGGTAAAATCAAATCGGCCTCTTCATCAAGGGTTTCCCTCACAGAGGCTGATGAAAAGCTTCCCAAAGGCTGCAGGCCGCTACCGATAATTCCCTTTCCAATGCAGACACGGCTGTCCAGCCCATAATCGAAATAGTCTGAGGGTTTCAGTGCGTATCTTTTCTTCCTGAAATCAACCAGCCAGCGCAGGTCTGAACTGCCAACCCATTCGCCGTTGAACTCAACACCTTCACCACCTTCCAGGAAGACACCGTCGCTCCAAAGACCACAGCCTACTGTTACTGCGGAGGTAAACAACTCTGTCTCGAAAAAGGATGAGGCGTAGTATATGCTGGCACCATTTTTAAGCTTCAAATTGACAGTTACGGATGTTCCAGGAACCGGGTATTTATCTCTGGGATTGATATAAAACGTCTCAGTGTCAGACCATACATAACCAGGGTTTCTACCTGTGATCTCACCGGAACTCGAAGGTGTGTGTATTGTAAATGAGTCCTTTCCCCAAACAATCGATACGGATTCAAGACCACATATATCTGGCATATTAATATAGTAAGCTAGCTTACTATCACTATAATAATATGATATACGCCTGTTTTCAGGCAGTATCGAACCACACGGTGAAAAGGGGATAACGTCCAGGCAGTTTTTGTCCCTCAAAACGGTATGTATTCCGGCACTCCCCTCATTACCCCTTCTGCCTATCTCCGCATTAACAGTAAGGGGGAGGTATCTTTCATCTACTCCAGAAAGCAGGGAACGGTTTTCCACACTGTATGAAATCCCTCTTGAACAGGCGTTTTTCACACATATGCCGCTGGGCTCCCAAGGATCCGGGCAGAGATATACGTTGAAACTTTCCATCATTCCACCGTGAATGAGTCGTTTCTGATATTGTCCGAATCGCTGTCTGCGTAGCCTTCCTTGGTTATTCTGAGGCTATAGGTCCCCCTTCGGATAAGCCCTAGCGGCAGGGTTCCATCAACCCTCGAAACACCAGCAAACTTATCATTCAAATAAACATTTGCACCCTCTACATCTTCGCCGGTGCAGGCATCACGGACATTAAGAGTGACCTGCCTGAGATCACTATCAGTCTCTTCGGTATAATCTATTGTAGTATATGAAGTTTCGCTTTTTGCGAAAACCTGAAAGAGGATAAGCGTGTGGGCCTGTGCGGATATGCAGTATCTATCGAATGTTGTAGCGTAACGAACTCTTAAGATGCCGCTTTTTTTCTCGCTAAGACTGAACGTGCTACCGCTGTTACGAAATTCTCCACAGTCCTTGCCCTCCCATGATGCCTCGAGTATTTTTACCGGAGGATATTCGGTTTTTGCATGATCAGATTCGTGGAATACCAGATACTCTGTATGTTCCTCACTCAAACCATTCTTTCGTTCGAGCACTTCGCCGGTATTCATTGTGGTTTCATGATTTATCAGACCGGGATATATCTTCAGGAAGCATCGCTCACCAGGCAAAAAATGCGTCCTGTTCCCGTTCATGGGGAGATCCTGCAGAACTCTGAGATCACCCTGTCCAGTGTCCCGTCTGGTGAAAATGACCGATTCCTTTCCCATATCATTCACCGTATACGTATATAACAACAGGGAATTCTGGTTCATTGGAGGCTGGCACAGTTATTCCGAACCTCCGGTAATCAGCAAGTAAGGAAACCTTTGCAACGGCAATTCCGCCATCCTTTGGATCCACATCTGAGCTTATCCTGTTCACATCTGTTTTACTGATGTTCCCCAGTGAGTTACCGTACCATTTCCATGAAGAAACGCTCCTGAATGGAACATTTGTTTTAAGCTCACGACTTTCTACAAAGGTGTATACCTCATCATCCAATACTCCGCTCGCTGTACCAGCATCTATTATCGAGCCTGCACTGCTTGAATACAAAACTGCATCAGGTCTTTGGGCATAAACCCTGAACCAGGCTGTTTCGCCATAGATGAATCTCTTTCTGCCTTTATTTGCGGCATCATCCAGCATGATAACAACACCACTTTCCATGGATTCGGGTGTTACAAAACTTATCTTTACATCAGACACTAAGCCCCCCTTACAGGCACAAGTAAGCCTGTTTTCTGGACTACCCCCACGGGTGCACCCTCAATTCTCAATTCACTCATTACGCCAAAACCACTACCGGCCGGAGTATCTATAAGGCTTCCCATATTCTTCGATATAACAGAGGAATACAGGTGCTCAATCTCTATGTACTCTTTAACTGCAGCCTCAATCAATCTGGACTCGGCATATCTTTTTGCTGTACATGATGAGGTAATTAGCTCATTTTTCTCTTCCAAAACACGAAGTCCACCCCCCGCAAGGAATTTCTTATTGAGGCCATCACCACAAAGAATCATTTCACCAGCCGTTTCTTTTGATGCACTGTAAACATCATATTTAATAAGGTAGCTAACCGTAATTTTATCGTACTGTTTATCGGAGTATACGATATCCCCACTCATGACTAGTCCGCTTGTTATGGGCTTAAATACCGGGTAGCTCAGATTTCCTCGGCCATTAACGATAAAAACATCCTCGGTTACCTCTTCGATCCAACCTCTGTAAACAAGCTCTGCTTCACCCCCCACAGCTGTCAGATCCGGCTCACCAAAAACCTTAACAATAATCCTGCTTCCTGCAGTTCCAGTTGTACTTTCTGGGATTATGAGTGTTTCGCCACCATAAGTAAGCCTGACCCCATCATACGGTGAGCTGTCTATCTTTCTGGCAATTGACAGAACCGGATAAGGTGCCGATAATACATATTTATTGTGCTTCTTCAATGCTGTGTATCTTGCGTTTCCATCGATTGCGAGGGTCATTCCACCCGCATTCAAGACAACTTCTGCAACATTTAAAGGGCTGTCATGCGTGATAACAGGCGCAATGGTGTAATCCTCTGAGATCCAGTTCAGACCCGGAATAAGGCTTTGTACAGCTTCTTTCGCAGACCCACCGGACAGGACGATCCTCTTTTTTTCCCTGAGTACAAAGGCTTTTTCAGTTTCCTCCCCCTGCAGTTTGAGTGTCCGCTCCTTGTTTGATACATATGAACTCTGAACAAATAGAGTAAATTCATCATCATCCAACCCCACCTTGACCGTGCTGAACTCCATATTCATCTCACTAAGCTTAATCTCACCGGAGAGGAACTCCCCGTCACCGTACAGCTTAAGATAAGCATCTGTTACATATTGCGTTATCTCTCTATCATCACCATAGACAACCAGTGGCGTCTGCACATGAACAAGTGATTCACCATGTTCATTGCTGAGCCGAACCGATCCTCTGTAACCAGTTGCAGGAATACTACTCACAACTGCTACGCACCCATTTAAGAGCCTCGAATCAATGGAAGCAAATAACTCCACACCTTCGCAGTGGCTGCCGCCTATATAGTTTTCTGACTCGATTCTATCGCTGTTTCCGCATGAATAAACATGCTCTACACCACCCTCACCATAATTGGTTAGCTTGCTTACCAACAAAGCACTGCCACTCATGATGTAACAGAGGAGCCCTTCCAGCAGGCATTCACCCGCCACTGAAATGGCGGTTGCATAGCTCGAATCGAAGTGTATAGGAAGAAGCCCGCAGGCAAGATCTAGTCCGCCCTCATAGCCGAAGGGTTCTGGGTACTTGATATCCGCACCAAAAGATAGGGAGCTCAAAATTTGGATAGAGCCCGCAAACATGAAATGGTCCTGTCCTGCACCCGTATCACCAGGTATGCAGACTCCCGGAACGCTGTACATCTTTTAATCAATCATCCAGTCGAGCCTGAAACGGTTCTCCGGCTCTCTGGCTGTACCTGCTGGGACTACCTCTTTTATCCATACCGGTGCGGAGGCCTCTTTTGTATCAAAACTAAGGGTATCTCCCGCCTGCCAGGAGCCTGTCCATCCTGAAGACTGGATCATGAACAAAGGCTCTGCTCCCACAGGGTTCAGCGGCGAGTATGTTCCAGATATACTCCCTGACGGGAGCGCACCCATTCGTGAACCGGCCACGTCAAACTCTGTTGCGGAAGTGAAGGTCAGTGTCCAGCTTTCTTCGATGCACCCTTGATTATTCACATCGATGCTACCATCGCTCAACCCTCCCGATGCGCTCGTTACGATAACGTTTTCCGCAGCTGACTGAAGATTGCCTAGCTCAATACAAATACCCGCGCAGGTGGTATCCATGGGCATATCCTCGGGCACCTGCTCTGCTAGCCTGATGGTGGCCACATTTCCTATCCATGTTGCACAGGCGTTCCCATCATCAGTCGTTCTGGCTGTAATTATGCTGTCATCCTCTTTTCTGAACAGCATCAGCGAGCCGTCCGGTATGTCGAAATCGTTACTTTCGAAGAGCACCTGAACGGATGAATCTCCAGCTGTGACATCGGCATTTATGTAACCACCCCCGGTCCAGCCGGAGTCGATTATATCCGCCTGGGTTTCTGAGTGGTTGGATCGTTTGATATAGAACCGGTCACCACCGTTGCTCGGAAGGCTTATGCAGACCGCCGCATCGTATGCAGGCTCTGATCCGGTAGAGCGGTTTGACATGAAAACCTTTCTGTACCTGAGGATGCCATCCGTACGCTCCTTTGATGTGACCCTCGGAAAAAGGTTAAACTTAACACCGCTTACAACCGCCGCAGCGGCATCCATATGACCTCCGTTCACCGAAGTATCTGTTATCATGGCCGATTTATAAAACTTTATATCCGTCTGCTCCATCATTCTCCCCCTAACTCACGAAGTTTAATTCTTCCGTAGTAGCATCCGGTTGATGACCCGTTTTCTACTGGGTCAACCGGAGTGAAACTGAAACCACCATCCTCATTCCTGAACCTGACAATGAAAGCATTTGCTCCCAACTCAAGGATATAGTTAGCTGTCGTATTACTTGCCATTCCACTCAGCATCTCCACCTGCTCCCTGCTGAACCATGATCTATCCTCCATGGATACAAGGTCTATATCCCTCCCGGTAATCCTTCGGGAGAAGAGAATCTCTGAGCCGTCAACGGCCGTTCTGCGCTCAGCTGAAACTCCAGAAGATGAAAACTCGTTCTCCCAGATGAGACCATCCGGAAGCTGTACACCGCCAAGGCTAATCATGCTTCACCTAAACCATGTACCAGTTTGTTCCGCCGGAGATCAGCGCCCTGCTATCCCACTGGGTCGAAAGGGTGATATCAGCCTGCTGACCGTCTATCATCTCGCCGCTGTAACGGGTTATAGTGACCATTCCCGTTCCGGTGTTCTTAACGAAGAAGAGCCTGCCGCTGTAGAATGAAGGGTCTGGCAGTGTAACGGCTATGTCCGATGATGAGCTGTCAGCAAGGATGCACCTAACAGATCCGTCCATTTCATAGTCCGCTGTAATTCTCAAAGCTTCCGCCCTCTTGAGCAACTCTGTGCCGTTGTATGCAACCTCTCCAGAAACATCTGAAAAGCCGTCTATAACAGCTTTATTAGCATGCTCATGAATAAATGACTCAAGCTCGTCCAGCTTACCTGCCGTTATCACGTGGGCAACCTTGCTTCCGGCCGGCCAGCTCCTGGAAACCGTTCCTTCCTGACCTCCATAGCAGTTGAACAGAGGAAACACTCCCATTCCATTGTACTCAAGCTCCGCGATCTCCCTTTCGGGATCTTTAAGGGGTGTACTGTGGGCGCCCCCCCAGATAACCGCCCTGAACCTGCCGCTTTTAGGAAAGTCTGAATCACTGGCCATATACAGGCTCGATGGGTTCATGGAGTTATCAAGATCCTCAGAGAGGGTCGTAAGAGCAAAATTTGCATTCTTTAGAAGCATATTTTCACCTTAGTAAATATCTATATCTATTAAGCTTTCATTGGATGAGGCATCGATGAATACTCCTGCAAAAGGTAGGTTTACCCAATCTCTGTCTGCAGGAGAGATCCCCCCCTTCGGTGCCAGTGACACTCTTCCGGAAAACCTCAATGTTCTACCGTTGTCCGCATCTCCTACGAAAAATATATCCCCCGCAACACTTCTACCCCCAGAGACGCCCAGTCTACTATTACTTCCCGAATATCCGCTGAGAGTCGCTGTACTAGCCGGTACCGAACTCCCTTCGGGGATCCTTAGCATCCCCTCTCTTTTAAGAATCTCGTAGTCGCTCCCCTCAATGTATGAGATCCCACCGGAGGTCAGCTCTGCATTCGATATATCCACGTACCCAAGGGGATAGCAGCCACTGCCGTCTATATACAATTCCTCTGTGAAGCTCTGCTCAGGGTAGCTGTTGGGATTCGTTGAGAAGAATATGGAAAGGTTTTCATCGCCTATCCTGTCCAGAACAAACTCGAGCTCAATTACCCTGCGGACTAGTATCGACTCCTTCGGGACAAGCACTCCATCCTTCTCTCCAAAGCGCTCTTTTGTCTCATTTTTCACACTCAGACTCAGACTGGATACGTTTCCCATATCCCTGTGAGCGGTTTCCTCAGTACCCCTGAAATAGAGCCTCCCTCTGGAGGATGTGTATTCACCATTCATAAATCAGCCTCCGAAGCTCCTTCGTATCACAACGTTGATCCTCCAGCTCCGGCTTCTCTTATCCGCCGAGGCCTCTTCAACGCTCCATGATATAACGGGAAGGCTGAGCAGGGCCGCCAGGGAGGAATCTATAAGATCCGCACCCCTTTTAAAGGCGTCCCCATCCCTGCCCAGTGAAACGGTGCGCAGTACAATGCTGTAGACAAGCTCCCTGCCCATCCTTCCCCCTATGGATGAAGATTGTTCGCTCACGAACAATACCTTCGCCGAAGGCTCCCCGGAGGTTTCCTGATCGTTTTCATCCATACCTGAAATGAGACTCACCCGTCTGAACAATCCAGTTTCCTTCAATGCGGAAACAAGAACTGCACCCGTTTCATATATCAAAACCTTCCCCCTTTAAGAGAAACAATTCCAGTCGGAGCTTCCCCCCTTAACAGCCGATTCCGCAACCCTCACAGGAGCAAGTGGTGCAAGGATATCAGAGGCCTCCTTCCGGAAGTTTTCCGCCTCAACCCAGTCGGCGGAATATGTGTAAAGCTCACACAGCGCCATCTTCTTAAGAGCAAGCCGTATAACCTTATCCTCTTCGTCGTATTCAAGCCCGAAGCGTTCTACAACGGCAGTGATGCGATCCCTTGCATTCTCCACAGCGTTTTCAGCTATGGTGTCGTCACCGCCGGTTATTGCGTCGAAATCCTCCTGCTGAATCTCTTCCCGGAGCTCTTCAGCACTAAGCAGAGCCACGCATTAACCCTTATGCCGTGACAGCGGCCCAGTTCACCGCCTTAGTGTAAGGAACGGGGAGGGGCTTACTTTCCGCCACTAGCTCGATGGAGGATGTACGCTTATCCTCGACGGGCTTCACGAAGAAAGGCATGGAAACGAGGTTGCTGTCCAGATCATCAAGAACCGCATAGACAAGCTCGAAGGGAGCATCCTTCGCCACTGCCACGATGGAGTTGTCGTCCACGACCTTAACCGGTGTTCCGTCCGCAGGGTTTGTATAAGATGAATTCATGAGACCGACGCTGTATCCGCCCACATTGATAGCCCTGTTTTCCATGGTGGCAACCACTGAACCATCGAGGGATTGGACGATCTTACTGAGCGCCATGAAGGCGTCGCGCCCCGCCCAGAAGAGTATCTCGCCGCTGAAACGACTACTCTCCTGAATCGCCGCCTCCATCTCTATGAATGTAGCGATCACTTCATCGATGGTGATACCCGAATCATCCCACAGGGTTGCGGGTGTATGGGTCAGTGTCGTGCCGAAGTCCACCTCATAGGTTCCGAAACCGCCGTCCATTGCCATGGGATAGCTTATCTTCCCCTTGAGCGACTGCGCCGCCATCGCCTCGGTAGAGGCTCTTACAACTCTTCTGAGCCTGTCTATCTTGTTATCGATAAGGAGCTTTGCTCCTGCTGTATCGATCATCTTGAAGTTGTTCACATCCACACCCGAAAGCCTTTCAGAGGGCCTGAGTGGCTGGGGTTCGATATGGGTAATCTCGCCGGAATCGCCGTAGAGGGGAACAGGGTTTGAGCCCCGTCTGCTCACTGCGATGTTGCGTATGGGCTGTTGAAGATCCGCCACAGCCACAGTGGGAAGCGGATGGTTTCTTCGCCTCTCCTCCTTGTATATGGTGTCCATTACAGGTGTTGAGAGAACGGGCATATCCGAAAGTGTGCGGACAAGCGCCTCCCTTGTGAAAAATGAGTTGATGTCGAACTGAATCATGTATCCTCCCCCTAGTATTTAGAATGCCCAGATCTGGGTATTCTGCTCGAGTGTATCCTTATCCACATCTGCGGCCTCTGCTCCTTCTGTCTTGAGTGAGCTTCTGATAACCGTTCCGTGGACAACCACATTCCCAAGGCTGTCCTTTGCTGTATCCACGGGAAAAAGGTTCACCCCTACAGGCACCGCCAGCGTTGCGTTTGCCGAAACCGCATCCGGGTCATACGAAGATATGAGCCCGAGAGCGTCCTTCGCAACGATCTCACCTGCGGGAACCTCTCCCGAATCCGCCTTAAACTCCATAACCCGAACCACTGCGGGGTGACGGCCATCCAGAATCTCTGCGGAATCCACCGTCTGTCTGTTCACAACTGCATCGAATTTAGCCATGAAATCCTCCTATATCTTTGAAAAACATCTTGCCGATACGGAGGTATGCTCCCCCGCTCTGCTCATATCTGAACCGGGCTTAACCATCTCGGGGAGTGAACCGAAGAGGTCGATCAAAAGATCCGCCGCCTCAATCCTGCTCCCATCCGCCATGTTCACCGCTTCACTACTTTCTCTGGCGAAGCTGACGGCAGTCTCCAACCGGAATGCGGGAATCTTCCCCTCACCCGCCCTTCGCATCTGCTCGATCTTGATCTCCCGAACCTCTTCACGCAGCCTTCTAAGCTCTTCAAGATTCGTAAGCACGCCACCTTCGGGTTCCACGGGTATGGTTATAAAGTCCTCCGTGTCCCCCATCTCGATAACCTCGAGATCCTTTATCATCGGTGGAACGCTTCCGAGAAATGCGAGATGATGAAGGTAGTAGCCATCCTCCCTCTTCCTTGCGCCGATGGACCATCTTCTGTACTCACCGCCATCGAACGCCTTCTGCATCTCCCCGGTCAACTCCACCTCGCCGAGAAGGGTATCCCCCTCAACCCAGATGCGCTTGACCCAGCCGAGAGCGGGCATGGAATCCGCCAGCTCATGCCCCGCAGTAACGGGAACGTCTCCGGCAAAGGAGGCGGCTATCTCGCCAAGTATCTCCGGCGTAATAACCGTGTCTCCGTATGAACCTGTTTTTGCTATTTCGAGAATCATCTAATCCCCTCCTCTTTGCTGAGTGAGAATATAAACCACTCACAAACAATGATTGTCACAATATGTTACTTCACGTGAATTTTTTGTGTCCATACACCTTTAAAGCTGTCGATTTTTTATACGCCATAGGTTAGAATCCCCAATCCCCAGTAATCTAGGAGTGCTTATTCATGAGACGATTTATTGTAATAGCCGCACTGCTGTGCGCCGCATGCGTACCCAAACAGACAGAACTGATGAACACAAAAGGGCTTAACGCCTTTGAATCAGGTAACCTTAACCGTGCAGAGGAGATTTACTCCGAAGCGATAGATGAATACGACCACTACACCACAAGGGAGCTTCGTGGAGATCTCTATATGGAAAGGGGTGAGTATGCGGCGGCGGAGAACGACTACACAGCCGCCATGCGCTACCAGGTAAATATGGCAAGGCTATACTACAAAAGGGGGATGGCAAGGCTCCATCAGGGTGCATACGATTTTGCTCTGCTGGATCTTGACGAAGCGGTGAGCAGAAAACCCTCCACATGGGCCGAAGCTTATGCCGGCATGGCTGAAGCTTACCGGGCACAGGGGAACACCAAAGAGGCCCTCTTCAACTATACTAAGGCTATAACCTATGACCCAGAACTGACGATGGCGTATATCGGCAGGGGGAGAACATACCTCAAAGCCGGTGATCTCGAGCGTGCTGTTGTGGACGCCACCAAGGGGATAGAGCTTGCGCCGGAGTCCGCTGATGGTTACCTCCTCCGTTCGGATATACTCCGTTCGGCGGGTAAGGAGAGCTATTCCCTGCGTGATCTTGAAAAGGCCGTTGAGCTCGAGCCGAAGAATGCCGCCGCAAGGCATAAACTCGCATGGAGACTTGCCACAGCCAAGGATCCCGCCATACGTAACGGAAGCCTCGCTGTGGAGAATGCCGCAGAAGCACTCCGACTGCGCCCCTCCAACAGGGGTGTGATAACACTCGCCGTGGCTTTGGCCGAGGCGGACAGGTTCGAAGATGCCCTTGAGATACTGGAACAAAGGATAGAGGCGGAGAAGGACCTTGTGGAGAAGGACGGTCTCAGGGTATGGAAGAAGCTCTTTGAGAAGGGTGAGAAATACCGTGGGACGGAGTAGCCAATAAACGGTTGCTAAAAGAGTGCGGACTGTGATAATTTTTCAAGAATTTGACACATTTAATATAACAGGATAAAGCAAGCGATGCAGAACCTCTTCGATAAAGACTTTCTCGAACTCGGCTCCGAAGCGGACACCCTCCGCCAGAGGATGTGGGGGAAGAAGGTTTTCTACGTTAATAACCTGCACATAAACTATACGAATATATGTGTGAGCAAATGCCGATTCTGCGCCTTTGCCAGGGATGAGGGTGACGATGACGGGTATTTCATGGAGATCGACGACATCCTCGAATATGTACGCAAATCAGGAAAGGAAGCGGACGAACTCCACATTGTTGGCGGACTCCACCCCACCGCACCCTTCACCTATTACACGGATATGCTCAGCGAGCTGAAAAGGAACTTTCCCGCCAAGGTTCTCAAGGGCTTCAGCGCCGTTGAGATAGACTATTTCAGCCGGATCTCCCGTATAGGCATCGTTGATGTTATCAAAGGGCTCAAAAAAGCCGGTCTCGACATGATGCCTGGGGGTGGTGCGGAGATATTCAACCCCGAAGTGCGCAATGAGATATGCCCCGAAAAGATAGAAGCGGATCATTGGCTTAGGATTCATGAGATCGCCCATAAAGAGGGCGTAAAAACCAATGCCACAATGCTCTACGGCCATCTCGAAACCGATGAACACCGTATGGAGCATCTTGAGGCCATAAGAGATTTACAGGAAAAAACCGGAGGGTTCTTAGCATTTATCCCCCTCTCCTTCCATCCGGAGAACACGTTCCTCGACGGCATGATGCCCTCCACAGGGATGGATGACCTCAAGATGGTTGCCGTTTCACGCCTTGTGCTGGACAACGTACCGCATATAAAGGCATACTGGGTAATGCTGGGTGAAAAAACAGCCCAGATCGCCCTTCGTTTCGGCGCAGATGATCTGGACGGGACGATATTCCGTGAGAATATAACCCATGCGGCGGGAGCCACCAGCAGTGAAGGCCTTACAGAGGAAGAGCTCAGGGGTATGATAACAGCCTCCGGCCTTGAGCCTGTGCGCAGAAACGCATTCTACGAAGCGATGCCTATTAAATGAATGAATTTATCTTCCTGAACCCCTCCCCTAACCTGGCGGGGATAGCAGAATTTGTGAAGCACTGCGGAAACAGGGTTCGCCTTGTAAACAACGGTCAGTTTCCGCCCATCTCCGCCAAGAACGTACACTGCTTCAGCGGAGGGTCCTACACCACAGCACGGGGGGACGTTTCAGGGAAAGAACCGAATACAGATCTCTGCAACAAAACCAAAAAAACACTCTTCAGCGGCTTTATATCAAAGAAGATCAGCGGCGCACTCTCAGAGTTCGGCAATGATATGACTTGCGGCAACATCGTTGACCTATACCTCCTGCGTTCAGGCGCTGTGGATTCATACAGGATTGAAGACCAGACGGGTGAGCCCGTCTCCTTCCAGACCATAAGCAACGAAAACCCCGAAGCTACCATCGTAACATCCTACATGGAGTTCCTCGCAGGGAGCGAGAAGATGTGCATGTTCGATACGGATTTCGACCTCAAAGAGGCTCTCGGGGAGGACTATTTCATCCTGTTCACCCATGACGGGAGGCTTGAGATCTGCGCCCAGGGGAACCGTCTCATAACCATAGGTTCCAAAACCCTCGATCATCTCCGGTTTCTGCAGGGTATCTTCCCATTTATGAAACACTTCACTTTTAAAAGGGTTAAAGAGTTGGTAATATCAAGAAACAGACAGCCGTGGGCCTTGAGCCATGTGGATAAACGGCTTGTTCTGGTTAACGATTACAGCTACTTTAACATCTCAGTGAAGATGCCGTCCAGCTGGACAGAAAAGGTGGGAAAGATGCTATGCTCAGAAAAGCAGCGGTAAAAGGGCTTTTTTACCCCTCGACAGTCAGCGAAATCTCAGAGTTTATCGAATCAGCCAGGGAAGGTTCCGGCACTATGGGAGCCAGAGCCGTACTTGTGCCCCATGCGGGCTACGTCTATTCGGGCAGAACGGCTGTTAAAACCCTCAGCAGGGTTCGTATACCCGACACGGTCATCCTGATAGGACCAAACCACACAAGCATGGGCTCCCCTTTCTCCGTATACAGCGAGGGCGCATGGGAGGTTCCCGGCGGCGAGGTACGTGTGGACGACAGCGCTGCCGGAAGGCTTATTTCATCGGGTGTTTTCACCCACGACACCGCCGCCCACAGGAATGAACATTCCCTAGAGGTTATTGTCCCTATATTAAAACAGCTTAACCCCGATGTGGCGATACTCCCCGTTACAGTGGGGAGGGGCGATTTAAGAACTGTACGGGAACTTGGCCGGATAATGGCCGAAGCATTCAAAGACGAGGATATTCTCGTTGTTATCAGTTCCGATTTCAACCATTTTGAGAATGCATCCATCACGGAAGAGAAGGACCGGATGGCAATTGATGCCGTTCTGAAGATGGATACGGAGGAGCTTTTCAAAAGTGTAACAGACAACAGCATATCAATGTGCGGTGTTATACCGGCAGGGATCGGTATTGAGTACTTAAAACAGCTCGGCGGTTCGAATCCCCAGCTTGTGGAGCATACCCACAGCGGAGAGGTATCGGGGGACAACGACAAGGTTGTGGGCTACGCCGGGATTATTTTCCCCTGATTTTAAGCCGGCGATGTTTGGCCGGATAATGAATAACTTTATTATTGAGAGGAGAAAAAATGAAGGTAAAAAGTGCAGTTTTCCCCGTTGCGGGCATGGGCACGAGGATGCTCCCCGCCACCAAAGCCATCCCCAAGGAGATGGTTACACTGATAGACAAACCCCTTATCCAATACGCCGTGGAGGAGGCCCTTAACGGCGGTATAGAGAGAATTATATTCGTAACAGGAAGAACAAAAAAATCCATGGAAGACCACTTCGACAGGGACCCCGCCCTTGAGCAGGCCCTTGAAGAGGCGGGTAAGCAAAAACTTCTCGAAGAGGTTAACCGAATATCGGATATGTGTGATGTGGTCTATGTCCGCCAGAAGGAACAGAAGGGGCTGGGTCATGCAGTTCTCTGCGCCAAGGATATCGTGGGGAACGATCCCTTCGCCGTTATCCTCCCCGATGACATAATCCTTTCGAAGGGTTCGGTTATCGGCGAAATGGCCAAGGAGTATGAGCGCACTAAAGCTCCCGTTATATCAATCATGCGTGTTCCTATGGACCAGACACATAAATACGGCATCGTCGAAGTGAAGGAGCAGGAGAGCGAGCGTCTCTTCCGCCTTGGAAACATGGTGGAGAAACCGAAGGAAAACGCCCCCAGCGATCTCGCCATCATCGGCCGCTATGTACTAACCCCCGACATAATGGACGAACTCGAAAAAACAGGCGAAGGAGCCGGAAACGAGATACAGCTCACCGACGCCATAAAAACCATCGCAGACGAAAGGGGTGTCTACGGATACGAATTCGAAGGCAAACGCTTTGACTGCGGAAATATGGACGGCCTCATTGAGGCAACTGTAAACTTCGCCCTTGAAAGGGAGGATACCCGGGAGGGTATTCTTAAAACCATACGAGAGCTGAATCTCTCATGAGGAAGAAATGAGCAAACCCGATCATCTCTCCAAGATAAGATTCATCCACGGCCTTATGAAAAAGGAAGTGGATGAGATTATGAATCTTATCGAATCACAGAAGGGCTCCATGGCAGAAACCAACACCCCTCCCATGGATGCACTGATAAGAGGGGATGAAATACTTGTCAATATTGAGATCCCCGGTGTCAGCAGTGATGATTTCGCCGTGTATCTGTACGAGAACCTTCTTATAATTGAGGGGGTAAGAAAGCGCTACTGCCTCGATCATAAGGTTTATTTCATGCGTGTGGAAAGGGAGTTTGCCCCCTTCAAAAGGGTTCTACCCCTCCCCTTTCGGGTGAATGAGGAAGAAACACACGCCGTACTGAAGAAAGGGGTTCTCAGCGTAACATTGAAAAAAACAGCTGAATAATCTCTTTCAGATACAATCGAGGATTAATTATGAGTGAAGAGAACGAAAATAACGAACAAGAGGTAAACGAAGTGGAACAATTTGAAACCGATATACATATACCAGAAGAGCTTCCGCTGCTGCCTGTAAGGGATATAGTAGTTTTTCCATATATGGTACTCCCCCTCTTTGTGGGAAGAGAATCCAGTATTTCAGCAGTAAACGAGGCATTGAGCGGCGACAGGCTGATATTCCTCGCCTGCCAGAAGGACCCCCAGCAGGAGGAGCCGGATGAGGAGGATATCAACACAGTAGGAACCGTTGCAGTTATTCTCAGGATGCTGAAACTCCCAGACGAAAGGATCAAGATCCTTGTTCAGGGGGTTAAACGTGCATCCATCGGAGAATTCCTCCAGCGTGAGCCGAACTTCAAGGTTGCTGTTGCAGAATTCCTTGAGGAGTATAAGGACGGCGAGCTTGAGTCGGAGGCTCTCCTGCGCCATGTGAAGGAACAGCTGAGCAACGCTGTCAACCTCGGCAAGCCTATGCTCCCCGACCTCCTCGCTGTTATAGAGACCATAGACGACCCCGGTAAGCTTGCGGATATTATCGTCTCAAACCTCGGGATTAAGATGGAAGAGGCCCAGGAGATTCTGGAAGAGAGCGACCCCCTTGAGCGGCTTAAGAAGGTGAGCGAATTCCTAACCAGGGAGATCTCCATCCTTGAGGTTCAGCAGAAGATTATGAACGATGCCCGGGGTGAGATTGATAAGAGCCAGAAGGAATATTTCCTCCGTGAACAGCTCAAGGCAATAAAGAAAGAACTTGGGGAAGAGGACGATATCCAGGTTGAGCTTGAGGAGTATCAGGCCAAGATAAAGAAGGCAAAGATGCCCAAGAAGGTGAAGGAAGAGGCTGACAAACAGCTTAAGCGCCTTACCAAGATGCATCCAGATTCCGCAGAATCCACCGTTGTTCGAACCTATCTTGACTGGCTTGTGGAGCTACCATGGAGCAAATCGAGCAAAGAGAAGCTTGAGATAAAAGAAGCGAAGAAGGTTCTGAACAATGACCATTACGGCCTTGAGGAGGTTAAGGAGCGGATACTCGACTTCCTTGCACTGCGCAAACTTAAGAAGGATATGAAGAGCCCCATTCTCTGCCTTGTGGGCCCCCCCGGCGTGGGTAAAACCAGCCTTGGAAAATCCGTCGCCAGCGCCATGGGTCGTGAATACGTCCGCATGTCCCTCGGCGGAATGAGGGACGAAGCAGAGATTCGTGGACACAGAAGAACTTACATCGGCGCCATGCCCGGCAAGATAATACAGAGCATTAAAACAGCGGGGACGAATAACCCCGTTCTCATGCTTGACGAGATCGACAAGCTCGGTCACGACTTCCGGGGCGATCCGAGCTCGGCACTCCTTGAGGTTCTTGACCCCGTTCAGAACGTCAACTTTGTGGACCATTATCTCGGTGTGCCCTTCGATCTGTCAAAGGTGCTTTTCATCACTACGGCGAACTACCTCGACCCCATCCCCGCCGCACTGAAGGATAGGATGGAGGTTATCCAGATCCCAGGCTACACCGAGGAGGAGAAGCTGAAGATCGCCGAGAAGTACCTTGTCCCCAGACAGATAGACGAAAACGGCCTGAGCGAGGAGAGGGTAAACTTCACCAAGCCCTCGCTTATGCACATCATAGAAGGCTACACACGTGAATCGGGGCTCAGAAACCTCGAACGATACGTGGGCACAGTGTGCAGAAAGGTTGGAAGACAGGTTGCAGAAGGGAAGGACAAGAACTTCCGCATAACGGAGAAAACTGTCGAAAAGTTCCTCGGACCCGTTAAATACCTTGATGACGACGAGCTGCAGGACAACGAGATAGGCATCGCCACAGGGCTCGCCTGGACACCGGTAGGGGGTGAGGTTCTGTTTGTGGAATGCACAAGATACCCCGGCAAGGGGAACCTGACGGTAACTGGCCAGCTCGGGGATGTTATGAAGGAGTCCTCAAAGGCTGCGCTCACATATATAAGGAACATTGCGGAGAAATACGGCATCGATCCGGAAGAATTCTCTAAATATGACATACACCTCCACGTCCCCGCCGGAGCAATACCGAAGGATGGACCCTCTGCGGGAATAACCATGGCAACGGCGATTCTCTCCACCTTTGCAAAGAAACCTGTGAACAAGTCCGTAGCCATGACCGGAGAGATCACCATCACAGGTAAGGTGCTCCCCATAGGCGGGTTGAAGGAGAAGCTTCTTGCGGCAAAGCGTCACGGCATCACCAAGGCACTGATACCCAAAAAGAACGAGAAGGATATTGCGAATCTCCCCCAGAACGTTAAAAAGTCTTTGGAGATTATATCCGTTGAAAGGTTTGAGCAGGTTGCGGAAAACGCACTGCTCGATAATGACTAGATAGAATAAGAGGGCTCTTTTGGGAGCCCTCTTTTTGCACCTTATTCAGCCTCGATGGCGATTCGTCTTTCCTTTGCGGCCTCTGCAAGGGGAAGGGATATCTCAAGGACACCATCCCTGAACACCGCCTTCACATTATCACTCTCCACGTTTGCAGGGAGGGTGAACTTGCGGACAAAACTGCCATAGTATCTCTCACGCCTGTGGACGCTCTTCTGTTTCTCGCTTTTAACCTCTTCCCTCACACCCTTAATGGTGAGAACGCCGTCGGAGAGTGATACCTCGATATCATCATCTTTCATTCCGGGAAGATCCGCGCTTACCAGGATCCTGTCATCCTCTTCTACGATGTCGATATCAGGCCTGAAAGCGGCTGGTGAACCGGCATAGTCCCCATCAACCAACCTGTCGAAGACACGCCCCATCTCACGATTGAGGTCGAACAGGCTTCTGAAAGGCGACAAAACTGCTTCATCACGCTTGCGTAACATACTCCACCTCCATTCTTATATTATTGTATTAATCAAGATATATCTTAGTCGTATCGTGTCAAGTTTTTTTATTGCACTCAAGTGCGATTTATTTTATAAGCTTGTGAATACTACCTTTCCGGGTAGCATTATTCATGATATTGATTATTTCATATTGAATTTTTTCCTTTTTCGGATAAAAGTGAATGATATATATTTTATTTAAACACGAGGTTTTTAAGTATTGATGAACTATGAGCGATGGAGCAAAGAAGAACTGATAGCCGAAATTCGACGCCTCAAACACGAAACAGGCTCTCCCGAGAACTCCAGACTCCATCCAGCTTCACCCGCACCCTACTACATCCGCATCCTTGATCAGCTGAACGAAGGGGTGGGCATGACCGATGAGAATCAAAACATCTGCTATGTATCCCAAACGCTTCTGAACATCCTCGGCTACTCCATAGAAGAGGTTATGGGCATGAAGCTCACCGACTTCGTTCACACAAGGAGCCTCAACGAAGTGGAAAGACAGCTTGAAATGCGCCGAAAGGGGGAATACGGAAGGTACGAGGTCTCCCTTAAATGCGCAGACGGCTCCATCAGGGATATGATCGTCTCCGCCTCCAGCTTCATGGATAAAGAATCCGGTTTCCGGGGAAGTATGGGCATTTTCATGGATATAACCGAACGAAAGGAAACCGAGAGAAGGCTTGCGGAGACGCTCAGTGTTATGCAGGCGGTTATAAGCACCATTCCGGGACACCTGAAGGTTGTGGACACACAGTTCAATACCATCGATTTCGACTTCGAAGCCTCACCCCATAATAAATGCTACAAGGACCTTCACGGAAAGGATGAACCCTGCAAAAACTGCACCGTTAAGGATGTTTTTGAAACGGGCAAGCCATCAACAAGATACTCCACCCTTGAGGAAGAGCAGAGGGATGAATGCTCATACAAGTTCTTCGCCTCCCCCATAAGGAACAGCTCAGGCGAGATGACCGGAGCCGTTGAGCTGGCCATGGACGTAACCGATCTCCGAATGATGGAGAAGGCATTGGAAGAGGCAAACCGGAGGCTTGAGCAGAAATACAGCCTAAAGTCCGAGGAGCTTGACCGAAGCAGAGAATACCTCGAAGAGGCTCAGAAGACAGCACATATCGGAAACTGGGAATGGCACCTCGCTGGTGACAACATGTACTGGTCCGATGAGATGTTCCGCATACTTGGGATAACACCGGGCTCCGTTAAGCCCTCCATAGCACGCATGCTTGATTTTGTGCCGGAGAAGGACCAGGATACAGCTGCCTTGGTATTCGAAAG